>JBEEKA010000324.1:0-5644 GCA_041168985.1 Pseudomonadota bacterium | reverse complement strand
CCGGTACGGTCGAACTCTTCGAAAAGGGTCGCCTGACAGGAGCGGTGTCGGGCGGCACGCCCCATGCCCGCGATCCGATCTGCCCCGAGGCCCCGCGCCGTTTCACGGCCAGGGCGGTTGACGTCGTGAACTACCTGGCGATCGACAGCGAACTGCTCGACGTCATGATCACCTGGGACCAGACCGGAACCTATGAAGTGGCCGATCTCCAGGCCCAGATGCAGCAGGCGGCCGAGTCCGACTGGATGACCGCCCTGCTTCGCAACCATGCGATCCAGCGCCTGCCGGCGGCCAAGCTGCAGACGCTGTTCCATCGCATGGAACATGTCGCAGTCCGTGCGGGGGACGTCCTCATCCGGCAGGGCGAAGCCGGGGACTTCTTCTTCACGCTCGTGAGCGGCCGCTGCGTGGTCACGCGCGAGACGCCGACGAATGTCGACGGCATCAAGCTCGCGGAATTCTCGGCTGGCGACAGCGTCGGTGAGGAAGCCCTGATCTCCGACCTGCCACGCAGCGCCACCGTGTCCATGCTGACGGATGGTGCGGTCATGCGGCTGCACAAGAGCGACTTCCTCGAACTGCTCGGGGGGCCGCTGATCGAGCGCGTGACTTTCGACGAGGCGAAGCAGCGTATCGCTTCCGGGGCTGTCTGGCTCGACGTGCGCCTGCCGTCGGATTTCCAGAGTCTCGCGATCGAAGGCGCGGTGAATATCCCGCTGTATTTCCTGCGGCTGAAGCTCGCCACGCTGGACCCGCGTCGCGCCTATGTCGTTTATTGCGGCGACGGACGGCGCAGCGCCGCCGCTGCCTATATCCTGACGGAACGCGGCTTCACGGCCACGGTGCTGGACCAGGGTATCGCCGCGGTGGAATCCGGCCTGCGGCGCTCGAACGACGCCGTCTGATCCCGCTTCAGCGCGCGCCTTCCGAAGGCTCGTACTGCCACTGCGCACTGACGCGCGCCACGACCCTGATCTTGCCCGGAAGGGGCTGGGTCGGCTGCGGCGCCGCCGCCATCATGGCGACCCGCATGTCCCCTGCATGGGGAAACACGGGGCCTTCCGCCGGATCGGCGGACATCTGCAGCAGGGCACCCAGGTTGCCGCCACTCGCCTTCGCGAGGGCCTGCGCATCCAGGCGGGCATCCGCGACCGCCAGCGCCAGGGCACGCCGCCTCGCGTCGGGCAGTTCGCGGGATTCATAGACCGGTTCCGAAACGCCCGAGGCCCCGGCCAGCAGGGCTGCGTCGATGACCGCGCCGGTGGCGTCGATGCGGCCGGTGCGGATCCGCAGGATGTTCCTTGCCTCGTAGCCGACGAGCTTCTGCCGGTTGGCGGCCGGGTCGTAATCCCAGCGGGCGGAGACGGACAGTCGGCTGTCGCGCAGGTCTTCGCGGGGCAGTCTGACGCGATCCAGCGCGTTGCGTACGTCCTGCGTGACGCGGGCGTTGTCCTGCGCCGCTGCAGCCGATGTCGCGCCGCGCGTGGTGATGCTTATCTCGAAGCCGGCGCTGTCCGGGTCGAGAAGGACCTCGCCCTGCCCTGATACGTGGATCTGGCCGGGCGTCGCAGCCAGCAGGTTTGCGGACAGGCCGAGCAGCAGTACGGCGAAGCCTGCGCGCATGGCGTCACATGGTGTGCGTGGGCTTGTCGCCGGCCAGCGCGCCGGCCAGATGGGCCTCGATGCGCTTCTGCGTCTGGCCGCGGTCCTGCTCGCTGAACTGAACGCCGATGCCAGCGGTGCGCTTGCCCTGGGCGCCGCGGGGCGTGACCCAGATGACCTTGCCGGCAACCGGGATCTTTTCTTCCTCGCCCAGCAGGTTCAGCAACATGAAGACTTCATCGCCGAGGCGGTAGTTGCTGCTCGTCGGGATGAACAGGCCGCCATTGCGGACGAACGGCATGTAGGCGAGGTACAGCGCGCTGCGGTCCTTGATAGTCAGCGTCAGGAGCCCGGGTTTGCTGATGGCACCCGGCCGCGGCGCGATGTTTTCTCGACTCATCCCGTTCTATCCCCGTGGGAGTCCGATCATTGTGCCCTGCCCGGCGTCCCCAGACGCCAGAGCAGCTGTTCCACCATCAGGGCCTTGTTAAGGGTCGTGACGGACTGCCGGCGGATCTCCCTGACCCCGTCCAGCAGACGCAGCGCGTCGCCTATATTCAATTCCAGATCGGGTCCTTGCAAGTGTGCCGCAGTGCCCGTTTCCGAAGATCCACCCCCAGCCTCGGGTCCTTCCAGCACCCGGCGCGTGATCCAGCGCTCAATGCAGTGCAGCCGCAGGGGCAGTTCATCCCGCGACCAGGCATCCGCCGTTCGGACCACGTCGAGCCGTCCGCGCAGCGCCTCGCGGAGGGCGTTCCAGGTCCCGTCGCGCAGCTGGCGCAGGGCCGACGGGTCGCTGTCCAGCGCGTCGAGCGCCGCGTCGCCGAGTGCGTCCAGTGCCGCTGCCCAATCCGGCGACGGGCGTTGCTGCCCCAGCCATTGCACGACGGACGCCCGATCCGGGATCGGCAGGCGCAGCC
The DNA here is from genome assembly GCA_041168985.1 of Pseudomonadota bacterium. Classification (GTDB taxonomy): domain Bacteria; phylum Pseudomonadota; class Gammaproteobacteria; order Steroidobacterales; family Steroidobacteraceae; genus ZC4RG30. The sequence continues at coordinate 3,122 of JBEEKA010000324.1, read as the reverse complement.
GCTGGCACCGGCTCAGGATCGTGGCGGGCAGGCCCGAGGGGCGGTTCGTGACGAGCAGGATGTGCAGGTTCGGGCGCGGTTCCTCCAGCGTCTTGAGCAGTGAATTCGACGCGTTGACGTTCATGGCGTCCGCCGGATGGATGACGGCGACGCTGCCACGCCCCTCGTAGCTCGTCATGACCAGCTGCTCGCAGGCATCGCGGATGTCGTCGACCGTTATCTGCTGCAGCTTGGATTCTTCCTTCGGCGCGATGCGCAGCAGGTCCGGGTGCTCGCCGTTTTCGACGCGCGTGCAGCCCGGACACTGGCCGCAGGGGGCCTGGTCACGGGCGGCATGGCACAGGATCAGCTGCGCGATGCGTTTCACGAGGCGCATGCCGCCGGCACCGGGCGATTCGTGGATCAGCAGTCCCTGCGGCAGGCGGCCGGCGTTCGCGGCAGCCCGGATGTTCGAAAACGGCGCGTCGAGCCAGGGCGGTTCGATCATGCGAGCGCCTGCAGTGCCGCGGCCAGGACGGCTTCCGGTCCTGGCGTGGCATCGATGACGCGCACGCGTCCGGGATCGTCGTTCGCGATGGCGAGGTAACCGGTGCGGACCCGTTCGAAGAAGGCCTCGGCCTCGTCCTCGAAACGGTCGCCGCCATCGGCCCTGCCGCGTGCCCGCTCGAGACCCGTCGCGGCGGAGACATCCAGCAGCAGCGTGATGTCCGGCCTGAGCCCCGGATGCGCGATGGCGGCCAGCTCACGGATCCGCTCGAGGTCCATGCCACGGCCATAGCCCTGGTAGGCCATGGTGGCGTCGGTGAAGCGATCGCAAAGGACCCATTCGCCGCGCTCCAGCGCGGGCATCACGAAATTGCCGACGTGCACGGCTCGCGCCGCGAACATCAGCAGCATCTCTGCAGCGGGCGGCATCGGTTCGGCGCCGCGTGCCAGCACGACGGATCGGATCGACTCGGCCAGGGGCGTGCCGCCGGGTTCGCGCGTGAGCTGCACCGTGAGCCCCTGTTCCCGCAGACTCGCGGCCAGGCTCCGTGCCAGCGTCGACTTGCCCGATCCTTCCACGCCTTCCAGCGTGATGAAGCGTCCGCGCTTCGCGCTCACGGCCTGCCTCCCGTTGTCCTGCTGCGCTGAAGGTAGCGCTTTACCGCGGCGTTGTGCTGTTCAAGTGTCGCGGAGAACTGGTGTCCGCCACTGCCGTCGGCCAGCGCGACGAAATACAGCGCGTCGGTCGGCGCAGGATGCAGCACGGCCTGCAGCGCGTCGTGTCCGGGCAATGCGATCGGCGTCGGTGGCAGTCCCGCACGCGTGTAGGTGTTGAAGGGCGTGTCCTCGCGCAGGTCGCGCGTGCGGATGTTGCCGTCATAGCGTTCGCCAAGGCCATAGATCACCGTGGGATCCGACTGCAGGCGCATGCCCTTTCGCAGCCGGTTCACGAAAACGCCGGCGATGAGCGGACGCTCCGACGCCAGGCCTGTTTCCTTTTCCACGATCGAGGCCAGTACCAGTGCCTGGTCCGGCGAACTCAGGGGCAGCCCCGGCTCGCGCCCGGCCCAGCCTGCTGCCAGCAGTTTTTCCTGTGCCCCGAGGGCCTGCTGGAGGATCTCCGTGTCCGGCGTGTCCTCGGCAAAACGGTAGGTGTCCGGTGCCAGCCTGCCTTCCGGCGGCATACCGGGCCGGCCCAGCGCCGCCATCGCGGCCGCGGCGTCCCGGTCCGCGAGGTGATGCCTCACGGTGGGCAGCGTTGCGAGCTGCGCCCTCGCCTGCGCGAAGGTCCAGCCTTCCACGATCGTGAACTGTTCCAGGATCACGCGACCTTCCTCGAGCAGGGCGAGGATGTCACGCGGCGTGCTGCCCGCGGCGATGAGGTACTTGCCCTTGCGGATGGTCGGCAGCGACCTGCCCTGCTGCCAGCGCTCCAGCCGCAGCCAGGCTTCGAACAGGCGCGGATGCGGCAGCAGTCCGGCCTCGTGCAGGCCGCCCAGCGTCGCGCGCAGGCCGGCGCCCGAAGGAACCTTGTAGTACTGGTCCGCGGCCATGCGCGCCGGCTGCAACGCGGACTCGCGCAGCTTGGCCAGCGTCAGCCCGGCGGACAGGCCCAGCAGCAGCAACAGGAACAGCAGGTACCTGCGTGAGCGTGCCATCGACCTAGGCATGCAGACCTTCGATGCGTTGGCGCAGCGCCGTGGTGACCGGACCGGTCGCCAGCGCCTGGCCGTCGACGGCCGTGATCGGGCGGACACCCAGCCGCGCATTGGTGAGGAAGGCCTCGTCCGAGCGCAGGACGCAGTCCGGGTCCAGGTCGGCCTCTTCGGCGCGGATGCCAAGGTGGCGCGCCTCGCGCAGGACAACGGCGCGCAGGACGCCGGCAATTCCGCAGCGGTCCACGCGGGGTGTCCGGAGGACGCCTCCCTGCACGACGAAAACGTTGGTCATCGTGCCGCAGGCAAGCAGGCCGCTGCTGCTGCAGAGCAGGCCTTCGAATGCCGTGCCGCCTTTCATCTGTGCGCGGGCCAGCACCAGCTCGAGCCGATTCAGATGTTTCATGCCGGCGAGCAGCGGGTTTTCGCCGAGTCGCGCGGACAGGTGGACGACAGGTGTCGGTGCATCCGTCGGTCCGTCCGGCGGCAAGGGATACCGAAACAGCAGCTGTCGCGGCGTCTCATCGCCGGCCGGTGAATAGCCGCGTGCCGTGGCGATCCCGCGCGTGACGATCAGCTTGAGCAGCGCGGGTCCGTTTCCGGCAAGCCGTTCGGCATCGTCCAGTGCGCGCGGCGCATCCAGGGGTATCGCGAGCCTGCGGCAGCCTTCGGCGAGGCGGTCGGCGTGCAGGGACTTGAACCGGATGCCGATCCCCGGCTGGATCATCGTTTCGAACAGTCCGTCACCGTAATGCAGGCCGCGGTCAAAGGCCCAGCCTTCCGCCAGCGCTTCACCGTCGAGCCAGGCCGCCACGGCAGCTGTCATGGCCGCGCCGCCACGGCGCCGAGCGCCAGCATCATGCCGCGCGCCTTGGAGCGTGTTTCGTGGAGTTCCCGCTCAGGGTCCGAGTCGGCCACGATGCCAGCGCCGGCACGGAAACCGATGCGGTTTCCAGCGAGGGTCATCGTGCGGATGAGGAT
>JBEEKA010000323.1:0-13054 GCA_041168985.1 Pseudomonadota bacterium | reverse complement strand
TCTGCATCCAGCTCTTCTTCAGCGCGGAATCGCAGTCCCTGTCCGTGCCGCTCTGGATGTCGGCGCTGTGTTTCGCGGTGGCCGGCCTGCGGCTGCTGACGCCGGCTTTCCTCGTCGTGGGTGCGCTGCTGTCCACGGCGGCGGTTTGCATGACACTCGACCCGGGGTTTCATGCAGCGGCGCTGCAGGCGACCAGCGTCTACAGTCTCGGACTCGCGCTGCTGGCACTTGCCCTCGGCGGCCGGACTTTTCTCCGCCCTTCATTCGACAAGCTGCTCGACGGGCTGGTCTGCGTCTTGCCCCTCGCGGCTTTCGGCTGGGCCGAAGCGGCTGCGCACGGTCCCCTCCGCATGGACCAGCTGGCCTCGTTCCAGCTGGCGGCGCTGCTGCCCTTCCTGGTTCTTTCGACTGCGGGCGCGCTGCTGTTCATCGCCGGAATCCGGCGGCGGCAACGAGCACCTCTCGTGTCGATGCTCCTGTGCAAACTCTGCCTCGCCTGGGAACTGCGGGAACTCATCGGACTGTCCCTGGGCGGCTGGCTGCTGCTCTGGGGAAGCCTTGCACTGCTCAGCGCGTACCTGATCGATCGCTGGCTGAAGCAGCCCCGCTGGGGCATGACCACCGCGGAACTTGCATCACTGGCCGACGAAAGGGTACTGCCGGACTTCGCGCGGGTCGTGCCGCTCGCGGCCGCAGCCGCGGCCGCACCCCCGGACCCGTCATACGGAGGGGAAGGCGGCCGCTTCGGCGGAGGCGGGGCAAGCGGCCGGTTCTGACACCGACCGCAGCAGGAGCCTATTTCGGCTGCTGGTCGAGCACCCAGCGTGCCAGGGCCAGCGCGTCGGCCGGCTTCACATGTTCGTTGGGCACCATGGGCACCGCGCCCCAGTTGCCGCCTCCGCCGAGCAGGATCTTCCGCGCCAGCACGGTCTCCATGACCCTGCGGTCATTCGCATAGCGCGCGGCGATGGCCTGGTACGGCGGTCCGATCAGCATGTTCGCGGTGTCATGGCAGCTGTAGCAGCGACTGGCCTTTGCGAGCGCGGCACCCGCATCGACCGGTTCTGCCGCGCGGGCGGCCGACGTCGCGGCAAGCAGGCCGATCGCGAGCCCCATCGTGTTCCGGATGTTCATCGCGCAGCCTCCTTCATGCGACCGTCATAGGCCCCGTCCCCCGGTTCGATGATCACGGCCATGCGCGGGCCATGGACCTGGGCGACGATGTTGGCGTAGGACGTGATGAGCCTGCCGCTCTTCGGATCGACGTCGACCATCCGCAGGAAGGCGCCGGTACGCGGCAGCGGCAGCACGCCGATGGACTGCGTCGCCGGATCGAACTTGTAGATCACGTCAGCGTTGGACGTCGGGATCCACACCACCTTGCGCACTGGATCCCAGGTCGTGGCATACGGCGCGCTCGCGCGATCCGGCATGTCGTAGATGCCGACCTGCCTGTGGGACTTCGTGTCATAGGAAAGCAGCTGGCCCGAACCGTACAGGGCGACATAGAGGATGCCGTCATCGCTGATCGTCAGGCGCCGCGGGCCGCTGTTTTCAGGCAGCACGACGGAGTCCTCGAACTGCCGCGTGCGCGTGTTGAAGCTGCCGACATGGCCGATCGCCACTTCGCTGTACCAGACGTGCTCGCGGTCCGGCGCCATCACGAAACCATAGAGCGAACCGTTGCGCTCGCGGCCTTTTACCTTCGGCGCCGGGTAGGTCCTGATCTCGGAGGTCTTCGGGTCGAGGTATCCGACGGCATCGTTCACGATGTCGGAGAACCAGATCAGGCCCTTGCGGTCCGTCAGCACCTCATGGTTCGCGCCGGGGCTCAGGTCGTGGATGCCGACGCCCTTGCCGGTCTTCGTTTCCTTCATCGGATACAGCTTCCAGCTGTCCGACTTGAGATCGAGGTGGGCCACGGCGCTGGTCACGAAGGGCGCGATCCACAGTGATCCGTCGGGGCCCCGGTGCAGCGTGTGCGGTCCGACCGGATCCTTCCAGGGAATCTCGAGCGTGCTGATGTTGCCGGTGTCCGGATCCACGGTGAGGATGCGGTTCGAAGCGACGTCGGCGACGTAGAGCTTGCCGGGATTGCCCAGCAGCACCGCCTCGCGGATCGCGTTTGGCCGCGGGATCTCGTATTCGTGGATCGTGGTCTTCGGCGTCACGGCCAGCGGCGCACCCCAGCTGTAGCCGCTGATGTGGTCCATCCGCCCGGGAAAACGCGCCGCGAGGAAGTCCGTGACGCGATCGCCGTTGCCCACCGAGTACACGCTGTGCGCATCGAGGGGCGGCGGGTTCGGTCCGCGCGTGAACTCTTCCGCCGAGATGAAGTTCATGTACTTCACCAGGGCGGAATAGGACTGCCTGGCGATGCTGCCGCGGTCCTCGCCGGCGATGTCGGCGACGGTGCCGGCGTAGAGACGGAACTGGCCCCCGGGGACCTGGTGGCAGCCCACGCAGTCGAGCACGAACTGCGAGTTCGCATCGTGGTCTTTCACGCGGCCGAGCCAGGCCGAAGCCGGAGCGGTCTGGACCTGGTTCGCAGTGGCCTTCGCGACGAGCGTCAGCTGCAGCGTGTTGCCGTCGGCAGGCTGAGCGCGCCATTCAAGCAGCTCATGGCCCAGCGCGCGGAGGCTGACCTTCAGGCCCTCGGCGGAGAAGCTCGCCTTGGCCGGAAAGCTGAAGTGACCGGCGGCATCGGCAAAGACCGTCGTGGCCGCAGGACCGGGGGCCGGCGTGGACACCGTGACCATCGCCCCCGCCACGGGCTTGCCGTTGAGATCCCGCACATCGCCGGACAGGCTGGCAGACACGGCACTGCCCGCGCTGCAAAGCATTCCGACGGCCAGCGGCACGAATGCCCAGGTCATACGCCTTTGCATGTTCCGGTCCCCCCGATTCTTGTGGTTCAAGCACGCCTGCGGAACAGCGGAAGGATCAGCCGCCGGAAGGCGAGCGCGATACCCGTGTATACCAGAAAGCAGGCGGCCAACGAGGCGAGGCCCGCGACCGTCTGGCCCACCACGCCATACCGCTCTCCGGTGTGGACGAAGCGGAACCAGACGCGCGCGCGCTGGCCCGGAGACTGCGTGGAGGACTGTCCCGGCGGAGGCGACACCTTGATCACGCTGGCGTCGGCCGCGGCCAGCGTGACGGTGCGACGTGGCGCGCGCGGTGCTGCGAAGGGCAGTTCGGCGACGATGTCCACGGCGCTGCCGGATGCCGAAAGCGGCACGGACAGGGTCTGCCAGTCAGGCACCTGTGCGCGGGCTGCCGCCAGCAGGGTGTCGAGATCCGCGCGCGGACCCTCCTCACCCCGGGCGCCATCCGGACCGGCCGACGGCGGGCCACCCCGCTGCGGCGGCGTCTCTCCATAGACCGCGAACACAGCGGCGTTGGCCCAGGAATAGGACATCACCACGCCGCTCAGGGCGATCAGCAGCAGCGGGACCAGCGCCCAGATGCCGAACACGTGGTGCCAGCTGAAATCGCGGAACTTGCTGTTGACGTAGTGGCCGCGGAACAGCAGCAGTCCCTTCACCGTCTTCCAGCGCCAGACGGCGGGAAGCCACAGGTAGGCGCCGCTGGCGGCGAGGAACAGGAACAGCAGGTTCGCAGCGTGCAGCAGATCCGCGCCCGTTCCCCCGGGCCGTCCGCCAAGCCAGCGATGCAGGTTCTCCACGCTGCGGAAGAAGCCCCGCATCCCGGCGCTCGCGTCCTGCAGTGCTGCACCGGTGTAGGGATCCAGGAGCGCGAACCCCTCCCGACCCCGGCTTGCCGTCACCGGCATCCGCGGGTCGACATCGAAGACCAGCGACACGCTGGCGCCCTCGGGCGATACCTCGCGGGCACGCATTGCGAGGCGCTCCGCACTGAGCGGCACCGCGCCGACAGCGGCCGTCACGCGATTGCCGTGGGCGGCGGATTCCACCATCTGGTGCTCGTAAGTCAGCAGCGTGCCGGTGACGGCCATCAGCAGGATGAAAAGACCTGCCACCGTGCCCGCGGCGAGGTGGATCCAGAACAGGGTCTTGCGGAACAGGGAACCGGGAACGGAGGACATGCCTACTCCTTGGGCGAAGATCGGGGCGACCCCCAGGGGCGCTCCAGGTGCTAACGCGGTAACAGTGCTGCGGGATGACAGGCCTGCTGCCTTTGTTTCAGGGACGCTGGATCAGTTCGATCTTGTAGCCGTCGGGGTCCTGCACGAAGGCGATGACCGTCGTGCCGCCTTTCAGGGGACCCGCCTCGCGAACCACGTTCCCGCCCGCCGCCTTGATGGCCGCACAGGTCGCCGCGACATCCGGCACGCCGATCGCGAGATGCCCGAACGCGGTGCCCAGGTCGTAGCGTTCCACGCCGTAGTTGTAGGTCAGCTCGATTTCCGTGCTGCCGTCTCCATTGCCCTGGCCATAGCCCAGGAAGGCCACGGTGTACTTCTGTTCGGGCATGTCTTTCTGGCGGAACAGCTTCATGCCCATGATGCGGGTGTAGAAATCGATGGACCGCTGCAGATCGCCGACGCGGATCATCGTGTGGAGAATATTCATGGCTGGCGGTATCCCGGTATGGCTGGTGCTGGCCCGGGAGCATAATCGCTGCTTCAACCAATGGGGGAAGACACGATGAGTTCGAGCCGCAGGATATCCCTGGCTGTACTGACCACCCTGGCCGGCCTGCCCGCCGTTTCTATGGCCGCGAAGCCGATGGCCTGCGCGGACATCGTGAAGCTCGCGATCCCGGGCAGCACGCTGCGCATCGACAAGGCCACGGCGGTGCCGGCGGGCATCGCCCCGCAGGCGCCGGAAGCGCCGCCGGGCCCAGCCATGTCGCTGCCGGCGTACTGCAAAGTCGAAGGCGTCATCGATCCGCGCATCGGCGTCGCCGGCAAGTCCTACGCGATCGGCTTCGAGATCGCGCTGCCCGAGGCCTGGAACGGGCGTTTCCTGTTCCAGGGCGGCGGCGGCCTGAATGGCAGCATCCGTCCGCCGTATGGCCAGCAGTTCACGCTCGACAAGTCCGCGCTGGCACGTGGCTTCGCCGTCATCAGCAACGATTCGGGTCACAAGGGCGCGGGTTTCGACGGCAGCTTCATGCAGGACCAGGAAGCGCTGCTGAATTTCCTCTACCAGTCGGTCGGCAAGGTGACGGTCGCGGGCAAGCAGATCGTCGCGGCGCGCTACGGCAAGCCGGCCGACAAGTCCTATTTCGTCGGCTGCTCGACGGGCGGCCGCGAGGGCATGATCGCCTCGCAGCGTTTTCCGAATGAGTTCGACGGCATCGTGTCCGGCGCGCCGGCCATGCGCACGAACTATTCGAACCTCGCCGTGCGCTGGATCACCACCTCGCTGAACACGGCGGCGCCGAAGGATGCCGACGGCAAGGCGCAGACCGACAAGGCGCTCTCGCCCTCGGATCGCAAGCTCTTCATCGACGCGCTGCTCAAGCGCTGTGACGCGATGGACGGCGCGAGCGACGGGCTGGTCTACAACGTGAAGGGCTGTGATTTCGATCCGGCGGTACTGGCCTGCAAGGCAGAAAAGAACGACAGCTGCCTGTCGGCGCAGCAGGTGAAGGCGATCAAGCAGGGCTTCAAGGGCCCCATCGATTCCCGCGGTCGCCAGGTCTATCCGGGCTTCCTGTACGACACGGGCATCGCAGCCAGCGGTCGTGGGCTGCCGGGCCTGCTGGTCACCGGCTTCGCCCCGGAAGGTGACAACCCGAAGGGCACGGAGATGGACATCGATGCTGCGGCGGCGGCGGCGCATGACGGCCGCTCGATGGCCGGCGACACGGATGCCTGGACGAACCTGTCGAGCTTCCGGGGCCATGGCGGCAAACTGATCTTTTTCCACGGCAACAGCGACCCCTGGTTCTCGGCGCTCGAAACGGTGCGCTATTACGAACAGCTCGCGAAAGACAACGGTCCGGCGCCCGTGCAGGACTGGAGCCGCCTGTTCCTCGTGCCGGGCATGGCGCATTGCTCGGGCGGTGAATCGCTCGACCGCTTCGACATGCTCGACGCCATCGTGAACTGGGTGGAGAAGGGCACGGCACCGAAGCAGGTGGTGTCGACGGGCGCGTCCTTCCCCGGCCGCAGCCGGCCGCTCTGTCCCTGGCCGCAGCACCCGCATTACAGCGGGAATGGCGACAGCGAGCAGGCGGCGAACTTCAGCTGCCGCGAGTAGGGTCGTAGAAGACCGGTGACGTCCACGCGCGTTCCTGCAGCGTGGGCGTCACCGTGTCGCGAGGGGACTTCGGCATTGCCGTGCGGTCTCCGTGTTTGCCGCAATTGCGGGTCGCTGCCATGGCCGGATACTCGGGCATCCACCAATCGGGGATGAGCGCGTGACAGGCCTGCAACGCTTACGCTGGGTTCCTTTTGTCTTCCAGGCGACCCTGGCGCTGCCAGCACTCGCTGCACAACCGGCTTCCCCACCACCCGACCACGCATCTGTGGCTGGCAAGTCCTGGTCGGTGATCGAGGAGTACTGCGGCGAATGCCATAACGCCGTGGACTGGGCGGGCAGCGTGGCCTTCGACACGATGTCGCCGAACGAGGTGGCCCAGGAACCGCGCGTCTGGGAGGCGACCATCCGCAAACTCCAGGGCCGGCTGATGCCCCCTCCGGGCAAGAAGCAGCCCTCGCAGGCTGCCATCGACGAGATGGTCGGTTGGTTGTCGGGCACGCTGGATGCGGCGGCGGCCAACGCGCCCCCTCGCGCCGGTTTCGTCGGCGTCCAGCGCATGAACCGTGATGAATACCAGCGCGTCGTGAAGGAGCTGCTGGGCGTCGAGGTGAAAGGCGCCGATCTGTTGCCACCCGAGAACGAAGTCGACGGTTTCGACAACGTCGCAGCGGGTTTGAGCGTTTCGCCCTATTTCGTCGACCAGTACATCGCAGCAGCCCGCACGGTTGCCCGCATCGCCGTGGGCGACCGTGCGCCCAAGGTCACGAACTCCTTTTACGCCGTGCCGGCGGACGTTTCGCAGGAAAGCTATATCCCCGGCTTCCCGCTGGGCACCCGCGGGGGCATGAAGTTCCGCCATGACTTCCCCGCGGGCGGCGAGTACCGGATCAACATCAACGACCTCGATGTCGGCCTTTACCCTTCGGCGGCGGAGACGCGCCACACGCTCGTCGTGATGGTCGATGGCAAGGAAGTGTTCCGGAACGCGCTGGGTGGTGCCGAGGACCTCGCGCTCGTCGACCGCGGTGGCGCCGAAGGCCGTCGCAAGCTGATGGAGCGCTTCCAGAACATTCCGCTGCGGCTCGAAGCCGGCACGCATGAGCTGCTGGTCACTTTCATCGAGCGTGCGCGCGCCGAGTCGGATGAAGTCGTGGGCGGCGCGGGTGGCTTCGGCGGTGGTTTCGGCCGTCTCAGGGTGCCCCGCATGCTGGACGGCGTACAGATCCTCGGGCCGTCGGGTACGACGACGCTGGACCACACGGTCAGCCGGGACAGGGTCTTCATCTGTACGCCGCAGTCCGTCGCCGGAGAGCAGGCCTGTGCGGCCCGGATCGCGCGGCACTTTGCGTCGAAAGCATTCCGGCGTCCTGTCGATGACGCCGACGTCCGGCGCCTGATGCCGTTCTACGAGTTGGGCCGACGGAACAACGGCAGCTTCGAGGATGGCGTTCGCCTGATCGTGACGGCCACGCTGTCGAGCCCTGATTTCCTGTATCGCGTCGTGTTGCCACCCCAGGGCGGCGAAGGCTCGCGGCCCCTTTCCGGACTGGAACTCGCGAACCGGCTGTCGTTCTTCCTGTGGAGCGAAGCACCGGACGAAGCCCTTTTGAATGCAGCACTCTCCGGTCAGCTGCAGGACCCGCAGGTCCTTGCCGCGCAGACGAGTCGCATGCTCGTGGACCCCCGGGCCGGGTCGCTGGTCGATGGCTTCGCGATGCGCTGGTTCAATCTCGACGAACTGGAGTCCGTCGTCCCGGACCCGAAGCTCTTTCCGGAGTTCAGCACGGCGCTTCGCGATGACTTTTCGCAGGAGCTCGTCCTGTTCCTGAAGAGCGTGCTGCTGTCGGACCAGAGCGTGATGCGCCTCATCGACGGCAACTACAGCTTCCTGAACGAGCGGCTTGCGCGCCATTACGGTGTGAAGGATGTCTTCGGTCCGCAGTTCCGCCGGGTTGCGCTTGCCGACAGCCATCGCTTCGGCATGCTGGGCAAGGGCGCGATGCTGTTGCGCACGTCCTATGGCGACCGCACCTCCCCGATCCTGCGTGGTGCCTGGGTGCTGGACAAGCTGATGGGCACGCCGCCGGCGCCACCGCCACCGGGCGTGAACACGGATATTTCCACGCCCGCCGGCCAGAAGCCCAAGACGCTGCGTGCGCGCCTGGAGAAACACCGCGCGAACCAGGCCTGCAACCAGTGCCATGGCGTGATCGATCCGATCGGCCTGTCGCTGGACAGCTTCGATGCGATCGGCCGCTGGCGGGACTTCGACACGGTCGCGCAGGAGAACATCGATCCTGACACGATCCTGGCCAATGGTGTGCGGGCGAGCGGCGTTGACGGGTTGCGCACGGAAATCATGCGGCAACCGGAAAAGTTCGTGCTGTCGATGACACGCAAGTTGGCGGTCTACGCCATCGGTCGTGAGCTCGATCCGCAGGACCTGCCCCAGGTCCGCCGCATCATCCGCGACGCGAAGTCGCAGGACTACCGCTTCGAGTCGCTCGTGCAGGGCATTGTCGCCAGCCCCGCGTTCCGCCTGCAGGGCCGGCCGAAGGATGACCCGCTGCCCAGGGCCCAGGTCGCGTCGACACGCTAAAGGAAGACCGCTGCCATGTTCCTCACCCGCAAGCACCTGTCCCGTCGCGCGCTCCTGCGCGGCGCCGGCGTGGCCGTCGGCCTCCCGCTGCTCGACGCGATGATCCCGGCCGCGACGGCGTTGGCGAAGACCGCCGCGCAACCGTCGATGCACTGTGGTTTCTTCTACATCCCGCACGGCGCGATCATGGGAAACACGGCGCTGGGCCCCGGCGGGGACCAGTGGACGCCGTCCGGCAAGGGCGACAGTTTCCGTTTGAGCGAGATCCTGTCGCCGCTCGAGAAGCACAAGCGCTACGTGACGTCCTTCGGCAACCTGGAGAACCAGGCCAGCCTGAATTCCGTGCACACGCTGAACCCGGCGACCTGGCTCAGCGCGACGAAACCGAAGACGGACTCCGCCGGCGCCGACATGTCGCCGACGATCGACCAGATCATCGCCGCCCGGATCGGGCAGGACACGCCGCTGCCGTCGCTGGAGCTCGCCTCCGAAACGACGCTGCAGGTCGCGGCCTGCGGCGGCAGCACGAGCCGCTGCTATTACAGTTCGACGCTGTCTTTCCGCAACGCCAGTTCGCCGCTGCCGATGGAGTACAACCCGCGCAAGGTGTTCGGGCAGCTTTTCGGCGAAGGCGACACCGCCGAGGAACGCGCGGCCCTGATGCAGCAGACCGCGAGCATCCTCGACCTGATTTCCGATCGCACGGCGTCGCTGCGCACGACGCTCGGGGCCCACGACAAGGCCACGCTCGACAACCACCTCGAGGCCGTGCGCGAGATCGAGCGGCGCGTGCAGAAGTCCCAGATGCAGAGCACCGAAGGTATCGTCGTGCCGAAGGCGCCACCCGGCGAGCTGGAGGATTTCGACAAGCAGGTGAAGCTGCAGTTCGACCTGCTGGCGCTGGCCTACCAAGCGCGGCTCACGCGCGTATCGACGTACATGATGGTGTCCGAAGGCACGAACCGCACTTACAACCACATCGGCGTGCCGGATGCCTTCCATCCGCTGTCGCACCATGCGAACGATCCGGAGCGCCTGCAGAAGCTGGTGAAGGTGCAGAAGTACCACGTGCAGCGCTTCGCGGACTTCATCGCGAAGATGGCCGCGACGCCGGATGGCGATGGCTCGCTGCTCGACCATTCGATCTTCATGTACGGCTCGAACATGAGCAACAGCGACCGCCACAACAGCACGCCGCTGCCCAACATCCTCGTGGGCGGTGCCAACGGCAGGCTCAAGGGTGGCCAGCACATCGACCTGCCCGAGCACACGCCGATCGCGAACCTGCTGCTGACCGTGCTGAACAAGGCCGGCATCGAGCAGGAACGCCTGAGCGACAGCACCGGCCTGATCCGGGAGGCCTGATGGACCTGCGCATGAACCGAACCCTGAACCGGCGAAACCTGTTGCAGGGTGCCGCATGGCTGGCGGCCGGCAGCGCCCTGGCCCCTTTTGCAGGTGCCGCTGGCAATACCGGTGCTGCCTCGACGCTGCTGTTTCCGGGGCTGCACCTCATCAGCGGCGTTGGGGCGAACGTCGTCGCGCTTGAAACGGGCGAAAACCTGCTGCTCGTGGACAGCGGCTCGGCCGCGCAGGCTGGCGCGTTGCTCGCACAGCTGCGAAAGCTGCCCGGCAGGGGCCGCGTGACCCATCTCGTGAATACGCACTGGCATGCTGAACAGATCGGTTCGAACGAGGCTTTCGGCAGGGCCGGCGCGAGGATCATCGCGCAGGCCAAGACGAAGCAGCGTCTTTCCACCGACCAGTACCGTCCGGAGATCGACGGCTATGTGAAGGCACTGCCTGTTGCCGGTCGACCGACGCTGGCGTTCCACGCGACGGATTCCATCGACTTCGGCGGTGACCAGATCGAGCTGGGACACCTGCTCGAAGCCCATACCGACGGCGACTGCTACGTGCACTTCCGCAGGGCCAATGTCATCGCCGTGGGGGATGTCGTGTCGAGCGACCGCGACCCGGTCCTCGACTGGTACGGGGGCGGCTGGATCGGCGGCCGCATCGATGCGCTGGACCTGCTGCTCAAACGCGGCGATGCCGACACGCGCTATGTGCCCGCGCAGGGTCCGGTGGTGTCGCGGGCTGCACTGCAGATCGAGCGCGACTTCCTCGATGGGGCTTACACGCGCATGACCGAGCTGCTGCGCAAGGGTTACAGCGCGCAGGACATGCTGGCGGCGGAGGTTTACAAGGGTTTGCCGCGCCAGCTCGCGGACGCGAAGACCTTCGCGCACTCCGCGTTCAAGGGCCTTTGGGCCCATCACAACACGATCTCGCATGACATCGTGTAGTCGGAGCCTCCCCATGATCCTGCGACAGATGGTGAAGACGTGCGTCCTGCTGATGTCAGGCATGGTGTCGGTGACGGGTGCCGGCGTCGTGCACGCGGGCGACGCGCGGCTCGCGGAGGCGATCCAGGCGGGAGACCGTGCCACCGCGCTGCAACTGCTGAAATCGGGTGCCGACGTGAATGCGGCCCAGCCCGATGGGACGACGCCGCTGCACTGGGCCGTGTATGCCGTCGATGAGGAACTGTCCACGGCACTGCTCGCGAAGGGTGCGAAGGCGGAAGTGCGCAACAGCTTCGGTGCGACGCCGTTGGCCGAGGCCGCCAAGACCTCGAACCTGACGCTTGTGCAGGCCCTGCTGAAGGCCGGCGCAAGAGCCGACACCGCCAATGCCGACGCCCAGACGCCACTGATGCTGGCTGCGCGCAACGGCGCGGTGCCGGTCGCGCAGGCCCTGGTGAAAGCCGGGGCGAAGGTCAACGCGAAGGACGCCTGGCGCAACCAGACCGCGCTCATGTGGGCCGCGGGCAGTGGCCATGCCGACATGGTCGCGTTCCTCGTTGGCCGCAGGGCGGACGTGAACGGGCGCGCCGCCATCAACGAGTTCGCAACGCAGGTGACGTCGGAGCCCCGTGCCCAGTACCGACCGAGCGGTGGACTGACGCCGCTGCTTTACGCGACGCGTTCCGGCTGTGTGCCCTGCGTGGCCACGCTGCTCAAGGCCGGTGCCGACATCAACAAACCCACGCCCGACGGCGTGACACCCCTGATGTCCGCCATCGACAACCTGAATTTCGCGGTCGCAAAGCAGCTCATCGATGCCGGCGCGGACGTGAACCTGCAGGACTGGTGGGGCCGCACGGCGCTGTACGTCGCCGTGGACATGAACTCCTGGCCGCGTGCGGGCGCGCTGAAAACGGACGTGAGTGCGCTCGACGTCGCGAAGCAGCTGCTGGACAAGGGCGTGGATCCGGACACGCAGCTGAACATGCACCGTCCCGGTCGCGGCGGTAACAGCGCCCGCTTCACCGACGACCTGCTGACGGTCGGGGCGACGCCCCTGCTGCGGGCAGCGATCGGCTTCGACAATGACGCGATCCAGCTGCTGCTCTCGAAGGGCGCGAGGGTCGATCTGCCGAATGGCATGGGCGTGACACCCCTGATGGCGGCGGCCGGCCTTGGCGTGTCCATCCGCGATCCGCGCGGCAATTACGCGGGGGACGTGCAGGCCCGCGTGCTGCCCACGGTCGAACTGCTGCTGAAGGCTGGCGCAGACGTGAACGCGCGCGTCACCGACACGACCGGGCACACCGCACGGATCGCCCGTCCGTCGACGATGACGGACCGACAGGGCCAGACCGCCCTCTACGGGCCGATCAACTGGGGCTGGTCCAAGGTCGTGACGAGGCTGCTGGAACACGGCGCCCGCGTCGATATCGTCGACGCGAAGGGCAAGAGCCCGCTCGACGCCGCCAATGGCAAGGCCGGCGGGCGCGATTACAAGGCCGACCCGGAGGTCCTCGCGCTGGTACGGAACCGCGCGAAGTGATCGACACCCCCTGCGGCGGCGGCCCTAGAATCCGGTATGGATTCCAGGGAATCGCTCCTCGCCGCGGACGAGCCGGCTGCCTATACGCTCATCAATGAGCAGGGCGCCGGTCAGGTTTTCCTCGCCTGTGACCACGCCAGCCGCAGCATTCCCCGCGCGCTCGGGACGCTGGGACTGGGTGACGCCGAGCTGTCGCAGCACATCGCCTGGGATATCGGCGCTGCCGGGGTCGCAAGGCGCCTGTCCGCCCTGCTCGATGCGCCGCTGATCCTGCAGAACTGGTCGCGGCTCGTCATCGACTGCAACCGCCCGCCGCGGGTTGCCGATTCCGTTCCGGCGAAGAGCGGCGGCATCGAGATCCCCGGCAACACCGCCATCGACGATGCCGAGCGCAGCCGTCGTC
>JBEEKA010000322.1:0-4365 GCA_041168985.1 Pseudomonadota bacterium | reverse complement strand
ATCGCCGCCAAACGCGGCAGCGTTCAGTCTCACGCAGTTCAGCGCGGCGATCATGTCGAGCACGCCGACGTTGGCGGCATCCGCAAACCGCGTGTCGGTGTCCTCGATCAGCAGATGTCCGAACGAACCGAGGCGGTGATTGATCGTGACCAGGACGACATCCCCTCGAGCGGCAAGGTTCATGCCGCGCGCTTCCGGGCTGCTGCCCGCACCCACATACCAGCCGCCGCCGTGCAGCCAGACCATCACGGGCCGGCGTGCACCGGTGGAATGTTCCGGCGCAAAGACATTCAGGGCGAGGCAATCCTCGCTGAGGGCTTCAATGCCCGCGTACGCCCCCTGTGGCGCCGACGGTCCATAGGCCAGCGCATCCCGCACGCCCGCCCAGGGCGCGACGGGTTGCGGCGGCAGAAACCGATTGGGTCCTGCTGTCGACGCGGCGTAGGGGATGCCCTTGAAGACCAGGACGCCAGATTCGCGCAGGCCCCGAACGCGACCATCGGTCGTTTCCACCACAACCGACCGCGGACCCGCCTGCGCGCGGGGTCCCAGTACGAGCGCGGCACCCCCAGCGACCATCGATTTCATCAGGTTGCGTCTGGCCACCTGGGCAGGCTCGCGTCGATACAGGTCGCGGTCATTCATGGGTGCTGCCTTCGGGGACGCCGGCCAGGAAATGTGCTGTTCGACGGCAGAGTGATTGAACTGGGAGCAAGGCGCCACTGCCGGGTTCGCGGCGCTCGCCGTGGGCAATGGCCGTCGAGTGCGGGCGATGCCAGAAGGAATTTCCGGACCTTGGGAGTGTCAAATCCGCTGGAAGCATTCCGATGCTGGTCGCAATGCGGCAGCGGCGGTAGGCTCTCACTATTGCAACGGAAAACGCCCCAAGGGCAAGGACAACGATGTTTACGGCACGAAGGGCATTGATGGGTTTGGCGGCAGTGCTGCTGGCGGGCATGGGTTCCTGGGCTGCTGCGGCAGACGCCGGCCGGTGGGTCGAGGGCCGCCACTACGTGGTCATCCGGCCGGCTCAGCCGACGCAGGTGCCGCCGGGCAAGGTCGAGGTGCTGGAGGTGTTCTCCTACGGCTGCCCGGCCTGCTTCCAGTTCCAGTCCACCGTTGACAGGATCAAGGCCAGCCTGCCGGCCAACGCGCAGATGGCCTTCGTGCACGCGTCCTGGAACCAGGGTGAATCCTGGCCGCTGTTCCAGCGGTCCTTCATCACCGCTCAGTCGCTCGGCGTGGCGGAAAAGAACCACTCCGCGGTTTTCAATGCGATCTGGAGCGAGAACGGCCCTCTCGCCGTGTCGGACCTGAAGACCAATCGGCTAAAGGTCCGCCAGCCGACGATCGAGGACGTGGCGGCCTTCTATGCGAAGCGCGGCGGCGTGACGGAAGCGAAGTTCATCGAGACGGCGAAGTCCTTCTTCGTCGAAGCCCGCATGAAGCAGTGGGATGCGCTGGTCAGGGCCTACCAGGTCCAGGGCACGCCGACGCTGATCGTGGCCGGCAAGTACCGCCTCGACCTGCAGATGGTCGGGTCGGTCACGGAGACGATCGACCTGGTCAAGTACCTCGTGCAGAAGGAATCCGGCGGGCGCTGATCGCCCTGCCGTGTACCGGTCGGCGCGTCCTGCACCCGGCGCGCCGGCCCGGACACGATGTCTGGCGGGGATCTGTGGAATAACGTCAGCCGACAATCGTTGTGCCGCACATGGACCCGCTTTCTCCCGACGAACGCCTTGTATTCCCGCAGCTTCGCAACGTCGTCGTCCAGTACGGCACCGGCGAGACCGGGAACCCGCAGTTGCGGATCTTCTACGGCGACCAAGAGATCTCCTTCGATGAACCCGAACTCTTTACGTTCGGTGAAACCCTGGTCCGCACGCCGTCTTTCCAGGCCGACGAAGCACTCGGCTGGGGTGACGGACTGGAATGGGAACAGATCGGCGGCCTTCTGGGCCAGCTCGTCGAAGCACGGATCCTGCTGCGTGAAGCCGACGCGCCGGAAGAAGCGCGTCGTGAACTGAAGTTCGACTCGCCACTGCCGCCGGCCACGTGTCCCGCGGCACGGGACTGGACACGCGAATGCGAGGCCATTACCGCCGACTATGCGGGCCGGCCGCTGGAGCTGGGGAACCTCGAAACCGTCGTGCCCGTGTTCCGCGTGGTCCACATGACATTGGACGACGAAGGTCGTCAGGTCGGGGAGTCCAACACCTATCCCCCCGCAGCGCGGATCGAGACGCCCACGGAGTGGCGCGCCTGCCGCTACCTCGGCAACCGGTACCAGGACCGGAAGCCGATGAACGTGACGGCCCTGCGGAGCATGCGCGCCCACTGGCCGCAGATGATGGCGATGCTCGCCGTCATCCGCGAAGCGTTCCAGAAGCGCTACCCGGAGACACTTACCGGCTGGACCGTGGCCCATATAGAGCGGCTGACGGTGGCCGTGCTGTCCGTGCCGACCCTGCTCATGATGACGACGCGCGATCCCCTGCCGAACGGCGCGTTGCCCTCGGCCATGGCTTCGCTGTTCCGCGTGACGGATGGCCTGCGCATGGTCATGCACCAGATGCTGTTCGTGTCGCTGGGCGAAGCCGCGCTGCCGGCCGACACGCCGATGACCTCCGCCGAAGCCATGGCGTATGCGGAACGGAATTTTTCCTTCCATTCGGAACACGCGGTCTGCGCGGGGCCGAAACTGATGATCGAGGAGTTCATGCGGGTGCTCATCGACGGCGAGCCGCCGCGCGACGTCCAGCCGCTGGAACCTGCGCTCGCCGCCCTGATGACCCGCGTCGACGAGGCCATGGATTACGGCTTTCTCGGTCTGCGCGCGCATGCGGCGATCTTCGCGTTCTGGCCGGCGATGTCCCGGTGCTACGACGAGCTCGCGACGATCGCCGAGCGCTGGGCAGCCTGCGGTGCGGCGCCGGTGCTGGCGTTGCAGGAACGACTGCGGGAACTGCACCGGCGCCTGAAGTGGGAAAGCTATCTGGGCGAGGAAGGCGCACGCGCCGTCCGTGACCGGGCGTATGACGACATGTTCCGCGAAAGCGGCCGGGGCGCGGGGCTGGCGCCGGATGCCGAATGGCTTTCCGACCTGTCCGAGCCTTCGAGGGCTGGCGGCGCCGAAGGCCTCGAGGCCAGGCTGCGTGACGCGCTGATCGAACAGATGGGGCCGTCAGCCTGCCTCGATCCCGCGCCACTCCAGGATTTCGTGGCCAGCGTGGCGGTGCTCCTGCGTCGGCTGCAATGCCTGCTTTCGGTCGCCAGCGACGTCCAGGTCAGGGTCAACGCGGTGCTCGGCCGCGCGCCGGCTACGCGACCGGTCACGTCGGACGACATCGGCATCTACCGCAGCCTGCTGCCGAACGGCGAAGACCGCCTGCCCCATATTTTCGACGAGCTTCGGGAATATTTCTCCAGGTCGATCGTTGTCACTCCGACGGCGATTGAAATCGCGTGACGAATCGCCCGGCATGTCGCCGGACGAACAACGGAGAACCTGGAACATGAATATCAAGACGAACATCCGCGCTGGCAAGCAGAGTGGCACGACCGTGAGCACGGATTCGAGCTCGAGCACGAGCACCAGCTCGGGTGGCAGCAACTCGAACAAGGTCGTGGTGCCGGTCTACACCCGCTGCGGCGTCTGATCCCGATCCCCTATCGAGATTGGAAAGGGGCGGGTGGCGCGAGCTGCCCGCCCTCCTTCTTTTTGGCGTGCCCGCCAGACGAATTCTTGCAAGTCGCTGGAATATTCCTCAAAGCCAGTCGTTGTCCCTCCGACTGCGGTGGAAATCGCGGAACAGATCGCCCGGCATGTCGCCGGACGAACAACGGAGAACAGACAAGATGAACATCAAGACGAATATTCGCGCTGGCAAGCAGAGTGGCACGGTCGCGAGCGGCAACTCGACGAGCACGGATTCGAGCTCGAGCACGGACGTTAGCGGCAAGACGGTGGCGGTGCCGGTCTACACGCGCTGCGGCGTCTGATCTCGATCCCCGATCGAGATTAAGATGGGGCGGATGGCGCAGGCCATTCGCCCCATTGCATGTCTGCCTGGAGTTGCCCGTGTCCCGCCACCTGTTTGTATTGATCCTGGCGCTGCTCGCGCCCGCTGCCGGTGCGCAAGCCCGAGGCGACTGGTGGGCCGTTTTCAGCGACCCTCAGCTTGATCGCCTCGAGGCGATGGCGGCAGAGGGCAGCACCAGGATCCAGGTGGCCGCGGCGCGCATGGCCAGGGCGCAGGCGCTGCGCCGGGCTGCTCGCGCCGACCGCCTGCCCCATGCATCGGTCGGCGCTGCTGTCGCGAGGCAGGGTGGTCCCCTCATCAACGCCGCCGGCGGCGATGG
>JBEEKA010000321.1:0-11397 GCA_041168985.1 Pseudomonadota bacterium | reverse complement strand
CATGGGCGAGCGGGCTGTCGATCCGGGCATCGCGCGCGTACTGCGCCAGCTTGACGAGAAGGGCGTCCGCGGGCGGACGCACCGCGGACCTGGCGTCGTGATGGGACATTCGAAACTATTTCCTGTCGTCGATCGGCACGAACGCGCGCGGCGCCGGCCCGGTGTAATTCGCGGTGGGGCGGATGATCTTGCCATCCTCGCGCTGTTCGATCACGTGCGCGGCCCAGCCTGCGACGCGCGCCATGACGAAGAGCGGTGTGAACATCGCGGTCGGGATGCCCATGACGTGATAGGCCACCGCCGAGTACCAGTCGAGGTTGGGGAACATCTTCTTGCGGTCCCACATGACTTTCTCGAGTCGTTCGGCGATCGAGTACAGGCGCAGGTCGCCGGCCTCCTCGGACAACGACAGGGCAACGGCCTTGATCACGGGATTTCGCGGGTCGCCGATCGTGTAGACCGGATGGCCGAAGCCGATGATCACTTCCCTGCGTTCGAGCCGCTGCAGGATGTCGGCCTCCGCGGCATCGGGACTTGCGTAGCGCTGCTGGATCTCCAGTGCGACTTCGTTGGCGCCACCGTGCTTCGGGCCGCGCAGCGCGCCGATGGCACCGGCGACGCAGGAATACAGGTCCGAGCCGGTGCCCGCGATCACGCGCGCCGTGAACGTGGACGCGTTGAACTCGTGTTCCGCGTACAGCACGAGCGAGCGCTGCAGGGCGCGCACCCAGCTGTCGGGCGGCGGCGCGCCGTGCAGCAACGTGAGGAAGTGCCCGGCCACCGACGCCGCGCCGGTCTGCGGTTCGATGCGGTCGGCGTTGTGGCTCGCGTGGTACCAGGCCGTGAGCATCGTCGGCAGGCAGGCGATGAGCCGGTCCGCGATGTCGCGCGCCCCGGCGGGCGCGTGGTCGTCCTTTTCTGGCAGCACGCAGCCGAGGGCCGATACGCCGGTGCGCAGGACATCCATGGGATGGCTGGCGGCCGGCAGCTGCTCCAGCACGTCGCGCACGACGACGGGCAGGCCGCGCAGGCGCTCGAGCCTGACTTTGTACTGCACGAGCGCCGCGCGGTCCGGCAGGCTGCCGTGCACGAGCAGGTGCGCGACTTCCTCGAATTCGCAGGCCGCGAGGTCCTCGATGGCGTAGCCACGGTAATGCAGGTCGTTGCCTCGCTGGCCGACGGTGGACAGCGCCGTGTTGCCGGCCACGATGCCGGACAGGGCGACCGATTTTTTCGCGCGCGGTGGCATCACATCCGTGTCGGTCATGTCATTCGGCTCCCTGGGATCTTCCGAACAGCGCGTCCAGCTTCTGCTCGTAGGCGTCGTAGCCCAGCACGTCATAGAGTTCGCGGCGCGTCTGCATGCGGTCGACGACGGCGCGCTGCGTGCCGTCGCGACGGATGGTCTGGTAAACCTCCAGCGCCGCGCGGCTCATCGCACGAAAGGCCGACAGCGGATAGATCACCAGCTGCACGTCCGCCTCGCGGAGTTCGTCGACGGTGAAGAACGGCGTCTGGCCGAACTCGGTGAGGTTCGCGAGCACGGGCACTTTCACGGCCTGGGTGAACTGCCGGAATTCGTCGATCGTCTTCAGCGCCTCCGCGAAGATCATGTCCGCCCCCGCCTCCACGTAGGCCAGCGCACGGTCGACCGCGGCCTGTTGCCCCTCGACGGCATGCGCATCGGTGCGCGCCATGATCTGGAAGTCCGCATCGGGGCGCGCATCGACCGCGGCCTTCACCCGGTCGCACATCTCGCGCACGTCCACGAGCGCCTTGCCGGGCCGGTGGCCGCAGCGCTTGGCTTGTACCTGGTCCTCGAGATGCAGGGCCGCGGCGCCCGCCCGCGCGATGTCGCGCACGCAGCGCGAAATGTTGAACGCACCGCCCCAGCCGGTGTCGGCATCGACGAGCAGGGGCAGGTCCACGGCACCGGTGATGCGACGGATGTCCTCGCAGACGTCATTCAGCGACGTGACGCCGAGGTCCGGCAGCCCGAAGGACGCATTGGCCACGCCTGCGCCGGAGAGATAAATGGCGCGGAACCCCGCTTCCCGCGCCAGCAGCGCGGAGTAGGCATTCACGGTGCCTGCCAGTTGCAGCGGGGATTCGCTGGCCATCGCGGCCTTCAGTCGCGCACCGGCAGTCAGGGTCATTCGCCACCTCCGATCCGCACGAGCGTGCGTCCGGTATTGAGGTTGTCCAGATAGGTCTTGAAAGCCGAAGGCAGGTCCTCGAACGGGATTTCCCGCGTGACGACCTGGTCGAGGTGCCGGGGCCGGAGATCCGTGGCGATCCGCTGCCAGACGGCAAGCCGCGGTTCACGCGGCGTGGCGGATGAGTTGATGCCCAGCAGGTTCACGCCGCGCAGGATGAAGGGCATGACGCTGGTTTCGAGTCGCGCGCCGCCGGCGAGGCCGATCGAGGCGATGTTGCCCCAGCCATCGGTGCTGCGGCACAGCCAGGACAGCATCGGCCCGCCGACGTTGTCGATCGCGCCACCGAACTGCGCTTTTTCAAGGGGCTTGTTCGCAGCGGCGAGGTCGATGTCGCCACGAAGGCGCACTTCATCGGCACCGAGGCCGCGCAGGTACTCCGCCTGCGAGGCCTTGCTGCTGATCGCGATGACGCGATAGCCGCGGCCCTTCAGCATGTCGATCGCGATGCTGCCCACGCCCCCGGTGGCGCCGGTGACGGCGATCGGCCCTTTCGCCGGGTTCTGGCCGTTGTGTTCCATCCGATGGATGGCGAGCGCCGCCGTGAAACCGGCCGTGCCCAGCGACATCGCGTCACGCAGCGAGAGCCCGGCCGGCAGCGGGATCACCGCCTCGGCTGGCACGCGCGCGACTTCCGAATAGCCCCCGTCGATCGTTTCCGACAGGCTGCAGCCGGTCACCAGCACGCGGTCGCCGGCCTTGTACCGCGCATCCGCCGAGGATTCGACGGTGCCCGAGAGGTCGACGCCCCCGACCAGCGGATAACGCCGCAGGATGCGTCCCGCACCGGTCGCGGCCAGCGCGTCCTTGTAGTTGATGTCCGACCAGGCCACGCGGATGACGACGTCGCCGGGCGTGAGGTCATCGAGCGTGAGCGATTCGAAGCCGGCTCGGATGACGGACCTGCCCTCCGGGCGGTCTTCGTGGATGCGGAAAGCGCGGAACGCGGTCACGGTGCGGGCGTCCTGGGGGTCACGGGATTCTCTTCACCTTCGACGCTGGCACAAGGGCTGTCAACGGCTGCCGGCGCTAGAATCCCCGTCATGTCCAAAAGGTCCTTGGTCGCCTTCGTCGCGACCTGTGCGCTGGTCGCTACGTTTTCCCCCTTCACCGCCATGGCCGCGACGCCGGACGTCGCGGAGTCCGCCTATGGCGAGCTTCGCGCCGCGACGCTGGCCGGCTGGACCGTGGACGGATCGCTGTTCATCCGCACGCGTTTCGGGGCGTCGGAGCAGCTGCATCGCGTGACCCAGCCGCTCGGCATGCGCGAGCAGCTGACCTTCGGGCGTGATGCGGTAGCCGGCGCCGCGGCGAGTCCCGTGGATGCCAACCGCGTCATCCTGCTGCAGGCCCATGCCGGCGAGCGTCATCCGTCGCTGGTCCTGCGCCAGCTGGACGACGGCAGTTCGCGCCGGTTCGGCGACGGCCGCCAGCGGCAGGACCTACCGCGCTGGGCCCACGACGGCCGACAGTTCGCATTCACGATGGAGCCGCGCGAAGGCGGGCGACGCGAGGTCTATGTCGCGGATACGGGGTCGTCCGCACCGCCACGGCGGGTTGCCCAGCGCGATGAGCAGGATCTCGCGGTGCTCGACTGGTCCTATGACGATGCAAAACTGCTCCTGCGCGGCCACGCCACGCCGACGGACCAGCGGCTGTATGTGCTGGACCTGCGTTCCGGCGCGCTGACGCAATTCGAACCTGCAGCCGCGCCCCCGCCAGCGCGACCCCGGCGCCAGCGAGGCCGGTTCGCGGCGGCGCCGGCCGCAGCCCCCGTGCAGGCGAGGACGCTGATCGGCGACGCGCGGTTCTCGCGCGACGGCCGGGGCGTGTATTTCGTCACCACGCGCGACGCGCAGTTCGCAGGCCTGCATTACGCCGACCTGTTCACGCACGAGCACCGGTTGATCGCGCCGCAGGACCATGCCGCGATCGACCACATGGCGCTGTCGCGCGACGGCAGGCATGTCGCCTACACGCTCAACGAGGCGGGCTATTCCCGCCTCGTGGTGCATGACCTTGCGCAGCGCGTGGACCTGCTGCTGCCGCCGGTGCCCGCCGGGTCCCTCATCCGTGACATCGCCTTCGACCCTGAAGGCCGGCGACTGGCGCTGTCGGTCGAGTCGGCGGTCGCGGCGCGGGACGTGTTCGTCCTGCAGCTCGAGGGCACGCCCCAGCTCACGCGCTGGACGCGCAGCGAAGCGCAGGTCCCCGGCATCGCCGCACCGGTCGCGCCGCAGCCCATCCGCTTTGCCACCTGGGACCGCGTGGACACGCGGTTCCGGGAAATCCCGGCCTTCCTGTACCTGCCGCGCAGCCCGGGTCCACATCCCGTGCTGATCGACCTGCACGCCGGTTTCGAGGCACCCTACCGTCCGGGCTGGGACCCGGCCACGCAGTTCGCCGTGAACGAACTGGGCTATGCCGTCATCGCGCCCGACCTGCGCGGCACGCCGGGACATGGCACGGACTTCATCGAACTCGGCACGGGCCGCCTGCGCGACGATGCCCTGCGCGACGTCGGCGCACTGCTGGTCTGGGTCGGACTGCGGACGGACCTGGACCGCAATCAGGTGCGGCTTCGCACCGATGCGGCCGGCGCCACGCTGGGTCGCGCGGCGCTGGCGATGTACGGCGACCGCATCAAGGCTTTCGACACTCCACTGCAATGAGGCTAGACGTTCCCCCATGAAGATCCTGCATATCGACTCCAGCGTCCTCGGCGACTACTCCGGTTCCCGCCAGCTCAGCGCGGCAACCGTCGCCGCCCTGCGCCAGCAGCATGCCGATGCGACCGTGACCTACCGCGATGTCGGCGCGAACCCGCCGGACCACGTGTCGGGCGGCCTCGTGATGGCCATGAATTCGCCGGACCGTTCGGGACTGGATGCCTCGCTGCGCGCCGCCGCCGCCGAAGCGGATGCGATGCTGGAAGAAGTGCTCGCCGCCGACGTGCTCGTCATCGGTGCCCCGATGTACAACTTCGGCGTGCCGACGCAGCTGAAGGCCTGGTTCGACCGCGTTACGCGCGCCGGCCGGACCTTCCGCTACACGGCCAGCGGCCCGGAAGGCCTGGCCGGTGGCCGGAAGCTCTACATCCTGTCTTCGCGCGGCGGTGCCTATGCGGGCCAGCCCTTCGAGGCGGTCCTCGACCACCAGGAAGCCTGGCTCAAGGCGGTGTTCAACTTCATCGGCATCACCGACATCACCGTGATCCGTGCGGAAGGCGCGAACATGGGCGACGAGACCCGGGACGCGGGCCGTGCTGCGGCGCTGGCGGAAGTCGCCCGCGTGGTGAAATAAGCCCCTGAAACGAAAACGCCCTCCGCACCGCGAGGCGGGAGGGCGTCGGGCGCGACCGCGGGGCCGTGCCGGGCGGCGGTTACTTCGCCTGGGCGGTCGCCTTGAACTGCGGACGCGCGAGTGTCTCGAGCGCCGGCTTCTGCTTCGCGAAGTACTTCGCGACGACCTTGATCTCTTCCGGCTTCAGCTGGCCGGCGAAGGGCGCCATGATGCCGTTGCGGCGCGCACCCGAACGGTAATCCGTCAGGGCCTTCTCGATGTAATCGGCGTGCTGGCCCGACAGCGTCGGGTAGATGTCCATGATGCCGACGCCGTCCTTGCCGTGGCAGGCCACGCAGACGGTGTTCACGACAGCCGGCGTGTCGCCGGTGCCGGCGGCGCCCGGGGCCGACTTGACCGGCGTGCCGGCGAAGTAGGCCGCGATGTCTTCCATGTCCTGATCCGACATCGACGCGGCATGGGCATGCATCGTGCCGTGGCCTCGCTCGCCGCTCTTGTAGGCCTTCAGCGCCGTCACGATGTAACCGGGATGCTGTCCCGACAGCTTCGGCACGCTGTAGGTCGGGTAGGCGTTCTTGTAGTTGTCCACGCCGTGGCAACCGAGGCAGGTGTAACCGAGCGTCTTGCCGCGCGCGGCATCGCCGGCGGCCTGGGCGTCCTGCGCCACGACGCTGCCAAAGACGGCCGCCAGAGTCAGAACCACCGGATAAGACCAAGCACGAACGGACATTCCGCATCCCCAGAGCAAACGCAAAGAGTGCCGAATGTTACGGTTCAGGCGGCAAAATTGCCACCCACAAGGGCCCGTGGAGTAAACGATGATCGCTCTCATCCAGCGCGTTCGCAGCGCCTCGGTCGACGTCGCCGGCGAGCGGGTCGGCGAAATCGGACCGGGACTACTCGCCTTTATCGGGGTGGCAGCCGGCGACGGGGTACCGGATGCCGACCGCCTGCTGGAGCGGATCCTGACCTACCGGGTCTTTCCCGACGAGGCCGACCGCATGAACCGGGACCTCGTCTCGACCGGCGGCGGCCTGCTGCTGGTGTCCCAGTTCACGCTGGCCGCGGACACCCGCAAGGGCACCCGCCCCGGATTCAGCACCGCAGCCCCGCCGGAGACGGCCCGGGCGCTGTTCGACGGGCTGGTCACCGCCGCGCGGGCGCGCCACCGCGGTGCCGTGGCGACCGGGCGTTTCGGCGCCGACATGCAGGTGTCCCTCGTCAACGACGGCCCCGTCACCTTCATCCTGGATACCGGCCGGGGCGCGTGAGTCACCGCGTGATTTGGCCTATGATCGTGGGCCCCTCGGCGATCTCGCCCGGAGCCTTCAAATGGAACTGTTTTCCCCCCGTCACCTGCTGGTGATCCTGCTGATCGTGCTGGTTGTCTTTGGCACCAAGAAGCTGCGGACCATCGGCTCGGACCTCGGCGGCGCGGTCAAGGGCTTCAAGAAGGCCATGAGCGAGGGCGAGGCCGAAGGCACCGAGGCCGCCAAGAAGCTGGCCCAGAAGGCCACGGGCGAGCCGGATGCCGAATTCCCCGAGGCCCGGTCCGCCGAAGCCACGAAGGACAAGGGCCCGCAGGCCTGACCGAGACACTTCGGTGAGTTTTCCGCACCTCGCGCTGATCTTCCTGGTCGCGCTGATCGTTCTCGGCCCGCAAAAGATGCCGAAGCTCGTGGCCCAGGTGGGTCGCTGGGCCGGCAAGGCGCGGGCCATGGCGCGCCAGTTCCGCGAGCAGCTGGAGACCGAGATCAATCTGGAGGAGCTAAACCGTAACGCGTCGACCCGGACGCCCCCGCCGGACCAGTTCAACCCGCCGTACGGTCAGGATGCCGCGTCCGCCCCGGCCGACAGCTCGACGGCGACGGCAGACGCGGCGGTGACGCCGACCGACCCCGTCCACCCTGCGGCAACGCAGCAGGCGACCGTCGCCGAGACCGCTCCGTTCGCCGATGCCGGTCCGGGCGCGCACGTCGAGGCACCCGTCGCCACGACCTGGGCGCCGGACGTACACGACGGCTCGCAGCACGAGCCCGCCGCACCGGAAACGGTGAGCCCGACTCCCATGGCCGGAAACCATGAGCGAGTCTGAAAAGCTCGCCGAAGGCACGCTGCTCTCCCACCTGCTGGAGCTGCGTGAACGCCTGATGCGGATGGTCATCGCCGTGGTGATCGTCTTCATCCCCTGCGCGTACTATTCGAACCAGATCTTCGAGTTCCTCTCCAAGCCGCTGTCGAAACAGCTGCCTGCGGGCGCATCCCTGATCGCGACGAACGTGATGTCCACGTTCACGACGCCGCTGAAGCTGTCGTTCATGGTCGCCGTCTTCATCTCGATGCCCTACCTGCTGGGGCAGATCTGGGGTTTCGTCGCGCCAGGGCTCTATCGCCACGAAAAGCGCTTCGCGGTGCCGCTGCTGGTGTCGTCGATCGTGCTGTTCTACGTGGGCGTGGCCTTCGCCTACTTCGTCGTCTTCCCGATGGCCTTCCACTTCTTCGTCCTGACGACGCCCAAGGGCGTCCAGATGATGACGGACATCAACGAGTACATGGACTTCGCGCTGACGATGTTCCTGGGCTTCGGCGCCGCGTTCGAGGTGCCCGTGGCCGTGATGCTGCTGGTCCTGACGGGCCTCGTGAGCGTGGAGAAGCTCGTCGAGGTGCGTGGCTATGTGGTCATCGGCATCTTCGTCATCGCCGCCATGCTCACGCCGCCGGATGCGCTGTCGCAGGTCATGATGGCCGTGCCGATGTGGGTGCTCTATGAGGGCGGCATCATCTTTTCGCGCATCCTGGTCCGTAACCGGGCGAAGGACAAAGCCGAGCGCGAAGCGGCCGAGAACAACGAACAGGGTTGAGGCGGGCCGGTGATCCGGCTTATTGAATCCCCGGTGGATCAATAAGTCGGAATTGCTCGCTTATTTGAACAACACGGATCCGATCCACCCTGTCAGCCCCACCACGATCGCCCCGAAGAAGGCCGACCAGAACCCGGCGATCCAGAATCCGGGCAGCATCGCCGACACCAGCCACAGCACGATGGCGTTGATCACGAGCAGGAAGATGCCCAGCGACAGAACGGTCGCCGGCAGGGTCAGCAGGATCAGCAGGGGACGGACGACGGCGTTGCAGACGCCGAGCAGCAGCGCAGCCGTCACCAGGGTCATCGGGCCATCGATGTGGAGTCCGTCGATGAGGCCCGTGGCGAACCACAGGCCGAGCGAGGACAGCGCGATGCGCAGCAGGAAGGCATTGAGGTTCAGGTTCTGCATGGCCGACATTCTGCCATCATCGCGCCACCCCCTTACCGGAGCATGCCCATGGCCTACGTCCTGATCGTCGCCACCCTCGCCCTCCTGCAGTTCTCCTGGTTCGGCATCGCGGTCGGCATGGCCCGGGCCAAGTACAACTGCCCGGCGCCCGCCACCAGCGGCAACGAGATCTTCGAACGCACTTTCCGCGTCCAGATGAACACGCTGGAACAGCTGGTCGTCTTCCTGCCGGCGATGTTCCTGTTCGCCCACTCGGTGAGCGCGAATTGGGCCGCCGGCCTCGGCGTCGTCTACCTCGTCGGCCGCATGGTCTATTCCGTCAGCTACGTGCGCGACCCGAAGACCCGCGGACTGGGATTTGTCATGACCTCGCTGCCCAGCCTCGCGATGGTCGCGGGCACGCTGGTCGCCACGGTGCGGGGGTTGATGGGCTGATCAGCCCCCGGTCTTGCGGGCCTCGCGGTCCTTAAACCACATGACCACCATCGGCATCATCGACACGAGGATGATGCCGATCGTCACGAAGCCGAAGTGGTTGCGGATAAGGGGCAGGTTGCCGAAGAGGTAACCGCCCCAGATGAACAGGCCCACCCAGCTCACGCCGCCGAGCACGGTGTAGCCGATGAAGCGCGTGCGCGGCATGTGGCCAACGCCGGCGATGAAGGGCGCGAAGGTGCGCACGATCGGCGCGAAACGCGACAGCACGATGGTCGCGGGGCCGTGGCGTTCAAACCAGCCTTCCGTGCGGCGCAGGTATTCCACGTTGATCAGGCGGTACTTGCCGCTGAAGGCCTTGTCGCCGATGAAGCGTCCGATGAAGTAATTCGTCGTGTTGCCGAGGACCGCGGCGATCGAGAGCATCACCCACAGGCCCGGCGCGGTCAGCGTGCCGGTCGTGTCGATCGCGGCCAGCGCACCGAGCGCGAAGAGCAGCGAATCCCCCGGCAGGAAGGGCGTCACCACGAGCCCGGTCTCCGCGAAGATCACGAAGAACAGGATCACGTGGATGAAGCTGCCGTATTGCGCGAGCAGCTCGACGAGATGGCGGTCGAGGTGCAGGACCACGTCGAGAAAGAAGTGAATCAGTTCCACGGGATCAGTGTCCTTTGTGCAGAAGATCAAGCGCCAGCTGGACGGGCGGGTCCCGCTGCGCCAGCGTACGCGGACCGGCGCCGGTGTCGAGCGGTGCCGGCAGGGACTCCTCGCCTTCGATGACCACGTCCGGCGGGATGCCGACCTGGTTGATCGATGCGCCGGAGGGCGTGAAGTAACGCGAGGTGGTGAGCTTCAGCGCGCGGCCCTGCGACAGCGGCAGCACCGTCTGCACGGAGCCCTTGCCGTAGCTGCGACGGCCCACGAGCTGCGCGCGGTGGTTGTCCTTCAGCGCGCCGGCAAGGATTTCCGCGGCAGACGCCGAATTGCCGTTGACGAGGACGACGATCGGCGCGCCGTCGAGCAGGTCGCCCGGCTGCGCGTCCCGACGGAAGCGCGCTTCGGGGCTGCGGCCGACGGCCGACACGATGTTGCCGCGCTCGAGGAATTCGTCCGCGACCTCGACCGCGGATTCGAGCAGGCCGCCCGGGTTGTTGCGCAGGTCGATCACGAGGCCCGCGAGCGGGCGGCGCGCGTCGCGCTTCAGCTCGCCCAGCGCGTCACGCAGGTCCTCGGCCGTGGTGTCGTTGAACGTCGAGATGCGCAGGAATCCGATGCCCGGTTCGAGCAGCTGCCGCGACACGCTGTGCACCGCCACCTGCGCGCGCTGGATGTCGTAATCGAGCGGCGCTGAAAGTCCCTCGCGGCGGATCGTGATGTGCACGGTGGAACCGGCCGGGCCGCGCATGTCGGCGATCGCCTTCTCGGTCGCATCGGCCAGCACTTCCCGACCATCGATCGCGATGATCACGTCACCGATGCGCAGGCCCGCAGCGGCCGCGGGCGAACCCTCGATCGGCTGGCGCACTTCGATGCCGCGCGGGGTCGCGACGACCTCGATCCCGATGCCCGGGTAGCTGCCGGCCGTTTCTTCCTGGATCTCGCGGTACTCGTCGGCGTCGAGGAACTGGGAATGCGGATCCAGCGCCGCCACGAGGCCGCGGACCGCGTTGTCCAGCAGCGTCTGCGCGGGCACGTCGTCGACGTATTCGCCGGCGACGCGCTCCAGCACCTCGGACAGCAACTGGCTGCCTTCGGCGGGAAGTGCAGGCAGGCGGGACAGGGACGCTTCGGCACGCCGGTGCACCAGGTTGCTGGCGGTGATGCCGAGGGCCAGCCCGACGATGACGCCCGCGGCCAGCGCGGGCCAGATGCGGGAACGTTCGCTCACGGGGGCGGCGCGGGGTTCTTGAACCAGGGGCGTGGATCGACGGGCCGGCCACCGCGGCGGATCTCGAAGTACAGCTCGTCCTGCGCGCGGCCCCCGCTGTCGCCGGCGGCCGCGATGACATCGCCGGCCTTCACGTCGGCGCCGGCTGATTTCAGCAGCTGGTCGTTGTGGCCATAGAGGCTCAGGAAGCCGCCACCGTGGTCGATGATCAGGAGCTGGCCCAGGCCGGGAAGCCAGTCCGCGTACACGACGCGACCGTGGTAGACGGCCCGGACGGGCG
>JBEEKA010000320.1:0-5687 GCA_041168985.1 Pseudomonadota bacterium | reverse complement strand
TGTGCCCTGGGCTCGAATTCACCGCTTCGAACGAATCAAACGCAAAGGGCCCCGATGGGGCCCTTTGCATTTGATCTGGCGGAGAGGGTGGGATTCGAACCCACGGAGGGCGTTAACCCTCGGCAGTTTTCAAGACTGCAGCCTTAAACCACTCGGCCACCTCTCCGGCCCCGGCATTCTACCCTCAGTGGCCGCCGTTGTAGCCGCCCTGATAGGTCGAATAGACCTTGTCGGTCGTCGTGATGAACTCCAGCAGGACGGCCTTGCCTTCCTTCGTGGCCCGGATCCCGTTGGAGATGGCATGGGCCACCTGCGACGGATCGGTGACGCGCTCGCTGTAGCCACCAAGCGCCCGCGCGAATTCGCTGTAGTTTCCGGAGATGTCGGTCGAGTGGTACTTCTCCTTCGACACCGCCATGGCCTTGAATTCCATCGCCATCGAGAAGTTGTTGAACAGGATCGACATGATGGGGATGTTGCAGCGGACGCAGGTTTCGAAATCCATGCCGGTCATGCCGATGGCGGCGTCGCCCCAGAAGTTCATGCAGAGCTTGTCCGGGTGGGCGAGTTTCGCGCCCATCGCCAGCCCCAGCCCGTAACCCAGCTGCGTGGACTTTCCCCAACCGATGTAGGACAGCGGCGTGGTGGACTGCCAGAACGGCGACAGCTCATCGCGCGGGCTGCCGGCATCGTGCGTCACGATGGTGTTCGGCACGTCGGCGATGTGCATCAGGTCCCAGATCACGCGGTATGGAGAAAGCGGCGTGGACTCACTCGTCAGGCGCGGCATCCACTCGGCCCACCAAGGCGCGTTCAGCTCCTTGATGCGGGCCTGCACTGCAGGCGTGAGGCCGCGCGGCTCCTTCAGGCGTTCCTTCAGCGCATCGTAAAGCATCTCCAGCGTCAGCCTTGAATCCCCGAGCAAGGGGTAATCGGCCGGGATGTTCTTGTCGACGTCGTACGGGTCGATCGTGTTGTGGACGAAGGTCTTGTTCTTCGTCGGGAACCGGATGCCGAAGCCCGTGGCCGTAAAGCTCGCGCCGACGCCGAACACGAGGTCGGATTCCTCGACGCTGGCGGCGACGGCGCGTGGCATGGCAACGCCACCCGAGCCCATCGACAGCGGATGGTTTTCCGGGAAGGCGCTTTTGCCTTCAAGGCTGGTCGTGACCGGCGCCTCGAGCAGTTCGGCGACGGCTTTCAGTTCCTTCCAGGCCTTGGCGTAGTGAACGCCCTGCCCCACGTACAGCATCGGGCGCTTCGCATTGACCAGCGCCGACGCTGCGGCATCCACCGACTTGTGATCCGGCGCGGACAACATGCGTTTCGCCGGCTTGTAGCTGATCTCGCCCGGCACCTCGACATTCCACATGTCGCCCGGGATCTCGATGAGCACCGGCCCCGGACGTCCGTTCCGGGCAAAGCTGAACGCCCGTCGCAACGCCGGCACCAGCTGGTCCGGCGTGTTGATGGTCTCGGCATGCTTCGTGACGTGCTGGAAGTTCAGCGTCGCATTGAAGCCCGGCTTCACGAACGACGTGCTGCGACTGGAGCCCCCGGGAATCACGACCAGCGGCACACCTTCCGAGTACGCCTG
The DNA here is from genome assembly GCA_041168985.1 of Pseudomonadota bacterium. GTDB lineage: Bacteria > Pseudomonadota > Gammaproteobacteria > Steroidobacterales > Steroidobacteraceae > ZC4RG30. The sequence goes on along the minus strand of JBEEKA010000320.1, from coordinate 4,090 downwards.
CGCAACGGCGCCAAAAGCGTTTTCGATACCGGGACCAGCCTGGCAGCAGAACACCCCGACCTTGTCGGCAGAGCTGAGCCGCCCCAATGCATCCGCCATGTGCACGCCGATGCGTTCCTGCCGGACGACGATCGGCCGGATATCGGCAGCCGCGGCCGACTCCGTCAGCGGATTCAGCGGATACGTCAGGAGGTACTCGACGCCCTCGCGCTTGAGGATCTCGGCGGTCACTTGCGCAACGTTCATCTGCAGCTCTCCTGGAAGCGTCCCCGGCTTTGATCTATCAATGGTCGCCCCGTTTTCGGGACGATCCGGCTGGCCGGGAATCATGGACCGGACGGCTGGTCAGACACAAACCGGCCCATGGGGTTCCGATCGTTCCGACCGGGCTTTTTTAGTCCGATTGTTCCTGACACACTGCGACGACTTCACGGGGGAGACACGAAGAGCCATGCAGAAGATCCTGGGAATCCTGTTGGCCGTCGTCGGCGGCTTCGCGCTCGGCGGGATCGCACTGCATCGCGCCGAGCCGATCAACGCCCTCTGGCTGGTCACTGCCGCAATCTGCATCTACGTCCTCGGCTTCCGCTTCTACGCAAAATGGATCGAGACGAGGGTCTTCGTTGCCGATTACACGCGTGCGACACCGGCCGAACGTCTCAACAATGGTCGCGATTTCCTGCCGACGCATCGCTGGGTGGTCTTCGGCCACCATTTCGCCGCCATCGCCGGCGCCGGCCCTCTGGTCGGCCCGACACTCGCGATGCAGTTCGGATACCTGCCGGGCACCCTCTGGATCATCGTCGGTGCAGTGCTGGGCGGCTGCGTGCAGGACATGATGATCCTGTTCATGTCCACGCGCCGCGATGGCCGAAGCCTCGGCAAGATCGCCCGCGATGAGCTGGGCCCCGTCGGCGGCACGGCCGCAATGCTGGGCACGCTGATGATCGTGCTGATCATCATCGCCGTGCTGGGGCTTGTCGTCGTGAACGCGATGAAGCACAGCCCCTGGGCGACCTTCACGGTCTTCGCCACGCTGCCCATCGCCGTATTCGTCGGTTTCTACCTGCGGCACTGGCGGCCCGGTCAGGTCCTTGAAGGTTCCCTGATCGGTCTGGTCCTGCTGCTTGCCGCCGTGGTCGGCGGCGGTCACGTCGCGGAGAACCCGGCCCTCGCCGAGATGTTCAACCTCAGCGGGGTAACGCTCGCCGCGTTCGTGATCGGTTACGGCTGGATCGCGGCAATCCTGCCCGTGTGGGTGCTGCTCGCCCCGCGCGACTACATCTCGACCTTCCTGAAGATCGCCGTCGTCGTGATGCTCGCGGTCGCCATCCTCGTGATGCGCCCCGAGATCAAGATGCCGGCACTGACCCAGTTCATTGACGGCACGGGACCGGTGTTCGCGGGCAAGGTCTTCCCCTTCGTGTTCATCACGATCGCCTGTGGCGCCCTCTCCGGCTTCCATGCGCTGGTCTCGAGCGGCACCACGCCGAAGATGGTTTCGAACGAGCGCGACATCCGCCTTGCCGGCTACGGCAGCATGGCCGTGGAATCCTTCGTCGGCATCATGGCAGTCATCGCCGCCACCCTGCTGGACCCGGGCGTCTACTTCGCGATCAACACCGGTGCGGGAATCGTCGGCAGCTCCGCCGAGGCTGCCGTGCAGACGATCTCCGGCTGGGGCTTCCCGGTCACCGTGGAACAGATGAAGGACCTCGCGTCGGCCATGGGCGAAAGCTCCCTGTTCGGCCGCACCGGTGGCGCGCCGTCGCTCGCGGTCGGCATGGCCAGCATCTTTGGTTCCGCATTCGGCAGGAGCCTGCTGGGCCTCTGGTACCACTTCGCCATCATGTTCGAGGCGATCTTCATCCTGACGACGGTCGACGCCGGCACGCGCGCCGCGCGCTTCCTGATCCAGGACGCCCTGGGTCAGCTTTATGCGCCGCTGGGCCGCACGTCCTGGTATCCGTCCGTGGTCGTTGCCAGCTCCCTGATCGTGGCCGGCTGGGGCTACTTCCTCTACGTCGGCGTCGTGGACCCGAATGGCGGCATCAATATCCTGTGGCCCCTGTTCGGCATCGCGAACCAGATGCTGGCCGCCATCGCGCTGTCGGTGGCCACCGGCATACTGATCAAGACGGCCCACGTGAAATACGCCTGGGTCACCGGCCTGCCGCTGACCTGGATCACGATCGTCACCTCGACGGCGGCGTTCCAGAAAATCTTCAGCACCGATCCGAAGCTGGGCTTCTTTGCCGCGGCGAATGATCTTTCGGCGAAACTCGCCGCCGGCGCCCTGCCGCCGGAGAAGGCCAAGGTGGCCGGCACGCTGATCTTCAACCAGCAGCTCGACGGCTGGCTGACGATCCTCTTTGGCCTGCTGCTGTGGACCGTGCTGCTCTCGATGATCCGCATGAGCCTGCGGCACCTGAAGGGCCTGCCGGTGCCGCCGAATTCGGAAGCGCCGTACGTCAAGACGCAGCTGAATCTGGCAAGCCTGCACGTCAATGCGCACTGATGTCAGGCAATTCCTCTCGGCAGGCCTGAGCCTGCTGAGGGGCGTGACGGGCGATGACGCGTACGAGAAGTACCTCGCCCATTACGAGCGGACGAAGCCGCCGCATCCACCGTTGAGCGCGGAGGAATTCTTCCGCGCCCAGATCGATCAGAAGTGGAACTGCGTCAGCGGCTGCTGCTGATGCGTTCCGCGCCGAAGTAAGGCACCAGGGCCTTCGGCAGGACGATCGATCCGTCGGCCTGCTGGCCGTTCTCGAGAACCGCGACCAGCGCCCGGCCCACCGCGACGCCCGACCCGTTCAGCGTGTGCACCAGTTCCGGCTTGCCGGTGGCAGGATTGCGCCACCGCGACTGCAGGCGGCGCGCCTGGAAGTCCCAGAAGTTGCTGCAAGAGGAAATCTCGCGGTACTTCTGCTGGCCCGGCAGCCAGACCTCGATGTCATAGGTCTTGCTGCTGCCGAAGCCGATGTCCCCGGCGCACAGCGACACGACGCGGTACGGCAGCTCGAGTTTCTGCAGCACCGTTTCGGCGTGGGCCGTCAGTTCCTCATGGGCTTCGAGCGATTTCGTCGGCTCGACGATCTGCACGATTTCCACCTTGTCGAACTGGTGCTGGCGGATCATGCCGCGCGTGTCCTTGCCGCTCGCACCGGCTTCCGAACGGAAGCACGGCGAGTGCGCGACGAGCTTCAGCGGCAGTTCCTTTGCGTCGACGATGAGGTCGCGCACGAGGTTCGTGACCGGCACTTCCGCCGTCGGGATCAGATAGTAGTTCTGCTCGCTGCGGACCGCGAAAAGGTCCTGCTCGAACTTCGGCAACTGGCCCGTGCCGCGCAGCGAAGCCGGCGACGCGAGGTAAGGCACATAGACTTCCGTGTAACCGTGCTCGCGGGTGTGCAGGTCCAGCATGAACTGGCCGAGCGCACGGTGCAGACGCGCGATGTCCGCACGCAGCACGACGAAGCGACTGCCGGCAATGCGGGCGCCGGCCTCGAAATCCATGCCCTTGCCCAGCGATTCGCCAAGGTCCACGTGATCGCGCGGCGTGTAATCGAACTCGCGCGGCGTGCCCCAGCGGCGCACTTCGGCGTTCGCGTTTTCATCGGCGCCATTGGGCACCGAATCCTGCAGCAGGTTCGGCAGCGACAGCTGGAAGGCGTCCAGTTCGTCCTGCACGGCCTGCAGGGACTTCTCCGCCCCTTCAAGCTGCGCGGCAAGCTGCTCGCCCTCGGCGATCAGCGCGGCAATATCACCGCCTTTGGCCTTCGCCATACCGACGGCCTTGGCCTTGGCATTGCGCTCGGCGCGGATGCGATCGGTTTCGATCTGCTGCGACTTGCGCGAGTTTTCCAGCGACTGGAATTTCGCCGTATCGAAACCGAAGTTACGGCGGGCAAGGTTCTGGACCACGACATCGAGGTCGCTGCGGAGGAGTTTCGGGTCGATCACGTCTTCTTCCTGCTGTCGCTGTCTTGGGAACGCCTGCGGTCCATGGCCTCGCCGATCTGTTTCTCGAGGCCCCGCGGCGCGGGGGAATAATACCGCCGGTCGGGCATTTCATCCGGCAGGTAAC
>JBEEKA010000319.1:0-14488 GCA_041168985.1 Pseudomonadota bacterium | reverse complement strand
GCGTTCGGCCGACTCGAAAATATCGTTCGAACGGAATGTCAGGTGCTGCACGCCGGCACCCATGTAGGCATCCAGGAAGCGCGCCGACAGGGTTTGCTGGGCCGCTGTCGCGTTGAGGACGATGCGCAGCGCCCTGTCGGGTGATTCCATGGCTTGGGTCTGCACAAGTCCAAGCGGGTCCGCGACTTCCAGCAGGGGGGTCTTGCCGAGGTCGAGCAGCGACCCGTAGTACAGGAGCCAGGAAAGCATTTCCTCGTACGGCATGACCTGGGAGATGTAATCGATCGCCTCGAGGCCCGCATCGCCGTCATCCCCCTGGGGAGTCGGGATGAAATCGCCTTCCCACAGCGCGGGCGCGCCGGCCTGGTCCACCATGTAGAGGAGGCTGCCGCCGACGCCCCGCAGTGCGGGCACACTGGCCTCGCCGGCGGCGACGGGCTGCGAGAACCGGGGGATGCGCAGCGATTCCGCGCGCGCCAAGGCTCCTGCCACGTCGTCGACACGCAGGCCAATGGCGCAGACCGACGCGCCATGCGCCATGTCGTGGCGGTGTGCGAAGCCTTCGACCTCGCTGTTCACGACGATGTTGATGCCGCCCTGGCTCCAGCGCGTGACGGCCTTGCGGCGGTGGCGCCCGGTCTCGCGGAACCCGAGCGTAGCGAGCATGCGGGCGAGCCGGGGGGCCTCGGTGTCATTCGCCGCGAACTCGATGAATTCGATGCCGGTGGTTGCCACGCGCGGCGCGGGGACCGGCTTGCCGTGACGACGGTCCACCTGGTCCTGGACGTAAGTCAGGGAGCGCATGCCGTCCACGGCGACGGTCGCCGTGTCCGCGGCCCTGAACCGGTCGTTGAAGATCTCCAGCGACCAGATGCCACGGAAACCGATGTCCTGCAGGGTGCCGACGTAGTCGACCAGCGGGAAGTCGCCCTGGCCGGGCATGGTGCGGAAATGCCGGCTCCAGGACAGCTCGTCCATGTAGAGCTGCGGCGCATCGGCCAGCTGCACCATGACGATCTTCGCGGGATCGATGTCGCGCAGGCTTTCGACCGGCACTTTCCGGGCGAAGCTGTGAAAGCTGTCCAGGATCAGCCCGATGTTGGGGTGGTTCGTGCGGCGGACGATGTCCCAGGCATCCCGGTGGTCGAACACATGCCTGCCCCAGGCGAGCGCTTCATAGCCCACAGTGATCCCGCGGCGTGCCGCGCGTTCGCCGAGTTCCTGGAAATCCGCGACGAGGCGCGACCGGTCGCCGTCCGCCTCCGCATGCGTGTTCGAGCAGACCAGGAGCCGCGTGGCGCCAAGTTCCTGCATGAGGTCGAACTTGCGTTCCATGCGGTCGAAGGTCCGGGCGCGGAGCGGACCCGTCATGCCCTCGAAGTCACGGAACGGCTGGTACGCCGTGCAGACGAGTCCGTTCGACTTCAGGAGCGCGCCGATCTGGCGGGGCGATAGCGTGCAGGAAACGAGGTCGCTTTCCATGACCTCGATGCCCCAGAAGCCGGCCGCTGCTGTCGCGGCGATCTTGGCTTCGAGACTTCCGCTGATGGAAACCGACGCGATGGACGTGAGCATGGGGCCCCCGCTGAGTTTGACGGAGGCTATCGTGTACGAACTGGTTCGTCAATCCGCGGCAGTGGGAGCGTTCAGGCCCTCTGCGCGCTTCGGCCGTGTTTCGGGAGCTCGGTCAGGCACCAGCGGAGGATCGTGTCGACCACCACCTCCCGCCGCGCAGCGGATACCTTCGGGGAGGTCATGTCCCGCTCGAAGATGCGCGAGAAGGTGTGCTGGTTCGACACGTTGTAGAAGCAGAGCGCGCTGATCGACATGTGCAGGTCGACGGGGTCGATGTCGGCCCTGAACCGGCCTTCCTTGGTGCCGCGCGCCAGGATCCGCCGCAGGAGTTCGACGATGGTCTGGCGACGCGACTTGATGCCGCCCAGTGCGCCGAGGTGCTCGCCCTGGTGGATGTTTTCGTTCATGACGAGTCGCACGAAGTCCGGGTGCTTCTGGTGCCAGTCGAAAGTGACGCGCACCAGTTCCCGCAGGGCGTCTTCGGGCGACAGGTCGACGACGTCGATGCCGGCTTCGATCAGCCGTATCTGTTCGTAAACCTTCTCGAGCACGGCCCGGTACAGGCCTTCCTTGCTCTCGAAGTAGTAATAGATCATCCGCTTGCTGGTGCTGGTCCGTTCCGCGATCTCATCGACGCGTGCACCGGCGAGGCCCTTTTCCGAGAACTCGCGGGTCGCCACCTCCAGGATGTTCTGGCGGGTCCTGTCCTGCGGGCGCTCCGCCGCGGCTTCGGCCTGGGCGGGCGGGGATTTCTTCTTGGGCAAGGGAATGCTCCAGGATGGATCGGTCTGTTCGCCTTCAGGATAGGGAGTCCGGGCACCGTGACGCAAACCCGGGCGGCGCGACCGACGGGCCATCTTGACATGAACGAACTGGTTCATATACCTTTGTGTACCAAGTGGTACATAAGCGCCCCTCAGGGGCAATTTCCGACTCCGTTCAGGGGGAATCAATGAGCGTCCGTAATCCGACCGAAATCCGCCGCATGGCGTCCGTTTCCGCAGTCATCGCGTCGATCCTCTCCGGCGCCGCGATTGCGGCCGATGCGCCGGAAGAAATCGCCGAAGTCGTCATTACCGGTTCGCTGATCCAGCGCCCGAACAACACGTCGGTCAGCCCGATCACCACGGTCAGTTCGGAGAGCATCAAGGAGTCGGGCGCCTCCAACCTCCAGGACGCGCTGAACCAGATGCCCGGCTTCACGGTCGGCGGCAACTCGACGACCGGTGGCCAGGGCACCGGTGGACGCGCGACGATCAACCTCCATGGCCTCGGCACCAACCGCAACCTGGTGCTGCTCGACGGCAAGCGCCTGCCGGTCTCCGACATCTTCGGCAACGTCGACATCAACATCCTGCCGGAATCGATCATTTCCGGTGTCGATGCGATCACGGGCGGCGCCTCGGCCGTTTACGGTTCCGACGCCATGTCCGGCGTCGTGAACTTCAAGACCATCCGCAGTTTCGACGGCGTCCGCGTGGACCTGCAGGACTCCCGGAGCGGCCAGGGCGATGCCAACAAGTTCGACGCCTCGGTCGCCTTCGGCACCGGGTTCGCCGATGACCGCGGCCATATGGTGACGGCGTTCAGCTTCACCAAGCAGGACCCGCTGCTGAGCAGTTCCCGCCGCTTCTTCCAGGACAAGGTGCCGTCGTCCTTCATCGGCACGGGCACGTTCGTCCCCAGCGCGACCAACGCGCCCAGCGCGGACGTGCTGACCGCGCTGTTCAATGGCTATGGCGTTACGGGTGCCATGAATCCGCTGGCATCGAACCTCGGATTCAACGACGACGGCACGCTGTTCACCCAGACCGGCGCGAAGAACTACAAGGGCCCGAACGGCACCGGTGGTTACGCCGTTGTCGGCGGCAACGTCCGCATGCCGGTCGGACAGCAGGGCAACATCCTGAATGCCATCGATCGCAAGACCGCGTTCCTGAAGGCCGACTACGACCTCACTTCGAACCTGTCGCTGTACGGCCAGTTCATGTACGTGAACCTGACCGTCAACAGCAACAGCGGCGGCAGTCTCACCCAATTCCCGTCCCTGACCACGATCCCGGTCACCAACCCGTTCATCCCGACGGATCTCGCGACGGTCCTGGCCTCGCGTGCCAACCCGACGGCTCGCTTCGACTGGCGGTCCCGCTACGTCGGCATTCCCTGGAAGAACTGGGACGAAAGCTACATCGTCCAGCAGTACCTGGGCGGCCTGAAGGGAGACATCAACGACAACTGGAAGTTCGACGTCTTCGCGTCGTACGACTCGTCGGTGCACAACTCGATCATGCACGACGCCGTGCTGAAGAGCCGCGTGCAGACGCTGCTGAACGCGGCGGATGGCGGCGCTTCGATCTGCGCGGGCGGCTTCAACCCCTTCGGCGACGTGAACGCGCGCAAGCTCTCCGCGGCCTGCGTGGCCTATCTGACCAAGGACACCAGCAGTGTCGAGGACCTGACGCAGACGCAGGTCCAGGCGCAGGTGAACGGCAAGCTCTTCGATATGCCCGCCGGTCCGGCGCAGGTGGCGTTCGTCGCCGACCACCGTCGCAACACCTACTCCTACAAGCCGGATTCGGACGTCACCGCGTTCAGCGGATGGGCGCCGGCGGCGAACGTCGAGGCCTTCACGGCAGCCGCCGCGGTGCCGGAGCGTGGCGTGGAAGTGAATGAGCTGGCGGCCCAGATCGACGTGCCATTGCTGGCCGATCGCCACCTGGTCCGGGAACTCGCCGTGGGCGGTGCAGCCCGCGTGTCCGACTACTCCGTGACGGGCTCGGTCAAGAGCTACGAATTCGACGCACGCTGGCGCCCGGTGGACCAGGTCCTGGTCCGTGGTTCCTACCAGCGCGCCGTGCGTGCCCCGAACATCGGCGAGCTGTTCTCGCCGCTGGGCGCCAATTCGCAGCTGGTGATCGGTACGCCGCCGGGTTCGCTCGGCGATCCCTGTGACTCGCGTTCGACCGCGCGGGCCGGCGCCAACGCCGCGCAGGTTGCTGCGCTGTGCGTCGCGCAAGGCGTGCCGAGTGCGCTGATCCCGACTTACCAGTTCCCGACGACGGCGACCGGGCAGACGGTGGCAGGCAACACGACGCTGACGCCGGAAACGGCTGACACGTTCAACCTGGGCATGGTCTACAACCTGAGCCCGGATCTCTCGGTGTCGGTCGACTACTACAACATCTCGATCAAGAACGTGATCTCGGCCATTCCGGGTCTCACGGTCCTGTCGAAGTGTTTCAACCTCGACGGCTCGAACTCGGGTTATTCGAATTCGAACCTCTACTGCCAGGCGATCCAGCGTGATGCGAGCACGGGCCAGCTCCTGACGGTCGCCACGCCGTACTCGAACCTGGGTGGACTGAAGACCGACGGTCTTGAGGTCCAGGGTCACTGGGCGTTCCGTGCGCCGGTCTTCGGCGGTGCCGGCAAGGTCTACATCGACCCCTCGGTTACCTACCTGAACAACTACAAGGTCGCGCTGCTGCCGGGTGCGAAGTTCCTCGACTACACGGGTGTCAGCGTCGGCGGCACCAATCCGGGCTCGGTACCGCCGCGTGCGGCGCCCCGGCTGAAGTCGCTGACGACACTGGGGTACAAGACGGACGACCTGACGGTCGGCGTGCGCTGGCGCTACCAGAGCTCGCTCAAGGACGTCAGCGCGATCCTGACGCCGAACAACGTGCAGAAGGGCGTTGGGGCTTACCAGCTGTTCGACCTGTTCGGCACCTACAGCTTCAACAGGTCGCTGCAGCTGCGCGCGGGCGTCAACAATGTGGCCGACAAGGGTCTGCCCGTCGTGGCCAGCTCGCAGAACGGTACCGACCAGGCGCTCTACGATGCGGTGGGCCGCACGTTCTACATGGGGCTGAAGCTGGCCTTCTAAACGTATCGGGTTCCCTTCCCGAAAATCTGGCGCGGCGTCTGGAAAGGCGCCGCGCCTTTTTTTGCGGCGGGGTTTACCTGCCGAGGTGCGTGTCGAAGAACTTCGCGGCGATCTGGTAGCCCTCGCGGGCTTCCGGGAAGTCCGGGTTTGTCATGAACCCGTGATAAAGACCCTCGAAGATCATCAGGTCGCTTGGCACGCCAGCCTTGAGCAGCTTCCAGTGGCTGTAAGCCGAGGCACTCATGGCGAAGTCCCGCGTTGCCGTGAAGAAGATCGTCGGCGGGAATTTCGCCAGCTTCCGGTCGTCCAGCGTCGGATTGACGATGAACTGGTTCATGTCGACACCGGTGTAGTAATTGCGCGTGTTCGCACCGGAAACGGGGGGCGTGGCCACGGCGTTCACCGGTGCCGGTCCCTGCCTGGATGCGGCGAGGATGTTGGATATCGACAGGGACGAGAAGAAGGCCGAGTCCCCCGAGCCCGCCGCGCCGAGACCGGAACAGTAGACGCCCAGCGCACCCGGCGTCGGCTTTCCGGCATCTATCAGCATTGCCGTCGTCTGCGAGACGAGCGAGCCGCCGGCCGAGCAACCGACCATGCCGATGTTCCTCGCCGGCAGTTTCTTCACGTAGTGTTTCCAGACCTTGAGGAGGTCCTCGCTCGCAGCGGGAAACTGGAACTCCGGTCCCTGGCGATAGAGGATCGAAACGACCTTGACGCCGAGCGTGGCAGCCACCGGGATGCTGATCATCAGCCCGTTGCCCCGCACGCCGGTGCGGAAACCACCGCCCGGCCCGTTGAGGATCAGCCGCCTGGCGTTCTTCGCTGGTACGCCGCCCTTGGGCGTGACGATCGCGACTTCGATGCCGTCTATCGTGGTCTCCTCGATGTCGACCGGAAAGACCTGGCGCATGTAGTCGACGCGCGGCTTGAGGTTCTCGTTGTAGACGCGGCGCAGTTCGCGCATGTCCTGGATTTCTTCCGGCGTGGGCACCGGTGCGCCGGGACCTTCGGTTGGCTGCGTCCGCTTCAGCACGTTACGGCCGCCTTCGCTGAGCAGTGGCGACAGGGGAACGGTCGCGTTCTGGATGACGACGCTGCCATCGGGCATGACCTGCGTCGTGGCGGTTTGTGCAACAGCAAGCGTGGCGTTGAAGGCGCCGGTCAGGGCCAGTGCGGCCCACAGCGGTCTTGTCATGACGACCTCTCGGTACGGGTTGGGGCGTCTCCGTACAGTGGACGGCCCGGTTAGTTCAAGTCAACCTGGTCAGGGCAGGGGGCGGGAGGCCAGGCGGTCGGACTGGTAAGAGCCCAGCCAGAGTGTTTTCCCGATGCGAAGTCCCGTCGAGGCGCCGTTGAATCCCGGGTTCGGCACGTCGTAGGCGACGACACGCCATCGGAGCGAGGTTGGATCCAGCAGCGACACGGTGTACCCGCGGTGACAGTCCATGCGCTCCGCGACGCCGTCGATGACCTTGCGCAGGCCGCCGCAGGCCGGTTCGTCATGCTGCATGCCTGCGGCGATCAGTTCCCGGCCGTCCCAGTGGATGTTGTCCGGCATGAAGGCCGGCGCCACCGCTTCGAATACCTTCCTTGCCCGCTTGCCGCGTTCGAAACCGACGATGGCATGGCGGCCGAAGGCCACGACGTAGAAGTGGATGTTGTCGGGATCCGCCTCGATGCCGTTGTTGCCGGGGAGTTCGGTGCCCGCCACGCGGCGGAAAGACGTTGCACCCGGGGGCCACTCGAGAACCGCGCCCGTGTCGTGGCCCCTCACGTAGTCAGCCATGCTGTGGCCCGGCGTCACCAGCACGGTTGCCAGTACCGTACCGTCCGGAAAGCTTGTTACCGCATTCGCTGGCATGTCGGCCGGAAGGGGGAGGCAGCCCACCCAGGTCACCAGCGGGCTGCCATCGCCCTCCAGTCGGACCGTGAAGACCTCGATGGCTTCCCGCCCTCCGTGGTTGCTCGCCAGCAGCATGTGGCTGCCGTCCCGGGAAGCGCGCAGGTGCAGACCCTGCAGGTTCAGCAAGGCCCCATCGGGAGCGCCGGGACACTGGGGGTAACGGGCCGCATCGAATGCCACTTCACCGGGCCGTATACCGCTCCAGCGTCGGAGCTGTCGCTCACGAGTATCCAGCAGCTTCAGGCCGCCGCCAGGCGAGAAGCCGCTGACCAGCACCCAGTGCGTGTCGGGAATCCGGGCGAGATCCTCCGGCTGCGCCGCCCCGCACAGCAGGTCGAGCGATCCCACTGGCTCGCAGCCTGCGGCGGCCGCGCCATCCAGGTACGGAGCCAGCAGCAACGCGAACCAGATGCCGAGGGATTTCATATGCTGCCACGCCTCTCCATTGCGTCCTTGAGTTGCTTGCGGAACAGTGCGGCGCCGCCCATCGAGGGATGCCGCAGGGCCTCTGCGGCCTGGCCTGCGTCGCGCATGGAGGCTTCCGCGGTGCGGCCTACGGCAAAGACGCGCGCGCGCGGAAAGGCGGCCAGCAGGGCCTTCAGTACGGGTACGCCCGCTTCGCGCTCGGCAGGTGTCGGTGTCCGGTTCGACTGCGGAATGCCGGGCTTGTGCGGGTGCCAGGGAAAGGCATTCCAGAGGACCGTGCGTTCGGCGAGTCCGAGCTGGTGGAGGATGCCCCAGACCGTGGTGGCCGACGGCTCGCTCCAGGGCAGGCGCCGCGAAGACAGTCGTGGCGAGTCCGCCGTGACCCGCGGGATGCTGCCTGCGATGACAAGGCGTTCACTCGTGAAAGGAATGCCTGTGACGTGGCATCCCTGGTACCCGGGCGCCTCGCCGACGAGCACCACTGTCGCGTCGGTTTCCAGATGCGCAGCAAGTCGATCGCGTCGCTGTCGGGGGGCGTCGCGTCGCAGGTCGGTGCCGCCATCGTGGTCGACCCAGGGGTTGAATACGTCACGCGTCGCAGGCTGCGCCAGCAGGCGCCAGAACGGATCGAGGCGCTTGCAGCTCATGGGTGGGACTTCCGGGGAGCCATCTCGAAATGCAGCGAGCGGTCAAAAGGCAGGTCCGCGTCGTCATGCGTCGAGAAACGCACGATGGTCACGCCCGGCAGGCGGGCGAGGAGCAGTGCGTACAGCCCACGCTGGCTTTCCGGATCCAGCGCCGACGCCGGGTCGTCGAGCAGCAGGAGGTCCGGCGTGGCCACGCAGGCCCTGACGAAGGCCAGCCGCTGTCTCTCGCCGACGCCCAGCAGTTGCTCCCAGGGTGCGTCGTCATCGAGACGGGTCGTCAGTGAGCCCAGCCCGAAATCATCCAGTAGCTGGCGCAGGCCGTTGTCGGAAATGCCGTCCGGGGGCGAGGGATAGCAGGCAGCGCGTCTCAGGGTGCCGATCGGCATGTACGGATGGCCCGGCATCAGGAAGACCCGGATCGACCTGCCCAGCGTGATCTCGCCTTCGCCCTCGGTGTCGAGGCCCGCGATGGCGTGCAGCAGCGCACCTTTCCCACTGTCGGACCTGCCCTGTATGCGCAGGTGCTCGCCGGGGCCGACGACCAGGTCATCGGTTTCCAGTTGCACGATTCCATCGTCCGTCAAGACGCGCAATCCGCGCAGCCTCAGCGTGGTCCCGTCCGCGAAGTGCCTTCCTATCCGGCCGGAAATGTCGGCCTGCTCGGCCTGCCACAGCCGGTCGAGCGTCTTCAGCAGGCTGCCGACGCGGCGGGCGGAGGCGCGCCAGTCGGCGAATCGGGCGAAATTGTCCACCAGCCAGTTGAACGAGGCCTGCACCTGCACGAAAGCGGCGGCGGCCGCCGTGACTTCGCCGAGGGACATCTGCCCCCGCAGGTAACGTGGCATGCACAGGAAGACAGGCAGCACCGGTGCAATCAGGAAATTGGCATTGGAGACCACGGTGACGCGAAGGTGCTGGCCGCAATAGCGTCGCCAGCGTTCGACGATGACTGCCAGCGCGGCGGCGAGGCCCTCGCGTTCCCGGCCCTCGCTGCCGAGCAGTGCGATGCGTTCGCCGTTTTCGCGGACATGCGTCAGGGCAAAACGGAACTCGGCCTCGGCCTGGTTGATGGATTCCGAGACGGTGGTGAACTGTCGGGAGACGGCCAGCATCGCCGTCGTCACGATGATTGAGTAGGCGACGACCGACACGACCAGATAGCCGGGGATGTGGATCGTCGTGCGACCCACGGTGACATCGAGGTTGCCGGCGGTCGACCAGAGGATGCCGATGAACGTCGCCGCGCCGACGACCGAATGGAACAGGCCGACCACGAAATCGACCGGCGCATCCGTCGCGATGCGTGCGTCGTCCGTGATGCGTCCCTCGGGAACCTGGTGCGTACCATCAAGCAGGTTGAGCTGGTAAGTCCGACCCTGCTTGACCCAGCGGGAAAACAGACGCTGGACGAGCCAGGCCCGCCACTCGCGCTGCATCGACATGCGGCCGAATACCGCGGCGACCGCCAGCGCAACGGCCGTGCCCAGCAGGGGCACGGACAGCATCGCCTGGGCCCACAGCATGTCGGCGTCGCGCCGTTCCACGGCATTGAAGATGTCGCGGTTCCAGAAGTTGATGCGGTACAGGACGCCGATCTGGCTCAGCGTGACGGCCACCAGGAACAGCGACAGGGACCAGGCCTTGAACTTCTTCTCGCCGGTCCAGAAGCCCGACGCCGTACTCCAGAACCTTGCAATCAGTGCAGGCTGCGCGACGCCGCGACTCACCGTTGTCCGTCCCGGTCCTTCAGGGCCTTGTCGTAAGCCTGCATCAGGGCCTCGACATACAGGGGCGGCAGGTCGCCCCGGGCGCTCGTCGTCACACTGCGGAAGAGTTCGACGTAAAGGGGCCAGGCCAGTTCCGGTCCTCCGCGGCCCCGGGACCGACCCTCCAGGATTTCCGGCGAAAAGTTGCGCAGGAAGGCCCCCATCGCAGAAACCAGTGCGGGCGCCAGGACGACGTCATGCCGCCGAAGTCCGCCGTAGTGTCCCCGCAGCGCCTTGATCGCGTCGAAATCGCCTTCAAGGTGGCCGTTCAGCAGGGTCAGCAGGTACTCCCCGCAGCTCGCCGAGTCCGGGGGCGGCCCTTCGCCTGCAGCGGGTGCAGGGGTCGTGTGAATCTGCCGGTGGAAATCGCGCCGCGCGCGAAGCAGTTCCTGCAGGCCGAGCAGTGCTTCGCGGACCAGTTGCCCGGCAAGGACCAGCGCACGATTGTCCGCGCCTCGCGGGAGGCTGCCTGCGTCGATGCCAGCCCCCCGGCAGAAGGCCTGCAGGGCGACTGCGTCGGCCTCGGCATTCCGGGCCGCGGCGGCGGTCGCAGCGGCCATGGCGGCCGGTGACCCCTCGATGGACCCGCCGGGTTCGGCCGCGGACGGGCGCTGGCGGGCCAGGTCGCGCCGCACCGGTTCGACGTGATCCACGGCCACCAGCGCGTCCGACAGGCCGCCGACGACCGGGATCGGATCGATGTGTACGCGGATCCGGTAGTCGCCGAGACGCAGGACGTCACCGTCGGCCAATGTGCGCCGCAAATCCCGCCCGATCGGTCGGTCCTCGCCGTTTGCGTAAACGCCGTTCTTGCTGGTGTCTTCGACTTCGAAACGGTCATCTGCGGGGTGGATCGTCGCGTGGTGGGCGGACAGGAACCGGTTTGGGTCCGGCAGTACCCAGTCATTGTCCGGCGCCCGCCCGATGCGGCCGCCGCGCGGGCCGAAGACCACGGTGGCGTGCTCGCCGAGCAGGCGGGACTGGTCGCTGATGATCTGCAAGCGCAGGGCCATGGCCCGTTATAATACGCGCATGGCAGCGCATCACGTTTTCAAGGTCCTGTTCGTGAACCAGGGCAAGGTCTACGAGATCTACGCCAGGAAGGTCAGCCATGGCAGCCTTTTCGGCTTCGTCGAGATCGAGGAGCTGGTTTTCGGGGAGCGCAGCGGCATCGTCGTCGATGCGTCCGAAGAACGGATCAAGACCGAGTTCGAGGGCGTCAAACGCAGCTTCCTGCCTATGCACTCGGTGCTTCGCATCGATGAAGTCAGCAAGCGCGGTACCAGCCGGATTTCCCCTTTCGACGGCAACGTCACACCATTCCCGACTCCGGTCTATGCGCCGCCGACGGGTGACCCGGGCACCAAGCCCTGAAAGCGATCGACATGCTCCAAATCCCCGGCGGCCCTGCCGCATCCGAATTCCGACTCGCCAAGCTCCTCGGGCAGCTCCAGGTCCTCGAACCGGCGGTCGGGGCCCTGGACGCCCGCTACCTCCACCTCGTTGAAACCGAGGGGGAGCTGGATGCGCGGCAACTTTCCGTGCTGCGTGAACTGTTGACCTACGGCCCCCGGCACGAGGACCGTCCGGAGATCCGGGGGCCGATGCTGCTGGTGGTGCCCAGGCCGGGCACGACATCGCCCTGGTCCTCGAAGGCCACGGACATCGCACAGGTCTGTGACCTCGACCGCGTCCGCCGCATCGAGCGCGGCATCACCTACCGGCTCGAAGTGGACGGGGAGCTGTCTGGCGACCGCCTGCTCGCTCTCGGCGCCGTGCTTCATGACCGCATGACCGAAGCCGTGATGCTGGACGTGGCAGAGGCGGGGCGTCTGTTTGCCCACCATGATCCTCGACCCCTCAGGACCGTCGGCCGGGATGTCGCGTCGCTCCAGTTGGCGAACCGCGAGATGGGCCTGGCACTGAGTCCGGATGAGGTGGAATACCTCGCCACGAACTTCGCGCGGCTCGGCCGCGATCCGTCGGATGTCGAGCTGATGATGTTCGCGCAGGCGAACTCCGAACATTGCCGGCACAAGATCTTCAACGCGGAATTCGTCATAGATGGTGTCGAGCAGCCGAAGTCGCTGTTCGCGATGATCCGCAATACCTACGCGAAGGCTCCCGAAGGCGTGCTGTCGGCCTATCGGGACAATGCATCGGTCATCGAAGGCCATGAGGGCCTTCGTTACGCGCCGCATCCGGACACCGGAATCTACGGCGCGACGCCTGAACCGATCGATATCCTGATGAAGGTGGAAACGCACAACCATCCGACGGCCATCTCGCCGTTCGCGGGTGCGGCCACCGGTTCCGGTGGCGAGATCCGCGACGAGGGTGCGACCGGCAAGGGGTCCAAGCCAAAGGCCGGCCTCGTTGGATTCACCGTTTCCGACCTCCGAATCCCCGGGTTCGAACAGCCCTGGGAACGCGACAACGGCAAGCCCGGCCGGATCGTGTCGGCCCTCGACATCATGCTGGACGGTCCGATCGGTGCCGCGGCATTCAACAACGAGTTCGGGCGTCCCTGCGTCACCGGATACTTCCGCACGTTCGAACGGGCCGAGGATGCCGCTGCGCGCCGCATCCGCGGTTACCACAAGCCGATCATGATCGCCGGTGGTCTTGGCAACATCCGCCGTCCGCATGTCGAGAAGGACGAGTGTCCCGTTGGCGGCCATATCGTGGTGCTGGGCGGTCCCGCGATGCTGATCGGCCTCGGCGGCGGCGCCGCTTCGTCGATGGACAGCGGCGCATCCCATGCGGACCTGGACTTCGCGTCGGTGCAGCGGGGCAATCCCGAGATGCAGCGGCGCGCGCAGGAAGTCATCGACCGCTGCTGGGCCCTGGGCGACGCCAACCCGATCCACCTGATCCACGACGTGGGCGCAGGCGGGCTTTCGAATGCGATTCCGGAGGCCGTGTCGCACAGCCATCGGGGCGCGCGCGTGGATCTGCGCAGCGTGCCGAATGAAGAACCCGGCATGTCGCCGATGGAACTCTGGTGCAACGAGGCGCAGGAGCGTTATGTGCTCATCGTCTCGCGCGCGGGCCTCGCCCGATTCGAGGCCATCGCGCAGCGGGAGCGTTGCGTCTATGCCGTGGTCGGCGAACTGACGGGCGACGGTGTACTGCGGGTCCACGACCGGGTCTTCGACAACCAGCCGGTGGACCTGCCGATCGACGTGCTGCTCGGCAAGCCGCCGCGCATGCGGCGCGACGTGGTGTCGACGCCGCCGCGCGACGAAGGACTGGACCTGTCGGGCATCGGTGTCGACGAGGCGATCCGCCGGGTGCTGTCGCACCCTGCGGTGGCGGACAAGACCTTCCTGGTGACGATTGGCGACCGTAGCGTCACGGGCCAGATCAGTCGGGACCAGATGGTCGGTCCCTGGCAGGTGCCGGTGGCCGACGTTGCCGTCACACTTGCGGACCATTTCAACCATGCCGGCGAGGCAATGGCGATGGGTGAGCGCACGCCGCTCGCGCTGATCGACTCCGCCGCCGCCGCGCGGATGGCCGTGGCCGAATCGGTGACGAACCTGCTGGCGGCCGACGTGTCGTCGTTGCGGGATATCCGCCTGTCGGCGAACTGGATGGCAGCCTGCGGGGAGCCCGGCGAAGATGCGGCGCTGTATGCCGCCGTGAAGGCGGTCGGCGAGGAACTCTGTCCGGCACTGGGCATCGCGATCCCGGTCGGCAAGGACTCCCTGTCGATGAAGACGACGTGGAAGGACGAGGCGGGTGCCAAATCGGTCGTTGCGCCGGTGTCGCTCATCGTGTCGGCCTTTGCGCCTCTCGCGGATGTCCGCACGACGCTGACGCCGCAGCTCCGGCTTGACGCCGGTCCGACGCGGCTTCTGCGCGTGGATCTCGGTGGTGGGTGTGACCGCCTGGGCGGGTCCATCTTCGCGCAGGTCCATGGGCAGCTCGGATCGGATGCGCCGGATCTCGATGACCCTACGCGGCTGGTCGGATTCGCCGCGGCCTTGCGTGAGGCACGGCGCGCCGGGTTCGTGCTGGCCTACCACGACCGATCCGATGGCGGCCTCGTGGCAGTCCTCGCGGAAATGGCATTCGCCGGCCACTGCGGGCTCGACATCAGCCTGCCGGGCGGGGCGCCACTGGTGCCGCAGCTCTTTGCCGAAGAACTCGGTGCGGTACTGCAGGTCAGGGAAAGCGACGTGGCACGCGTGCAGTCGATCTTCGCGTCGCAGGGGCTGGGCGAGGCTGTCGCGGATATCGGGTCGCCGACGGACCAGTTGAATGTATCGATCCGCCA
>JBEEKA010000318.1:0-57788 GCA_041168985.1 Pseudomonadota bacterium | reverse complement strand
AACCGAATCGGTCTTCGACAGCATCGAAGACATCCTCGCGGACCTTGCTGCCGGCAAGATGGTCGTCATCGTCGATGACGAGGACCGGGAGAACGAAGGCGACCTGCTCATGGCCGCCTCGAAGGTGCGTCCGGAAGACATCAATTTCATGGCCCGATTCGGCCGCGGGCTCATCTGCCTGACGCTGACGCGCGAGCGATGCGCCCAGTTGCGCCTGCCCCTCATGGTGAGCAGTACCGACAGCGAGCGGCGCACGAATTTCACCCTGTCGATCGAAGCCGTCGAGGGCATCACGACCGGAATTTCGGCCTATGACCGGGCCAGGACGGTGCTGGCCGCGGTCGCCCCCGGTGCGCGCCCTGAAGATCTCCGCCAGCCCGGCCATATTTTCCCGGTGATGGCGCAGCCCGGTGGCGTGCTGACCCGGGCCGGCCATACTGAGGCGGGCTGCGACCTCTCGCGGCTGGCGGGCCTCGAGCCTGCGGCCGTCATCGTCGAGGTCATGAACGACGATGGCACGATGTCACGTCGCCCCCAGCTGGAGGCCTTCGCCAAGCTGCATGGCCTGCGGATGGGCACGATCAAGGACCTGATCCGCTATCGCCTGCGCAATGAAAGCAGCGTCGAGAGGATCGCGGAACGGGACATCGATACGGAATTCGGCAGCTTCAGGCTGTATTGCTACGAAGACCACGTGCATCGGGACCTGCACCTCGCCCTCGTGAAGGGCCGGCCGGATTCCGAATCCCTGCCGCTGGTCCGTGTACACCTCGCCGACACGCTGCGTGACATGCTGGGCGTCAGGGGCGAGGGGCACAGCTGGACCCTGCGCGCGGCCCTCGAACGCATTGCGAACGAGCCCTGCGGCGTCGTCGTCGTCCTGCGCGAAGGAGAAACCCCGCGCAAGCTGGCGGATGCGGTGCAGGGCCTGCGCCTGCCGGAGCCCCCCGTCGTCGCGTCCGGTGACTCGGTGCTGCGCACCTATGGCGTGGGCGCACAGATCCTGAAAGATCTCGGGGTGCGCCGCATGCGCGTTCTGTCCGCGCCGAAACAGATGTCCGGTCTCTCGGCCTTCGGCCTCGAGGTGGCAGGGTACGTGGGCAAGGAGTCCGGCTGATGTCCCGTTACAGCGTGATTGATGGCGTGCCGCATATCGTCGGCAATGCGGAACGTCGCCACAGTTCCACGGCGCAGGGCCTCAGGGTTGCGGTCGTTGCGGCCCGGTTCAACGAGTTCATCGTGGATGAAATGCTCCATGGGGCACTGGACGCCTGGGAACGCCATGGCGGGACCGCTGACGACATCACGCTCGTGCGCGTGCCCGGCGCCTTCGAACTGCCGCTGGCCTGCAAGCACCTTGCGTCATCGGGCCGCTACGATGCGGTCGTGGCGCTCGGCTGCGTGATCCGGGGTGACACCCCCCATTTCGATTACGTGGCAGGCGAGGCAGCCAGGGGTCTGTCCCAGGCGGCGCTCGACACGGGCCGGCCGGTGGTCTTCGGCGTGCTGACGGTCGAGAATGTCGCCCAGGCCGAAGAACGGGCCGATCCGAAACGCATGAACAAGGGCGGCGAGGCGATGGAATCGGCGATCGAAATGGCGCTCCTGTTGCGGCAGGCCTGACAGATGACAGCCGACACCAAACCCCGTTTCCCCCGCGCAGCCGCTGCCCGGGCCGTCGCCCGCAAGCTGGCGCTGCAGGCCCTGTATTCCTGGCAACTCAACGCGCGTCCCTGGCAGGACCTGCTGGCGGAATTCCTGGCCACCGAGGACGGGCCCAAATCCGACCGCGATTACCTGCAGCAGCTGCTGCAGTCGATCTGCACGCAGGCGGAAGACCTTGATGCCCTCATCGCCGGCTGGGCGGACATCCCGGCCGCGCAGCTCGATCCGATCGAACGCGCCGCGCTGCTGATCGGTGTTCATGAACTGCGGGATCGGCCCGAGCTGCCCTATCGCGTCGCGATCAGCGAGGCCGTGGGCCTTGCACGCCGGTTCGGCGCAACCGATGGCCACAAGTTCGTGAACGCCGTACTGGACCGGGCAGCGCGCAGCCTCAGGCCCCACGAGACCTGACAGGCGCGCCGCCGTGTCCCTCGGCGAATTCGACCTCATCGACCGTTACTTCCGTCCCCTTGGGCAGGTTCCCGGCCGCCCCCGCGACGGAGTGCGGCTGGGCGTCGGCGACGATGCGGCGCTGCTGGCGGTGCCGTCGGGGCAGCTTCTCGTCGCAGCGCTCGATTCACTGGTCGAGGGCACCCACTTCCTGCCTGGCTGCGATCCGGCTTCGATCGGCCATCGGGCCCTCGCCGCGAATCTCTCCGATCTTGCCGCCATGGGAGCAGAGCCCGCGTGGGTCCTGCTCGGCCTGACGCTACCGCGCGCCGAGGAGGCGTTCCTCTCCGGCTTCGCGCGCGGTTTCGGTGACCTCGCGCGGCGATTCGGCGCGGTGCTGGTCGGCGGCGACACGACCTCCGGTCCCCTGTCTGCCAGCGTCCAGGTGATGGGTTTCGTTTCGCCGGATAGCGAACTGCGCCGGGGTGGCGGGGCAGCCGGGGATCTCGTGTTCGTCAGTGGCACGCCGGGAGATGCCGCAGCGGGTCTCTGCCTGGAGCGAGGTCCGGAAGGCGGCCTCGCCGTGCCAAGGGATTCGGACGACGACGGTCGCTATCTCCGGGACCGTTTCCTGTTCCCCACGCCGCGTGTCGACCTCGGGCTTGCGCTGCGCGGCCTGGCTTCCGCGTGCATCGACGTGTCCGACGGCCTGGTCGCCGACGCCGGCAAACTCGCGGCCGCCAGTGGATGTGGCCTGCGGCTCGATGTCGGGTCGCTTCCGCTGTCCGCGGCCTTGCTGGCGGTCGCGGGACTTGATCGGGCAAGGCGGTTCGCCCTCACGGGTGGCGAGGATTACGAACTCTGCTTCAGCCTGCCTCCGTCGCGCCTGGCGGAGCTGGGGGACGCCCTGGAGCGAGCAGGATGCGCCGCCCGTTGTATCGGCGTGCTGGAGCCGGAGGCCGGGCTCCGGGTCCAGCTGGAGGGCCGGGATTGCGGCTTGCCGACGGCGGGTTTCGATCATTTCCGCAGCGCCCCCTAGGGATCCGCGAGGCACGTCACAGCCCCCTCGTGCCACCTCGGCATAGTCTTCGACCACTACCCCAATGCCGGAGCCACTGATGTCGTCCGCCGTACCCATCCGACCCGTCGCGGAGGCCGCACTGCCCCTGACCCGGATCGGCAAGTACGTCCTCGTGAAGGAGGTCGGGCAGGGCAGCACCGGGGTGGTCCACCTGTCTCACGATCCGTACTACGGGCGTGACGTCGCGATAAAGATCTACAAGAGCAGTGCCGGCGTGGAGCCGGAGCAGGCGGCGCTCTGGCGCAAGATGTTCCTGTCCGAGGCCCACATGGTGGGTCTCCTGCAGCACCCCAACATCCTCCCGATCTACGACGCAGGCGAGGAGGACGGTCGCTGCTACATCGTCACCGAGCACATCCACGGCGCCAGGACGCTGGCGAATTACTGTCGCAAGGACCACCTGCTGCGCATCGACGCGGTCGTCGAATTGATGTTCAAGTGCGCGAAGGCGCTGCATTACTCGCACTCGCGCGGAGTGATCCACCGCGACATCAAGCCTTCGAACCTCATGCTGACGCACGACGGCGACGTGCGGATCATCGACTTCGGCATCGCGCTGGTGCCCGGGTCCGAGGATTCCCGCATCGAAGGCGTGGCAGGCAGCCCGAGCTACATGTCGCCGGAACAGGTCCAGGGCCACGCGCTGGGCCACGCCTCGGATCTCTATTCCCTTGGTGCGGTGATGTACGAACTCCTGACGGGGTCCCGGCCTTTCCGGGCCGCGAACCTCGGCAAGCTGCTGCACCAGATCGTGTATTCGACGCCGCCGCCGATCCACACCCTGCGCGCAGAGGTCCCGGAGGAACTCGAAGCCGTCGTGGCCACGGCGATGCAAAAGGATCCCGCCCGCCGGTTCCGCAGCGGCCTCGATTTCGCGGCTGCGCTCACGCGCGTCCACCAGAAACTGCGCGCGCGCAGCGATGACCTGGAAGAAGCGGAGCATTTCAAGGTCCTTCGACTGCTGACGTTCTTCCATGATTTCTCGCACGCGGAGATCCACGAGGTGCTCCGCGCCAGTGCCTGGCGCGAATACGGGGCGGGCGAGGAGATCGTGAAGGAAGGCGATATCGATGACCGCTTCTACGTCATCGTTGCCGGCAAGTGCCGCGTGGAGCGCTATGGTGTGCGCGTGGGCAACCTCGGCTCCGGGGATTGTTTCGGTGAAACGAGCTACGTGCCGGGCGCAAAGCGCAATGCGACGGTCAGGGCCGTCGAGTCGGTGACCGTGCTGAGGGTGAGCGCCACCCTGCTGGAGCAGGCCTCCGAGGCCTGCCAGCTGCGGTTCAACAAGGTCTTCCTGCGTTCGCTGATCGGGCGCTTGCAGGGCGTCGAGCGCGCTGCCGCGCCCTAAAGGCGCCTCAGCCCGCGTGGGCTGCGGCCGGTGCGCGCAGGGTGCTGAACCGCGCCTCGAGAAGCCTGAAACCGCCGAACAGCAACGCCGCGTAACCGAAGTCGCCCAGCAGGGCGTTGCGGAAGAACGGGATGCCGGCGACATAACAGGCCACGAGGCCTTCGCCGCTGTGCGGGTACATCGACCCGAACGCCCACACCCCGAAGTTGGATACGACGAAGAAAATCGTCGAACCCAGCAGCGTGCCTCCGGCCAGACGGCCCAGGGACGGGCTCCCCCGCAGCAGGAAGCCCGACAGCACGACCAGCGCGAAGGCGAGGTACTGCACTTCGAGGTGTGCTTCCACGACCATGGGTTTCCACCCGGCCAGGGCGCCCAGGGCGAGGTCGCTGAGCGCGAGGGCCGCTAGGGGCAGCGCGAAGGCCAGGCGTCGATCGGCGAAAAAGGCACCGCCGAAAAGCGCGAGCGCCGTCAGGGGCGTGACGTTGGGCAGGTGGGGCAGCAGGCGCGTCGCCGCTGTGGCAACGACGACGAGGATGAGCGCACTGGTACGCGTGGAAATCATCGGCTGACCTCGGAGATGAAACGGCCGCTGCGGGCGGGGCAACTTATCCCGCCCGGCGACCGCGGGCAAGCAGCTTCTTGCGCTCCCGCACGTAGAGTGAATTGTGCATCGTGACCTTCTCCTGCGCCATCCGCGCCTCGGGTGCCTGTGCGACCGGCACGGAGGCCAGCAGGGCATCGTGGCGCTCCTGCAGTCCTTCCCGGAACTCAGGGTGCGAAAAGATCCACATGTCGTTCTGCCGGATGCCGTCCAGGACGATGCGTCCGGCTTCCAGCGGATCCATGCCGGCACCGATGATCCGGCGGATCCGTGCTTCGTTGGCCGGCGCGTCCGCCGGGCCGGCCTTGGCCGTGGAGTCCGGGCCGCCGAAAGTGGCGTTCACGTTCTTTTCGAGTTCGAAGATGTTGGTCGCAACGAGTCCGGGGCAGTACACGGAAGCGCCAACGCCCGCGTTCAGGGCATCCATTTCCGAGCGCAGGATCTCCATCATGCCGACGACCCCGAATTTGGTTGCCGTGTAGGACCCTGCGCCGCCGCCTTCCGTCGGCAGCACGCCGCTCATCGACGAGGTCGTGACGACGTGTCCGCCTTCGCCGTGCCTGCGGATGCGGGGCAGGAATTCATGGATGCCATTGAAGACGCCGGTCAGGTTCACTGCGATGGCCTGGTCGAAATCCTTCGGCTCCGTCATCCACAGTGGCGTCAGGGGGCCGATGCCTGCGTTGTTGGACAGCAGGTGGATCTTGCCGAACCGGCCTTCGATCTCGTCTGCGGCGGCCTTCATGGCGGCGCGATCCACCACGTTGACCTTGATCGCATGTACGCGATCCCGATCGGTCCTGAAACTGTCGAGCGCCGGTCCGACCTGGTCGTCGCGGATGTACCCGATCACGACCTTCATGCCGGCTTCGTGGAAGACCCTGGCCTGCCCGAGGCCGATGCCACTCGAGGCGCCCGTGATGAAGGCGACCTTGCCGGCGACATCCCTGAGGGGCGCGGGAGCAGGAGCGGGGTTCGAGCCCGGTGCGGCGCCTCGGGCCACGCCCGTCAGGGACGCGGAACCGGCGGCGAGGGCGAGCCCTTCGAGGAACTGGCGGCGGTCGAAGCCCGGGGGCCGGTCAGTCATGGCGGGAATCCTCTCGGATCGCAATGGTGCGACGGGAAGCCCTCATGCTACACCGCAGACCCTTAGAATCGGGCGCATGACGTTCTTCATCGAAACCGTGGGCTGGCTGGGCGCACTGCTCATCCTGCTGGCCTACGCGTTGCTGTCCACCGGTCGCATCGAAGGCCGTTCCCGCACCTACCAGTGGCTCAACCTGTTCGGGGCCGTGGGTTTCATCGTGAACAGCAGCTGGAACGGCGCCTGGCCCTCGGCCGCGCTCAATGTGGTCTGGCTGGCTATCGGCGCCGTGACACTGTGGCGACTGGGACGCGGGCGTCAGTCCAGGTAGTCGGCGAGTTTTTGCCAGGCGGCCCGCTTGGCGTCGCGTGCGAGTCCGGCGTTCGCAGGGCTGGTGGAAGGCAGGCGCAGCAATTCGAGTCCCGCGAGCCTCGCCCCCAGCCGAGGCACGACGCAGCGGTCGAACAGGGTCGCAGCCTTTCCGCCGTTGAATGCGACGGCGCGAAGTGACGGCGTGGTGCAAACGAGGTCGGCAATGTCGTTGTGGCGGACCGTGGCGGCATCGATCGATGCGTCAAGGCTGCCGGGCCGATGGGCTTCCCGCACCATGTCCCAGAGCGCGATGCCCTGTGCGGACAGTCCTTCGAGCCGTTGTGCATACGGCAGCGTCCGCGGCAGGCCGAGCAGTTCGCCGATGAAGTCCCAGAACAGGTTGCGCGGATGGGCGTAATACTCGCCGGCGGCCAGTGACGCGCGCCCCGGAAGGCTGCCCAGGACGAGGACCCGCGGCGCGCGCCCGATGACCGGGGCGAAGGAAACAGCGCGATCAGCGCCGGCGCGCGGCGCCATCCTTCACGCTCGAGATCTGCGCATAGGCGGAATGGTTGTGGATGGACTCGAAGTTCTCCGTCTCCAGCACGTATTCGGCGATGCGGTCCTCGCGGTTGAGGCGGCCCGCGACGTCGCGAATGATGTCCTCGACGAACTTCGGGTTGTCGTAGGCCTTTTCCGTCACGAACTTCTCGTCGGGACGCTTGAGGATCCCATAGACCTCGCAGGAAGCTTCCTGCTCGGCGATGTCGATCAGGTCCTCGATCCACAGGTGCGAACCCGCCGCGAGCCTGGCGCGGATCGTGATGTGCGAACGCTGGTTATGCGCGCCATAGTCGGAAATCTTTTTCGAACAGGGGCACAGGCTCGTGACCGGCACGACCACGCGGACCCAAGTGTCGACCTGGCCGCCATGGATCTCGCCGATCAGGCTGACCTGGTAGTCCATCAGGCTCTCCACGCCCGACACCGGCGCCTTCTTCATCACGAAGAACGAAAAGCCCATTTCGATATGGCCGGCCTGCGCATCGAGGCGGCGCGTCATCTCCGCCAGCAGTTTCGGGAAGGACTCGACCGATACTTCGCGCTCGCGGTGGAGGATCTCCACGAAGCGCGACATGTGGGTGCCCTTGAAATTGTGCGGCAACTGGACGTACATCGCGAAGGTCGCGACGGTGTGCTGTTCGCCGGAGGAGCGGTCCTTCACGCGGACCGGGTGGCGGATGTCCTTGATGCCAACGCGGTCGATGGGAAGCTGGCGCGCATCGGGACGTCCCTGCACGTCCTCGATCGGTGAGGGAGTGGTCATCAGGGGAATGTAAGGGCGGGGGTGCGTCGGTTCAACCCTGCGGACAAGGGCTTCCACCAGCGGGTGATGCGAGCCAGTACCGCGGGCGCGTCCAGACCCGCGGCAGCCAGGCAGTCTTCCCGATATCCATGTTCGATGAACAGGTCCGGGATCCCGATGCAGAGTCGGGGCACGTGGAGCTGCGCCGCATCCAGCACTTCGCAGACCGCGCTGCCGGCGCCGCCGGCCACCACGTTTTCCTCTATCGTGACGAACGCGTCGCTGCGCGCCGCGATCTGCAGCACGAGCGACTCGTCCATGGGCTTCACGAAGCGCATGTCCACCACGGTTGCATCGTGCTGCTCGCCGGCTTCCAGTGCGGCGGACAGGAGGGTGCCGAAGGCGAGTATCGACAGGCCACTTCGTCCCTCCCGCCGGACGACCCCGCGGCCCACGGGCAGTGCCGTCATGGCACGGGCGATCGTCGTGCCGGGCCCGGTGCCGCGCGGATAGCGGACCGCGCTGGGCTGCGAGAGCGTCGTTGCCGTGTACAGCAGCTGGCGGCACTCGTTTTCGTCCGAAGGGGTCATGATGACCATGTTCGGAATGCAGCGCAGGAAAGAAATGTCGTAGCTGCCCTGGTGCGTGGCGCCATCACCGCCGACGAGGCCGGCGCGATCGATCGCGAAGACAACAGGCAGGTTTTGCAGCGCCACGTCGTGCACGAGCTGGTCGTATCCGCGCTGCAGGAACGTGGAGTAGATCGCCACCACAGGCCGCATGCCTTCGCAGGCCAGTCCGGCGGCGAAAGTCACGGCGTGCTGTTCGGCGATGGCGACGTCGAAGTAACGGTCCGGGAACCGGCGGGAGAACTCGACCAGTCCGGAACCTTCACGCATGGCCGGCGTGATGCCCACGATGCGCTCGTCCTGCGCGGCGATGTCGCAGAGCCAGTCGCCGAAGACCTGCGAGTAGGTCGGGCCGGAGGCCTTTTCCTTGAAAATCGTGCCGCTCGTCGGGTCGAAGGGACCCGGTCCGTGCCACTTGATCGGATCGGCTTCGGCCGGCGCGTAGCCCTTGCCTTTCTTCGTGATGACATGGAGGAACTGCGGTCCGTCCAGCGTGCGGATGTTCGCCAGCACGGAGACGAGGCTCTCCATGTCGTGACCATCGATCGGCCCGATGTAGTTGAAGCCCATTTCCTCGAAGAGCGTGCCCGGCAGGACCATGCCCTTGAAGTGTTCTTCCGAGCGGCGAGCCAGGCGGCTGAGCATCGGCATGTGCGACAGGACGCGCTTGCCCCGTTCGCGCAGCGTTGAATAGGCGCGCCCGGAAATCAGCCGGGCGAAGTACTGCGACAGCGCCCCGACGCCTTCCGAGATCGACATCTCGTTGTCGTTCAGCACCACCAGCAGGTTGGCCGGCAGGGTGCCGGCATGGTTCAGCGCTTCGAAGGCCATGCCGCCGCTCATCGCGCCGTCGCCGATCACCGCCACCACGCGGCGGGATTCCCCGCGCGCGGCCGAGCCGATGGCCATGCCCAGCGCGGCGCTGATCGATGTCGAGGAGTGCCCCGTCCCGAAGGTGTCGTACTCACTCTCGGAACGGTTGGGGAACGGCGCGAGGCCTCCCTTCTGCTTGATGCTGCCCAGCTGGTCTTTCCGGCCGGTCAGCACCTTGTGCGGGTAGGCCTGGTGCCCCACGTCCCAGACCAGTCGGTCGTGTGGCGTGTCGAAGACGTGATGCAGGGCAATGGTCAGTTCGACCGTGCCGAGACCGGCTGCGAAGTGACCGCCCCGCGTGCTGACCGACTGGATGAGGAAATCGCGAAGTTCCGCCGCGAGCGCCTTGAGCCCGTCGAGATCGAAACGACGCAGGTCTGCCGTCGAATGCAGGCCGTCGAGCAGGGGATGGGGAGCCGATGCGGCCATGCCGGCAGTTTACACGCTGTATCGCCGACTCAGTGCCGGCGGTCGACCACGAAGTGGGCAAGCCGGGCCAGGGCAGCGCCCCGGCTGCCGAGAACCGCCAGGCTTTCGAGGGCCCGGTCCCGCGCCTGACGCGCGAGTTCACGCGCCCGATCCATGCCCAGCAGGCTCGGATAGGTGGGCTTTTCGAGCGCGGCGTCCGCTCCGACGGCCTTGCCCAGCGTTGCCACGTCGCCTTCCACGTCGAGGATGTCGTCCTGGATCTGGAATGCCAGGCCGAGCTCCGTACCGAACCGGTCCAGCGCGGCGAACTCTGGTCCGCGCGTGACGCCGGCGGCGACCGCGCCCATCAGGACGCTGGCTTTGATGAGCGCACCGGTCTTGCGGCGGTGCATCTCCTCCAGGCGGGCGATATCCAGTCGATGGCCTACGGCCTCCAGGTCGATGGCCTGGCCACCGGCCATGCCGGCTGTCCCGATGCCATGGGCCAGGATCCGGAGCGACTGCAGGCGGGCGTCGGCGCCCATGCCCGGATCGGGGTCCGAGGCCAGTACGTCGAAGGCGAGCGCCTGCAATGCGTCGCCGGCCAGCATGGCAGTCCCTTCGTCGAAGGCCTTGTGGCAGGTCGGTCGACCCCGGCGCAGGTCGTCATTGTCCATGGCGGGCAGGTCGTCATGGACGAGGCTGTACGCGTGGATCAGTTCGACGGCAGCCGCGGTTGCATCCAGCGCTTCCGGGCGGGCGCCCAGCGCTTCGCCCGTGCAGTACACGAGCACCGGGCGAAGGCGCTTGCCACCGCCCAGAACGCTGTAGCGCATCGCCTCCAGAAGGCGGACGGTGCCGGGCTCCGGAAGCTGCAGGACCCGGTCCAGCACGGTTTCGATGCGGATCTGGTGCCGGCGGATGTCTTCGGCGATGCCGGCGTTCTGGGAACCGTCAGTCATCGGTCTCCTCCGCTGCGCCGTCCGCAAAGGGCCGGGTGCGCGTTTCGCCGCCTTCCTTCAGCAGGACCTCCACCTTCCTCTGGGCGTCGGACAGGGCGCCCTGGCACTGCCGCGTCAGCTGGACGCCGCGTTCGAAATCCTTCAGCGCGTCCTCGAGCGGGAGGTCGCCCCGCTCGAGCCGTTCCACGAGCGTCTCAAGTTCCCCGAGCGAGGTCTCGAAATCGGGCGATGACGGCGATTCGGCCTGAGGTTTTCGCGCCATGGAGGGGGGTCCGTGAGGGCGGTAGCCCGGATTGCGGGAGGTGGCGACGTTATACAGGCCGGCCGGGCGATTTCAATGCTGATTTGACCCTCCCCGGGGGCGCGACTAGAGTTTCGGCCGCCGCGCGTCCGCGGCGTTCCCCCTCCGAGCCTGAATGTCCCCGAGTTACAGCGCATCCGACATCGAGGTCCTGTCCGGACTCGATCCGGTCCGCCGCCGTCCCGGCATGTACACCGAGACGACGCGACCCAACCACCTCGCCCATGAAGTCATCGACAACAGCGTCGACGAGGCCCTGGGCGGCCACTGCACCGAAATCTCGGTCACGCTTCACAAGGATGGCGGACTGTCCGTGGCCGACAACGGCCGCGGCATGCCCGTGGATATCCACCCGGTTGAAAAGGTCAGCGGTGTCGAGCTGATCCTGACTCGCCTGCACGCCGGCGGAAAGTTCTCCGACAACGCCTATGGATTCTCCGGCGGCCTGCATGGCGTCGGCGTGTCCGTGGTGAATGCGCTGTCGAAGCAGTTGGACTGCACGGTCCGTCGCGGCGGCAAGGAGTACCACATCGGGTTCCAGGACGGGAACCTGACCTCGAAGCTCAAGGAAATCGGCACGGTCGGCAAGGCCAACACAGGCACCACCGTGCGCTTCCTGCCGGACGGCAAGTTCTTCGACAGCGACAAGTTCCTCGTCTCCGACCTGCGCCACACGCTCAAGGCCAAGGCCGTGCTCTGCCCCGGCCTGCGCATGCGCTTCGAGAACGAGAACACGGGCGACAAGGAAGAGTGGTTCTACACCGGCGCGCTGTCCGAATACCTGCTCGAGGCGATGGGCAATGTCGAGCGCATGCCGAAGGAGCCGCTGACCGGCAAGATGGGCTCGGCGCAGGATTCGGTCGAGTGGGCGATGGCCTGGGCGCCGGACCTGCCGCAGGCCGTGTCCGAAAGCTACGTGAATCTCATCCCGACGTCGGGCGGTGGCACGCACGTCAACGGCCTGCGTGGCGGCGTCTGCGCGGCCATCCGCGAGTTCGCGGAGTTCCGCAATCTCCTGCCGCGGGGTGTGAAGCTCTCGCCCGAGGATATCTGGAGCGGCGTCTCGTTCGTGCTGTCGATGAAGATGCGCGAGCCGCAGTTCGCCGGCCAGACCAAGGAACGCCTGGGTTCGCGCGAAGCCGCGGCCCTCGTCGAAGGTTATGCGCGGGACGCCACGGCGCTGTGGCTGAACCAGCACCCGGATGCGGGCGAGGGTATCGCGCAGTTCGCAATCGCCAACGCGCAGGAGCGCCTGAAGGCCGCACAGCGCGTCACGCGCAAGAAGGCGGTGTCCGGTCCGGCGTTGCCGGGCAAGCTTGCCGACTGCACCAGCCAGGACCCGAAACGTTCGGAACTCTTCCTGGTCGAGGGTGACTCGGCCGGCGGCTCGGCGCGGCAAGCCCGCGACCGCAATATCCAGGCGGTCATGCCCCTGCGAGGCAAGATCCTCAACACCTGGGAGCTGGAGCATGGCCAGGTGGCGTCCTCCGAGGAAGTGCA
Source organism: Pseudomonadota bacterium (assembly GCA_041168985.1). Classification (GTDB taxonomy): domain Bacteria; phylum Pseudomonadota; class Gammaproteobacteria; order Steroidobacterales; family Steroidobacteraceae; genus ZC4RG30. The sequence goes on along the minus strand of JBEEKA010000318.1, from coordinate 45,322 downwards.
CAACATCAGTATCGCGATCGGTGTCGATCCGGGGTCGGCCGACGTGTCGGACCTGCGTTACAACAAGATCTGCATCCTTGCCGACGCCGATTCCGACGGACAGCACATCGCCACGCTGTTGTGCGCGCTGTTCCTGCGGCATTTCAGGCCACTGGTGACGGGGGGGCACGTGTTCGTCGCGATGCCTCCGCTGTACCGCATCGACGCCGGCAAGCAGGTCCACTACGCGCTGGATGACTCGGAGCGGGATGCGTTCCTGCACCAGCTCGCCGAGAGCAAGAACCGTTCGAAGCCCGTCGTCACGCGCTTCAAGGGCCTGGGCGAGATGTCACCCGTGCAGCTGCGCGAAACGACCATGGATCCGGCCACCCGCCGGCTGGTGCAGCTGACTGTCGACGCGGCCGATGACACCGACAGGTTGATGGACATGCTGCTGGCCAAGAAACGTTCTGCCGATCGCCGCGAGTGGCTCGAGCAGAAGGGCAACCTGGCCGACGTGCAGGTCTGAGGAGTCCGCGACAGTGCAAGACCTGGAACTCAATTTCGAGGGCGTCGAGCGACAGACGCTCCGCAGCTTTACCGAGAAGGCGTACCTCGACTATTCGATGTACGTGATCCTCGACCGCGCGCTGCCTGCGCTCGGCGACGGCCTGAAGCCCGTGCAGCGCCGCATCATCTACGCGATGAGCGAGCTGTCGCTCTCGGCGCAGAACAAGCACAAGAAGTCGGCCCGAACGGTCGGCGACGTGATCGGCAAGTTCCATCCGCATGGTGACTCCGCCTGTTACGAGGCCATGGTCCACATGGCGCAGCCGTTCACCTACCGGTATCCGATCGTGGACGGCCAGGGCAACTGGGGTTCGACCGACGATCCGAAGTCCTTCGCCGCCATGCGTTACACGGAGGCGCGGCTGACGCGCTACGCCGAGGTGCTGCTGGGCGAGATCGACGCGGGCACCGTCGACTTCGGACCCAACTTCGACGGTACGCTGGAGGAACCCCTGATCCTCCCGGCGCGACTGCCCAACCTGCTGCTGAACGGTACTTCCGGCATCGCGGTCGGCATGGCCACCGACGTGCCGCCCCACAACCTGCGCGAAGTCGCCAATGCCTGCATCTACCTGCTCGACGAGCCGGAGGCGACGACGAAGCAGTTGATGAAGTTCGTCAAGGGTCCGGACCTTCCGACCGGCGCGGAGATCGTCTCCCCGCGCAGCGAACTGGCGGCTTTCTACGAGAACGGAACCGGCAGCTACCGGGCCCGTGCCACTTGGGAGATCGACGAGGAAACCGGCAACATCGTCATCACGACGCTTCCCCACCAGGTTTCCGGCTCCAAGTTGCAGGAGCAGATCGCGCAGCAGGTGCGCGACAAGAAACTGCCGATGGTGGATGACATCCGTGACGAATCGGACCACGAGAATCCGGTCCGCATCGTCATCATCCCGCGGTCGAACCGCGTGGATACCGAACAGCTGATGGCGCATCTTTTCGCGACGACGGACCTCGAGCGCAGCTATCGCGTGAACCTGAACATCATCGGCCTGGACGGCAGGCCGAAGGTGATGGGGCTCAAGGCCCTGCTGTCGCAGTGGCTCGAGTTCAGGCTCGAAACCGTGACGCGCCGGCTCAACTTCCGGCTCGACAAGGTCAACCGCCGGTTGCACCTGCTCGACGGACTGCTGATCGTCTATCTCAATCTCGACGAGGTGATCCGCATCATCCGCACCGAGGATGAGCCGAAGCAGAAACTGATCGCACGCTTCGAGCTAAGCGAGGAACAGGCGGAAATGATCCTCGAGACCAAGCTGCGCCATCTGGCGAAGCTCGAGGAGATGAAGATCCGCGAGGAGCAGGCGGAACTTGCTACGGAACGCGATGGCATCGTCGCGCTGTTGTCGAGCCAGCAGAAACTCCGGGGTCTCGTCCGGGACGAGCTGACGGCGGACGCGAAGGAATTCGGCGACGAGAGGCGTTCGAAGATCGTCGAGCGCGAAGCGGCGCAGGCGATCGAGGAAGCGGATCTGGTCGCCAACGAACCGGTGACGGTCGTGCTGTCCACCGGCGGATTCGTGCGCGCCGCGAAGGGCCATGAAATCGATCCGCGCTCGCTGTCGTACAAGGCAGGTGACGGCTACCTGGCCGCGGTCCGCGGGCGCAGTACCCAGTTCGCCGTGTTCGTCGACAGTACCGGCCGCACCTACAGCCTGATGGCCCATACCCTGCCGTCCGCGCGCGGGCAGGGCGAGCCTCTGTCGGGTCGACTGGATCCGCCGGATGGCGCGAAGTTCGCGGGCCTTGCCATCGGCGATCCGCAGGATCTCTGGCTCCTGTCGACGGATGCCGGCTACGGCTTCACGGTACGGCTGGGCGAACTGCATTCGCGCAATCGCGCGGGCAAGGCCGTTCTGAAGGTGACCGATGGCGCGCTGGTCCTGCCGCCCGTGCCCGTGCCTGCCGCCGATGGCTGCGTCGTCGCCGCGGTGAACAGCGAAGGTCGGTTGTTGGTGTTCCCGGTGGCCGACCTGCCTGAAATGCCGAAGGGTAAGGGCAACAAGGTCTTCGGCATTCCGACGAAGAAGGCGGAGTCGCGCGAGGAGCTCATGATCGCGGTGGCCGTCGTGGCGCCGGGCCAGAAGCTCGTCGTATGGTGTGGCGAGCGACCGATGACGTTGACGTTCAGTCAGCTCGACGAGTACCGCGGCGAACGTGCGCAGCGGGGCGCGATGCTGTCGCGCAATTACCGCAAGGTGGATCGCCTCGAAGTGCAGTGAGGCAGGCCGTCCAGGGGGAAGCATGAAGCCAGTTGTCCTGTCGCTCCGAGCCGGCATCGCCCTGGTGTTCGCCGGGCTCTCCTACACCGCCGCGGCGGCGCAGCCTGCCGGGGACGATGCCTACCTGCGGACCTGCGCGGCCTGCCATGGACCCGACTTGCGTGGCGGCGAATCCGGTCCTTCGCTGCTCAACGAGTCCTTCCGGAAGAAGTGGGAAGGTGTGCCGGCCGATGTGCTGCGCCTCTATGCCAAGGGCAGCATGCCGCCGACCAATCCGGGTGGTCTGTCGCACTCGGATTACACCTCGGCCGTTGCACGCATTTTCCGGATGAATGGCTGGGTGCTGCCGGCGGACTTCGAGCACGCCGCGGTCCCGGGAGTACTGGCGGCTCCCGATACCGAGTGGCTTGCGAACCGTGCCGATGCCGCGAGCACGAGTTTTTCGCCGTTGGCGCAGATCAACCGCGACAACGTTTCGCAGTTGCGCGTGGCCTGGCGCTGGAAGTCCGAGAACTTCGGGCCTACCCCGGAGTTCTATTACCGCGTGACGCCCCTGATGGCGGACGGTGTCCTGTACGCGACGGCCGGAATACGGCGCACCGTCGTGGCGATCGATGCCGTGAACGGTGAGACGCTGTGGATGTATCGCCTGGACGAAGGGGCCAGGGGGCTCGCGGCCCCACGACGCAATTCCGGACGCGGAGTAGCGTACTGGCGCAGTGACGTGAAGGGAGAACCGGCCCGCGTGCTGACAGTGACGCCGGGGTTCCAGCTCGTCGCGCTCGACGCCCGGACCGGGCGACCCGTGCCTGGCTTCGGGCAGGACGGCATCGTCGACCTCAGGTCCGGCCTGCCGCGTGTCGACGATCCCGGCATGATGCCCCCGGGATCCAGTTCTCCGCCGGTGGTCGTCGGCGACGTGATTGTCGTCGGCGTGGCGTTCGCCGCTGGCGCAGCACCCAGGACAAAGGCCGCGGTGCCGGGTTGGGTCCGCGCCTATGACGTGCGCACCGGTGCGCTGCGCTGGACGTTCCATACCGTCCCGCAAGCCGGGGAAGAGGGAAGCGAAAGCTGGGAAGAGGGCAGCGAACGCTACTCGGGCAATGCCGGCGTCTGGACGCCCTTTACCGCGGATGCCTCGCGTGGACTGGTCTACCTGCCGGTCGAAGGCGCGACGCATGATTTTTACGGCGGGCACCGCCCCGGCCACAACCTGTATTCGGACTCGCTCGTCTGCGTCGACGCGAAGACGGGCAGGCGGGTCTGGCATTTCCAGACCGTCCACCATGACGTCTGGGACTTCGACCTCCCGGCGCCACCCGTGCTGGCCGACATCACGGTCTCCGGGCGGAAGATCCCCGCGGTCGTGCAGGTCACGAAGCAGGGCTTTGCCTTCGTATTCGATCGCGTCACGGGCAAGCCGGTCTGGCCGATCGAGGAGCGGCCCGTGCCGCAGTCGGACGTGCCGGGCGAGCGAACTGCGCGCACGCAGCCATTCCCGACGCTTCCGGCGCCATTCGAGCCCCAGGGCCTTCGCGATGAGGACCTCATCGACTTCACGCCCGCGCTCAAGGCCAGGGCGCGCGAGATCATCAAGTCCTACCGCTATGGCCCTTTGTTCATACCGCCTTCCGTCGTCGACGGCGGGAATCTGGGCACGCTGATCCGACCGAATCTGTCGGGCGGCGCCAACTGGGCAGGCGGTGCCGTGGATCCGGAGACGGGAACGTTCTATGTCAGCTCCCTCTCGACGGTGGGCCCGATCGGACTCCGGTCGGATCCCAAGCTTTCCGAGATGCGCTACATCGGTGCCTATGGGGAAGGGTTCCCCAATGGGTCGCTGGGCGGTCCCGAGGGACTGCCGCTTGTGAAACCACCCTGGGGCCGTATCACCGCGATCGACCTCAACAGCGGCCTGCATCGCTGGATGGTGCCGAACGCGGATACGCCTGAGTGGGCGCGCGACAATCCGGCGCTTGCAGGGCTGAACATCCCGCGCACGGGTTCCTTTGACCAGGTGGGACTGCTGGTCACGAAGACCCTTCTGTTTTCAGGCGAGGGAAGTGGCCTGTGGCGACCCGGTGGCGGTGGCAACAAGTTGAGGGCGCATGACAAACTGACCGGCGAAGTGCTGCACGAATACGTGCTGCCCGCGAACCAGTCGGGCGTGCCGATGACCTATGCCGTCGGGGGTCGCCAGTACATCGTGCTGGCCGTCGGTGCGAAGGGCCAGCCCGGCGAACTCGTCGCCCTGACGTTGCCGTAGCATCACGCCCACGTTGCCCACCTGTTTTCCGGGGAGTTGGTCCATGGGACTTCGCCATGTCGCCTGCGTAAGTGCAGCGCTGCTCTGCCTGTCCGCCTGCAGCAAGAAGGTGGTGGCGCCTGAATGGACGCGCGTCACCCCGGAAGGGGCTGAGAGGGTGGTCTATCTGGACACGGCGCACATCGTCGTGAATGCCGGCCTGGTCTACATCACGCTGCAGTCCCGCAAGGCGGGCAGCGCGCCGGGCGCGCCGGGCGCGCCCTTCGGGCTGAGCCACGCAGAGGCCAACTGTCCGGCAAACCGGGTTGATCCGACTGCCTTGAAGGAAGACCAGTACGATGCGTCGGGCAGGAAGCTGGAAATGAAACTGGTGTCCCTGACGGCCGAGGAAACGGCCGACGTGCTGGCCCGCAGCTGCGGCGGACGCTGAGTCGCCCGGTTTCAGTTGTCGCCGAGGACGACTTCCTCGGGCTGTTGCAGGAAGAAACCCTGCACGTAATCGACGCCGAGTTGCCACAGCACGGCCATCGTGTTCGCATCCTCGATACGTTCCGCGATGGCCGGAATCTTGCGATCGTGCGCGGCGGCCACGATGCCGCCGATCCGCTGCTGCGCGATGTGATTCGAGTTGAGGCCCTGAAGCAGCGAACCGTCGATCTTCACGTAGTCGGCCTTGATGCTGTCCAGCATCGATGCGGCGCTTTCGCTGACGCCGAAATTGACGATGGCCAGCGACAATCCACGGGTGCGCAAGGCATCGGAAAGGCGACGGACTTCCTGCAGGTGTCCCAGCATGACGTCCTCGGCGATCTGGATGCACAGCTGGTCCGGATTGACCTGTGCTGTGCGGATCTGTGCATCGAGCCAGGACAACAGGGTCGGATCGACGACGCTGGCGCTGGACAGGCGGATGAACAGTTTTCCTTCCTTTCGCTGGGCCGCCAATTGCAGGGAAGCGCCGATGACCCAGCGGTCGATGTTCTTGAGCATGTCCGCCCTTTCGGCCGGCGGCAGGAATTCCGATGGCAGGATTTCCGATCCGCTGGGATCGATCATGCGAATCAGGACGTCGGACATATGGGCGTCCTGGCCGTTAAGCCCCGCGATCGACTGCAGGACCAGACGGAACCGGTTCTCCATCAGCGCCGTCTTGATCATCTTGATCCAGACCGCGTCATAACTCTGGACTCGGGTGTCGCCGTCCAGTCGGTTGTACGCGAAAAGCTGGTTGCCGCCGTTCTGTCGGCCCCGGCGCAAAGCGTCCAGCGCGTCCTGGGCGATGAGTTCGGCCGTGGCGGATGCCGTGGGGACGAATGCAAGACCCACCGTGACCGTCGCCTTGATGCTCTTCGCGCCGAACTTGAATTCCTCGCGTCGGAATCGGTCAAGGAGTCGCTCGGCCCAGGCTTCTGCGTCACGTTCCGCGCCACGTTCGAGCAAGGCCATCAGTCCGACGCCGCTGAAATGGCCCAGGAGGTCGTGGGGCAACAGTTGTGACTTCACCAGCCGGGCGAAAGCCTCGATGAATTCCTCGCTGCCACCTACGCCCAGGTCGTGTTCGATGCCGGCGAAATGATCGGGACGGATGCAAAGAAGGAAGCGACGGCCGCCCTGCAGCGGCGCATGCAGTCGCTCGTTCACAGCCTCCAGCATCGGTGGCCGGTACAGCAGTCCCGTGCGCGGATTGCAGCGCACGGCATCGACGAGGTCGTCCTCAAGGTGTCGTTCCTCCCGCTTGGGGGCCGGGACGATGAGTCGGATGCAGGATTCCCCGTCGCGTTCGCCCAGGGCGAGGTTCAACTCAAGCGGGAATCGCGTTCCGTCCCTGCCGATGGCGCGTACCGTGATGCCGTGGTCGGACCAGCGTCCGCCCAGGCAGGCGATCAGGGCACCCCGGATCGTTGGCTGGGACTCCTCGTCGACGAGGTCCATGATCGGCTGGCCGGCGATGTCATCGACGTCGTCATATCCAAAGAGTTCCAGCCACGTCGCGTTGGCATCGACGAGGATGCCTTCCTGGACCTGTCCTATCGCGTCGTTCGACCGACTGAGTACCGTCTCGAGCTGTCGGCGTGAATCGCGCGCATTGCGCAGGGTAGTGTCCAGCGCCGACTCGATCCGCCGGGTCTGCAGTTCGCGTTCGATGACGGACTGGAAACGGGTGGGTACGGCAAAGCTGACGCTGTCTTTCGCACCGTCCTCCAGGTCCCTGGCGAGCTGGGTCTCGTCGAGCTCGTCCCGGACGACGAGCAGGGGAAGGCCGGGCGATACCTGATCGCGCAGATGGGCGACGGCACTGACGGAATCTTCGCCCTTGTCGATGAACAGCAGGAGATGCGGCCGTTTTTCCACGAGGGAGGCCGCGAGCTCATGAAGTCCCGGCACCCAGGTGCAGTGGGCCGCCATGCCACCCCGACGCAGCAGGCCGTTGATGGCCTCCACGATTTCGCGACCCGGGCTCAGTACGAGCATCGGTACGGCGGTGTCTTCCAAGCAGTTCTCCGTGCTGGTCATGCATTGTAGGGCAGGCACATGCCCGATGCCCATGCGCAATGCCCGTTTCGTGCGGTCAGTCGGCTGGCGCCAGCAAGGTCTTTCCCGGCTTGCCGGGCTCTTCGCGCACGAGCCGGGGCACCAGGTATCCGGGCATCCGGGCCGCCAGATCGCGCAGCAGACCGCGGGCCCGGGCGTCGTCGACGGCGAAGTGTGCCGTGCCCCGGATGCGATCCGGCGCGTGCAGGTAGTAGGGCAGGACGCCGGCCTCGAACAGGCTGTGGGACAAGTCCGCCAGGGCCTCCACGTCGTCGTTGACGCCCGCCAGCAACACGGACTGGTTCAGCAAGGCGGTGCCTGATTCCCGCAGGCGGCGCAGGGCCGTACGCACCGAATCGTCGATCTCGGCTGCGTGGTTCGCGTGCACGACGATCGCCACGGGCAACGCGGAGCGCCTGAGCAGCTCCACAAGGCCGTCGTCGACGCGTGAGGGCAGCACGATGGGATTCCGCGTATGGATCCGGAGCCGCCGCAGCTGGGGCATGCCGGCCGCGCGCCGGAACAGGGTGCCCAGGCGTGCATTGGACAGCGAAAGGGGATCGCCACCACTCAGGATCAGTTCCTCGATGTCCGGCGTCTCCGCCACTGCGCGAAACGCCTCCTCCCAGCGCTTATCGGCCCCGGTGTCGGCGGCGTAGTCATAATCGCGGCGGAAGCAGTAACGGCAATGGATTGCGCAGGCGCCGGTGGCCACCAGCAGCGCGCGGCCGCGGTACTTCTGCAGGATGCCGGGTGCGCGGCGTGCCGCGTTTTCCTCGAGCGGATCCGACGAGTACCCCGGCACGTCATCCAGTTCCGCTGGAAGAGCCATGACCTGTCTCAGCAAAGGGTCCCCGGGATCGCCTCGGCGCATCCGCGCCACGAAGGCGCGTGGCACGCGCAGGGGGAATGACGCCGTCGCCGCTTCGAATCCCGCGCGACCGGCCGGATCCAGTTGTTCCGGACGGAGTCCCAGCATCTTGAGCAGTTCGACGGGGTCGCTGACCGCGGCCGCCATTTCCTGCTGCCAGGTCGCGGGGACGTCGCGGTGGCGGTCCGGGAGGCTATTCGTTACCATACGCGGCCTTTTTCATGTGGCGGCATTCTGCCGCCGCAATCATCCGGATAGAAGCGGAAACAGCCCATGGGCAGCTACAACACCAGCGAATTCAAGTCGGGCCTCAAGATCCTCATCGACAAGGATCCCTACGTGATCGTCGAGAACGAGATGGTGAAGCCGGGCAAGGGCCAGGCTTTCAACCGCGTGCGCGTCCGCAACCTGAAGACGGGCCGTACGGTCGAGAAGACCTGGAAGTCCGGCGACAGCGTCGAGGCGGCGGACGTCGTCGATACCGACATGCAGTACCTGTACTCGGACGGCGACTTCTTCCACTTCATGGTGCCCGACAATTTCGAGCAGTATGCGGCCGGCAAGGAAGCGGTTGGCGAAAACGAGAAGTGGCTCAAGGAAGGCATCAGTTGCATCGTCACGCTGTGGAATGGCGTGCCGCTCGTCGTCATGCCGCCGGCCCATATCGACCTGAAGGTCGTTGAAACCGATCCGGGCCTGAAGGGCGATACGGCCCAGGGCGGCCAGAAGCCGGCCAAGCTCGAAACGGGTGCCGTGGTTCGCGTGCCGCTGTTCATCAGCGAAGGCGAAATCCTGAAGATCGATACGCGTACCGGCGAGTACATCGGCCGCGCCAAGTAAGGCGGCCGCCGGGGCCGGCGCGGATCATTCCTGCGCCGGACCCTGCAGGGGCCTCAGGCCCCTTCGGCGGTGAAGGACATCACCGCGTCGATCCGCTTCTCGCCCAGCGCGAGCATGACGATCCTGTCGAATCCCATCGCGACGCCGGCACAGTACGGCAATCCGGACTGCAGCGCGGCCAGCAGCCGCTCGTCTCCGGCATGGGGCGCAAGGCCGCGTCGCAGCCGCTCGCGCCGGTCGGCGTCGAAGCGGCGCCGCTGCTCGTCGGGGTCGCCGAGTTCCACGTAGCCGTTTGCCAGCTCGACCCCTTCGGCATACAACTCGAAGCGAAGCGCGGTTCCCGGTTCCTCGGCATCGAGCTGTGCCAGGGAAGCCTGTGAAGCCGGGTAGTGGTGCAGGCAGCACAGCGAGTCGCGCCCCAGTGTCGGGCCGACCTGTGTGGCGACGAGGAAATCCAGCAGTTCGTCGCGGGTGGCCGTGGCAATGCTCCCTTCGGACAGGCCATAGTCCCGGGCGCAGGCCGACAGCACGTCGAAGTCCGCGAAGAATGGGTCGATCGACAAACGGGACTGGAATGCGTCTCGGTAGGCCAGCGATTCGATCCGCCTCCGGCCGCCACCGTGGGCCGCCAGCAGTTCCTGTGCGAGCCCCGCCGTCTCGGTCATCAAGGCATCGAGCGAGAATCCCAGGCGATACCACTCGAGCAGCGTGAATTCCGGGTTGTGCTGGCCACTGCGCTCTTCCGCACGGAATACCTTGCAGAGCTGGTAGATGTCGCCGCTGCCTGCTGCGAGCAGGCGCTTCATCGCATACTCGGGCGAGGTGTGCAGATAAGCCGCGTGCATGCCGGCAGTCGCCGGAACGGCGAACGACTGGATCTGCGGGTCGCTGGTGGCCGCTGCGCAGAGGGCCGGGGTTTCGACCTCCAGCACGCCTCGCGCCGCGAAGAAACTCCGGGTCAGCGCCAGCAGCCTGGCCCGCTTCGCAAGCGCGTCGCGGGTCGCGGAAGGCCGCCAGTCCGACATCACGTGGCCGCGGGGTCGGTGCGCATCCGTCCCAGCGCTTCGCCCATGCGGACCGTTTTCCCGTTTACGCAACGGGACAGGAGTTCCGCACGGTCCTTGCCGAAAAGCAGGATCACCGTGGAGCCCATGTTGAAGCGACCCAGTTCGGCACCCTTGGGCTGGGTGAGCGCAGCGCCTGTCGGGTTCAGCGGCAGTTTGAAGGGTCTGCCGCTGCGGTGGGGGAGGGCATCGCCATGCCAGACGGTTCCCATGCTGCCCACGAACAGGGCCCCGACCAGGATCACGGCATAGGGACCCGCCGGGCCGTCGAACAGGCAGACCAGCCGTTCGTTTCGCGCAAAGAGTCCCGGCACGCCGGCCGCCGTCGCGGCATTGACGCTGAAGAGCCGTCCCGGCACGAACCAGGTTTCGCGCAGCGTGCCTTCCAGCGGCATATGGATGCGGTGGTAGTTGTAGGGCGCGAGGTAAATGGTCGCGAAGCTGCCGTCACGGAACGCCGGCGCCCATTCGGCCGCCGCACCTGCCAGCAGTGCCTCGAGGCTGTATTCATGGCCCTTGGCCTGGAAGATCTGGTTGCCCTTGATCGGGCCTGCCTGGCTGACGGTTCCATCAACCGGGCTGGCCAGTACATCGGTGCCCGCCGCGATCGGACGCGCGCCATCGCGCAGCGCACGCGTGAAGAAGTCGTTGAAGCTTCCATAGGCGTGCGGGTCCGGCTCGATGGCATCCCCCATGTCGGGGGAATACCCCTTTAGGAAGGCGCCGATCAGCGCGTCCTTGACGAGCGGGACGCGGATACGGGTCGCAGCCAGTACCACACGGGAAAACAAATGCTGGGGCAGAACATGCTGCATGCCGACAAACAGACCCATTACTGCTCCAGGTTCCGCGCCGCGAGCTTGAGGTCCGACTCGAGCAAGGCAAGGGAAAACGGTGGTGTGAAAACGGCCGCAAGCCTGCCCCGGCCATCGATGAGATACAGTGTCGACGAGTGGTCGACGGAGTAGCCGCCGCCGGGTGTTGCCTGGATGGCGCGTACGGCCGTCAGGCTGCCCATCAGCGGCTCCAGCTGGTCGACCGAACCTCGCAGGCCGATCATCCGTGGGCTGAAGGCCCGGACGTACTGGTTCACCAGGCGGGTGTCGTCCCGGTCCGGATCGACCGACACGAAAATCGTGCGCAGTCCCGGGATGGGTGCTCGGCGTTCGAGTCCGGTCAGCATGGCCAGCGTGGTCGGACAGACGTCCGGGCAATGCGTGAAGCCGAAGAACAACAGGCTGGGTGAACCGTTCAGCCGGTCGGCGCCGAACGGGTTCCCGTCCTGGTCCGTCAGACGGAAGTCGCGGATTGACCGCGGTTCGGCAAAATAGGTGCCACCCTGCAAGGCCACGCCCGGATTGCGGCCCATCTGGCGCGCCACCATGGCGCCCCCCAATGCGGCCGCCAGGGCGATGGCGATCAGTAACACGATGGAGCGTCTCGTAAACATGCCTGAAGTATCCCACAGCCGGACGCGAAGCCGACCCGTGCCACCCACGGTGGGCGAAATCTGGCGCCGGGCCACGCGGCGGCTCGCCGCGGCGAAACTGCACTACGGGCACGGGACGGACAACGCGCGGGACGACGCGGCTGCGCTCGTCTTCCACGTGCTGGGACTTGAGGACGGGGTTACCGAGAAGGATCTCGCCCGCCGACCCTCTGCCCGGGAGCGCCTCGCGATTGAAGCGTTGGTGACGCGTCGCATCAAAGAGCGGATTCCGGCGGTCTACCTGACCCGGCGGATCTGGTTCTGCGGACTGCCGATGTACGTGGATGAGCGGGCGCTCATCCCGCGCTCGCCGATTGCCGAACTGATCGAAACCCGCTTCGAACCCTGGGTGGAGCCCGACAAGGTGCGACGCATCCTTGACGTTGGCACCGGTTCTGGTTGCATTGCGATCGGCTGCGCGCTGGCCTTCCCGAAGGCGAAGGTGGATGCGGTCGATATTTCCCCGGACGCCCTCGAGGTCGCGAGGGTCAACCGCAAGGCCTATGGGCTGGAAAAGCGCTTGCGACTCATCGAGTCGGACTACTTCAGCGCCCTGAAAGGTCCTCCTTACGATATTATTGTCAGCAATCCGCCCTACGTCGGCACGTCTGAATTCAAGGGCTTGCCGGCGGAATATGCGCATGAACCCGAAGGGGCGCTGCGTTCGGGGCGCGACGGGTTGGATGCCGTCAGGGTGTTGCTGCGCGACGCGCAGCGGTTCCTTTCGCCGACGGGACTGCTCGTCGTCGAGGTGGGAAACACCGAAACCACGGTGCGCCGCCAGTTCCGCGACTGGCCGTTCCTCTGGCTCGAGTTCGCTCGCGGCGGCGGCGGTGTGTTCCTGATCACCGCGGCGGATTTGCGCAGGATGGGTTAACAGAAGGTTCAAGCTCACGTGTCCGGCAACAGCATCGGCAGGTCCTTCGTCGTCACGACGTTCGGCGAAAGCCACGGTCCGGGTCTGGGCGCCATCATCGATGGCTGTCCTCCGGGTTTGCCGATTACGGAGGTTGACCTGCAGGCGGACATCGACCGTCGCCGCACCGGCGTCTCCAAATTCGTCAGCCAGCGCAAGGAGGCTGACGCCATCCGCATCCTGTCGGGCGTGTTCGAAGGCGTGACCACCGGAACGCCCATCGGCCTTCTGATCGAGAATACGGACCAGCGTTCCCGCGATTACGACAAGATCAAGGACCGCTTCCGGCCCGGCCACGCGGATTACACCTACCAGCAGAAATACGGTGTCCGCGATTACCGCGGCGGCGGTCGTTCGTCCGCACGCGAAACGGTCATGCGCGTGGCGGCTGGCGCCATTGCCCGCAAGTTCCTCGCCACGCGGCTCGGCGTGCGGATTTCAGGCTACGTCAGCCAGGTCGGTCCCCATGTGCTGGCGCCCCGGGATCCGGCCGCGGCCTACGACAACCCCTTCTTCTGCCCGGACCCGGACCGTGTACAGGAACTGGAGGATTACCTCTGGCAGATCCGCGAGGCGAAAGACTCCGTCGGTGCCAAGGTGACCGTCGTTGCGCGTGGCGTGCCGGCCGGCCTCGGCGAGCCGGTGTTCGACCGGCTCGATGCGGACCTCGCCCACGCGATGATGGGCATCAACGCCGTGAAGGCCGTTGAAATCGGCGACGGCGTGGCAGTGGCGTCCCAGCGGGGCAGCGAACACCGCGATGAGCTGACGCCAGCCGGCTTTTCGTCCAATCACTCCGGGGGCGTGCTCGGCGGTATTTCCTCCGGGCAGGACGTCGTCGTGCATACGACCTTCAAGCCCACTTCGAGCATCCAGGTGCCGGGTCGGACCATCAATGTCGCCGGTGAGCCGGTCGACGTGGTCACCACCGGTCGCCACGATCCTTGCGTGGGACTCCGGGCGACGCCGATCTGCGAAGCCATGCTCGCACTGGTGTTGACCGACCATTACCTGCGTCACAGGGCGCAAAACGCGGATGTGCGATCATCCACGCCGCGTATCTGAGCCATTTTCAAAAGCGAATTGATTGAGAGGGACGAGATGAGCAAGGGTTGGAGAGTTGCGGTCCTGGGGGCCACGGGCCTCGTGGGCGACACCATGCTGAGCGTGCTCGAGGAGCGCGATTTCCCCATCAGCGAACTGTTTCCGCTGGCGAGCAGCCGTTCCCTCGGCAAGACGGTCAAGTTCAAGGGCAAGACCTACGACGTCATCGACGTCGATGGCTTCGACTTCTCCAAGGCCGACATTGGCCTGTTCTCGGCCGGTGGCGACGTGTCCGCGAAGTACGCCCCGATCGCCGCGGCGGCGGGCTGTGTGGTCATCGACAACACCTCGCACTTCCGCTACCACGACGAGATCCCGCTTGTCGTTCCGGAGGTGAATCCGCACGCCATCGCGCAGTACCGCAAGCACGGCATCATCGCGAACCCGAACTGCTCGACGATCCAGATGCTGGTGGCGCTGAAGCCGCTGCACGATGCCGCCGGCATCGAGCGCATCAACGTCGCGACCTACCAGTCCGTGTCCGGTGCCGGCAAGGAAGCCGTGGAAGAGCTGGCGACCCAGTCGGGCGAACTGCTCAATGGCCGTCCGGTCGAAGCCAAGGTCATCGCGAAGCAGATTGCCTTCAATTGCGTGCCGCAGATCGACAAGTTCGAGGAAAACGGCTACACGAAGGAAGAGATGAAGATGTTCTGGGAAACCCAGAAGATCATGGAAGACAAGACGATCCGCGTGAACGCGACGGCGGTCCGCGTGCCGGTGTTCTTCGGCCACTCCGAAGCCGTGCACATCGAAACGCGCAAGAAGCTGACTGCTGCCGAGGCGCGTGCCCTGCTTGAAAAGGCGCCGGGCGTGAAGGTCGTCGACGAGCGAAAGCCGGGTGGCCAGGCGACGGCCGTCACGGAAGCCGCAGGCAATGACCTGACCTACGTGTCGCGTATCCGCGAGGACATTTCACACGAGCGCGGGCTGAACCTCTGGGTGGTGTCGGACAACATCCGCAAGGGTGCTGCCACGAACAGCGTCCAGATCGCGGAAATCCTCGTTCGCGAGTACCTGTAAACTTCGATCGAATCGTGTCGGCGGGGACGGAATCCCCTGAGGGAGCGAGATGCGCAAGAAAGTCCTTGGCGCGGCGGCGAGCCTCTTGGCGTCGTTGCCTGGTTCGGGTTTCGCCTTGGGGCTGGGCGACATCCAGCTCAAGTCCTCGCTCAACGCCCCGCTGGACGCGGAGATCGAGCTTGTCGGCGCGACGGCCGAGGAGCTGGCGGGACTGAAGGTGCAGCTCGCGTCGCGCGACACCTTCTCCCGCTACGGCATCGACTACCCGGCTTTCCTGTCCGGCATCACCGTCCGCACCACGCGTGGATCCGGCGGCAGGACCCTCATCCAGCTGCGGTCCAACGCGCCGATCACCGAGCCGTTCGTCACGGTGCTCGTCGAAGCGAATTATGGGCGTGGGCGGCAGGTGCGCGAATACAGCGTGCTGCTCGACCCGCCGGTTTTCACGGCGCCCTCGACGGCTCCCGTCGCGCCCGTTGCGGCACCGTCGACCGGATCGGCGGAACGCAGCGGACAGATCACGCGGTCCGCGGCGCCCGCGGCAGCCGTTTCCGAACGGAATGTTTCCGCGGCAAGCCAGTCCGGCGGTGACTACCGGGTTAAGAGTGGTGACACGCTCTCCGGCATCGCCATCAGCCAGTTCGGTACGGCCGAGCGACGTCAGGCAATGGTCGCGATCTTTCGCGGCAATCCGACGGCCTTCGACGGCAACATGAACCAGCTGCGTTCGGGGTCCGTCCTGCGCCTGCCCGATGCCTCGACCGTGGCATCCATTCCGGTGACAGAGGCGACAGCCGAGATCCGGCGGCAGTCGGCCGCGTGGCAGGGTGGCGCGTCCGGCGACCCGCAGGCCGCGTCGCCTGCCAATCAGCTTCGTCTGGTTCCTCCCCAGGAAACGAAATCCACTGCGGCACCAACGGGTGCGTCGGCCGGCGCGGCCGTCAGCCAGGCGGCGCAGGGGGCGCAGCAGCTCCAGCAGCGCCTTAGCGAACTCGAAACACAGCTCGCCGACGCACGTCGCGAGCTCGAGAAGCGGCAGGCCGAACTGGCGAAGCTCCAGCCAACTGGTGCAGCGCCAGTTCCTGCGTCCGATGTCCCTCCTGCGGCTGATTCGGCCGCGGCCCCGATCCCGGCGCCGAAGCCTGTGTCGAAGCCGGTAGCCAGCAAGCCGTCGCCGGCAACGTCCGCAGCGGGTGGGGTGGCAAGCCTGCTCAAGTCGCTCTGGTATCTCCCGGCGGGTCTGCTCGCCCTGTCCGGTGCGCTTTTCGGACTGAGGTCGCTTCGCCGACGTCGCGAGGAATCGGTGGATCTTTCCACGGCGCTTGATGTGGCGGTTGAAGATACATCTGATCCGCACGCCGTGACCGACGTCAGGCCGTACCATCCGGCGTCGGCCACGAACGAATCGGTTGCGAAGCCTGACAGGTCGGCGCAGCGCGATGCGAGTTTCGTCGTGGAGGAAAATCACGCGCCCGTCACTTCGGCGTCGGAAACGTCATCCACCCGACTGCCGGTCCTGAAGCCGGGCGCTGACAATTCGGATCCGATTTCAGAAGCCGATTTCCACATGGCGTATGGCCTGTACGACCAGGCTGCGGACCTGATCCGCCTGTCCGTGCAGCGCGAACCGCAGCGCCGCGACCTCAAGCTCAAGCTGCTGGAAATTCTTTTTGTCTGGGGCAACAAGGCCGAATTCGTGTCGCTGGCTACTGAGCTGTCCCAGTCGCGGGATCAGGGCGCTGCGGGGGAATGGGACAAGGTCCTTATCATGGGCAGGCAGCTTGCGCCGGAGGTACCCCTGTTCAGTGGTGCCGAGTCGAAGCCTGCATCGTTCAGCGTCGACCACAATCTTGAAGGGGGCCAGAACCGCGTCGACCTCGACCTTCCGGTTTCGCCGGTACGCGATGCTGAGCCCGCGACCCTGGATTTCCCGCTCGACGCACCCTTGGTTGAGGCAGCGCCGGTTTCGCATCCCGCCGGTTCGGAACCCGCACCGGCGGCCGTGGCGGACAAGACGCAGGAACTGGCGGCGTTCGACGACATGGGGCTGGATATCGGCACGCTCGATACTGCCCTGCATCCGGCCCTCGGCGACACGCAACTCGAGAAGGCTCTTGGCTTGTCGGACAGCACGGCGATCATGCCGGGGCTGGATCCCGCCGGGACCCTGAGTCGTCCGCTGCCCCCAGCCCTGGCGGGTGCTCCAATGAGCCAGGCGGATGACGCCCTGTCCATTGGTGCGACCAGTGAATGGCAGCTTCTTGATCCCAATTCCGAAACCCTGGGCATGGGGGACGCGACTCCCCTGGGTGGTGACGATCGGGCGACGGTGAGCGTGGCGGATGCCGACAGCACCCTGATGATGGAGGCGCCGTCACTCAGCGAAATCGGCACGAAGCTGGATCTGGCGCGAGCCTACATCGACATGGGCGATCCGGAAGGTGCCCGCAGCATCCTCAATGAGGTGCTGGCGGAAGGAAATGACTCCCAGAAGCAGGAAGCGCAGCGCCTGCTGGACGCCATTCCCGGCTGATCCATCGACCTGATGCCGCGGATTGCTGTCGGGGTCGAGTATGACGGCCTGCGGTTGGCAGGGTGGCAGTCGCAGCGCGACTTGCCCACGGTGCAGGGTCACCTCGAATCGGCCCTGTCCCGCATAGCGGATGCCCCGGTCGCCCTGGTGGGGGCCGGGCGAACGGACGCCGGCGTCCATGCCCGCGGCCAGATCGCACATTTCGACACCGAGGCGCGGCGCACGCCGCGTTCGTGGGTGCTGGGCGCGAATACCCACCTTCCCCCGGGGATCGCGCTGCGCTGGGCCCGTGAAGTCCCCGAACATTTTCATGCGCGCTATTCGGCGCTGTCGCGCTGCTACCGGTACGTCATCCTGAATCGCTCCGCGCGGCCGGGGCTGGCGTCCGGTCGCGTCGCGTTCTTCCACCGACCGCTCGATGACGAACGCATGCGTTCCGCCGCGCCCCACCTGCTGGGAGAGCACGATTTCAGTGCCTTTCGGTCCTCCGAGTGCCAGGCCAATTCGCCGGTCCGGAAGCTGATGGCCCTGGACATCCAGCGCACGGGGGAATTCATCGTGCTGCAGGTGCGTGCGAATGCGTTCCTGCACCACATGGTGCGAAATATCGCGGGCCTGCTGGTCGCGGTCGGGCAGGGGGATCGCGAGCCGGAGTGGGCCGCGGAGGTCCTCGCGGGCCGTGATCGGCGCCTGAATGCGGCCACTGCCCCGGCCGAGGGGCTGTATTTCTGGTCGGCCAGGTACCCGGACGGGTTCGGGCTGCCCGACGATTCCGATATGATTCCGCCACCTGCCGGGTGTCCGGCCGACCTCATGGGTTGACGCATGTCCTGGTTTGACAAAATCCGTCCGTCGCGCATCAAGACCGAACGTCGCCAGCGCGCATCCGTACCCGAAGGTCTGTGGATCAAGTGCACGTCCTGTGACGCCGTGCTGTACCGGGCCGAGATCGAGCGCAATCTCCATGTCTGCCCGAAGTGCGGGCACCACATGCGAATCCGCGCACGGGATCGCCTGCAGCGTTTCCTTGATCCGGGCAGCACCCGCGAACTGGCGGCGTCGGTGTCCCCCGAGGATCCGCTGAAGTTCAAGGACTCGAAGAAGTACAAGGACCGGATCGCCGCGGCACAAAAGGCCACGGGCGAAAAGGACGCGATGGTCGTCCTGTCGGGCACGCTCCAGGGCACGCCGGTCGTGGCCTGTGCCTTCGAATTCAGCTTCCTCGGCGGATCGATGGGATCCGTGGTCGGCGAGCGATTCCGTCGCGCCGTCGAGCACTGCATCGAAAAACGCGCGGCGCTGGTCTGCTTCTCCGCCACGGGCGGCGCGCGCATGCAGGAAGCCCTGCTTTCGTTGATGCAGATGGCCAAGACGAGCGCGGCGCTCGCGAAACTTGCCCGGGCGCAGTTGCCGTACATCTCCGTGCTCACCGACCCGACCACGGGTGGCGTGTCGGCGAGCCTCGCCATGCTCGGCGACCTCAACGTCGCGGAACCGCGGGCGCTGATCGGCTTCGCCGGTCCTCGCGTCATCGCGCAGACCGTGCGCGAAACGCTGCCGGAAGGGTTCCAGACCAGCGAGTTCCTGCTGGAAAAGGGCGCGCTGGACATGATCGTCGATCGTCGTGAATTGCGGGACCGGCTCGGCGAGGTGCTGCGCGTCCTCATGAAGCTGCCAGCCGTCGCGTCCTGACGGGTTGCGCGTGAGTCAGTCCCCACGCAGCCTCGCCGACTGGCTGGCGCTGCAGGAGACGGTGCATTCCACGGGCATCGACCTGACGCTCGAGCGGGTGCGTACCGTCGCGCAGCGCCTGGCGCTGTTGCAGCCCGCCTGCCGCGTAATCACCGTCGCCGGCACCAACGGCAAGGGGTCCACGGTGGCCTACCTCAATGCGCTGCTGCGGGGTGCAGGCCATCGCGTCGGAACCTTCACCTCTCCGCACTTGCTCCGCTACAACGAGCGCATCCGCATCGACGGGTCGGAGGCGGCCGATGAGGACCTGATCGCGGCCTTCGCCGCGATCGACGCGGCGCGCGCGGAGATCACGCTGACGTTCTTCGAGTTCAATCTTCTGGCGGCGCTGTATGTGTTCCGCCAGCACGGGGTCGACCATGCCGTGCTCGAGGTGGGCCTGGGCGGGCGGTTCGACGCCGTGAACATCGTCGACGCGCATGCAGCCATCGTGTGTTCGATTGGCTTCGACCATTGCGACTGGCTCGGCGATACCCTCGACAAGATCGGCCGCGAAAAGGCGGGCGTGTTCCGTGCGGGTCGCGTGGCCGTGCTGTCTGATCCCCGCATGGTCGGCAGCGTGGAGGAGGAAGGCTTGCGTATCGGGGCACGCGTACTCAAGGCGCAGCGCGACTACCGCTTCACCTTGCGCGGCCGCCGCTGGGATCTTGAAGTGGCGGGCCGGCGCTTCACGGACCTTCCTGCGCCGTCCCTGCAGGGCGACGTGCAGTACGCGAATGCCGCGGGCGCCGTGGTTGCGCTCCTGAACCTGGATCCGCCGGTCGCGCTCGATGCCGCTTCGGTGACCACGGCGCTGGACTCGGTGAGCGTGCCGGGTCGGTTCCAGGTCATCCCGGGACCGGTCGAATGGGTGCTCGACGTGGCCCACAACGAAGCATCCGCGCGCGTGCTGGCACACACGCTCGATTCCCGTCCCATCGCCGGCAGGACCTTGCTGGTCACCAGCATCCTCGGCGACAAGGATGTGCGCGCGATCGCGGGCGCGCTCGCTCCCGTGGTCGATGAGTGGGTCCTCTGCGGCATCGATGCCCCGAGGGGACTGTCGGCGGCCGCGCTGGCCAGACGCTCGCAGCATTTCGAAGCGGCCCGGCTCGCCCGTGACATTCCGGCCGGGATGCGGCTGGCCAGGTCGCTCTCCAGGCCCGGCGATCGCATCGTTGTCTGCGGCTCCTTCATGGCCGTGACGCCCGCGCTGGCAACTCTGGGTATGGGTTGAACGCATGGAAACCCGCATCAAGGAAAGACTGACCGGCGCGCTGATCCTTGTGGCCCTGATGGTCATCGTCGTGCCGGAGTTCCTGTCCGGCCATTCCCCGCGACGGGCGGCAGAGGCCGTACCGGCCGCACGCCCGGCCAGCGAGGGTCCGCCGCTCGTGACTTACCAGATGCCACTGGATGGGTCTGCCGAGCAGCCCACGGGTCAGGCGGCGCTGAACGTCCAGTCCATGCAGTCCTCGGACCGATTGCCTGCCCCGACGGCGGCACCCGCGCCGGCGCCCGCGCCGGTCACAGCCGAGTCGCGGGTCATGACCCCGCCGCCGTCCGCGCCCGTCGAGTCGCCTCCGGTGCCGGAGGCCGAGCCCGTCTCGCCGCCAGCTGTGAAGAAAACCCCGCCCAAGCCGGAGGCCAAACCTGTTGCAGCCGACAAGAAGGGATGGTTCGTGCAGTTGGGCGTGTTTTCAAAGCACCAGAATGCCGAGTCGATGGTCCGGCAGGCTGCCCGTAAGGGGCATGCGGCGCAGATCAGTGGCGGAGGTTCCACCTGGCGCGTGCGCGTGGGTCCGTTGCCAGATCGCGCTGCAGCCCAGGGGCTCCGCAAACGGCTGGCCGAAGAGGGCCTGGCGGGCACCCTCGTTGCGCCCTGAGCGTAGCGCACGGCCATCCGGTAGACTTGCATCATGACCAGCGTCGATTACCTGCTCGCCGGAATCCTGCTGCTCTCCGCGATCGCGGGGCTTTGGCGCGGGTTCGTCAAGGAAGTCTGTTCGCTCGCCACCTGGGTCGTCGCGTTTTTCGCGGCATGGCGATTCGGATCGGTCGTCGAGCCTCATCTGGGCGGGCTGCTTGTCGATCCGCCCATCAGCACCTGGACCGCGCGATCGATCGTTTTCATCGCCGTGCTCGTGATCGGCGCGGTGATCGGCGCGATCGTCTCGCATCTGGTCCGCATGTCCCTGCTTCGGTCGGTGGACCGGACGCTGGGTCTGCTGTTCGGGGTCCTGCGCGGTGTGCTGGTCCTCGGTGTCCTCGTGGTCCTAGGTCAGGCGGCCCGGCTCGATGGCGAGTCGTGGTGGCGCCATTCGCGCCTGATGCCCTACTTGGCACCTGTCGCGAAAGTGCTCCACGTGCTGGGCGGCGACCGCATCAACGGGTTGTCGTCGGTCTGATCCTCGGTCGGAGGTCCCATGTGTGGCATTGTCGGAATCGTCGGTCGAAGTCCCGTCAACCAGCAGCTTTACGATGCCCTTACGGGACTGCAGCACCGCGGACAGGATGCCGCGGGCATCATGACCGAAGAGAACGGCGAACTCTTCACGGTGCGCGGACGCGGTCTGGTCCGTGATGTGTTCCAGCAGTCGGACATGGAATCCCTGCGCGGCAACATGGGCATCGGACACGTCCGGTATCCGACGGCCGGTGGCGACAGCATGTCCGAGGTCCAGCCTTTCTACGTCAATGCCCCCTACGGCATCTGCCTGGGCCACAATGGCAACCTGACAAACGCCGCCGAGCTGGGCGCCGTCATGATGCGAGAGGACCGGCGCCACCTGAATACGCGCTCGGATTCCGAGGTACTGCTGAACGTGTTCGCGTCCGAACTGCAGCGCGTGGGCACGCCGCGGGCGACGCCCGGCGACATCTTCGCGGCCTGCAACGCGGTGTACCGCCGCTGCCGCGGTGCCTATGCCGTCGTGGCCCTGATCATCGGCCATGGCGTGCTCGGGTTCCGCGACCCGCACGGCATCCGGCCGCTCGTGCTCGGTCAGCGCCGCAGCCCGAAGGGCGTCGAATACATGCTGGCCTCGGAAAGCGTCGCCCTGACGATGCTCTCTTTCGAGGTGGTCCGCGACGTGGCGCCGGGCGAAGCGATCTTCATCGACGAGCAGGGACGGCTGCATTCGAACCAGTGCGTGGCAACGGCACGCCATACGCCGTGCATCTTCGAGTACGTCTACTTCGCACGTCCCGATTCGATCATCGACAACATCTCGGTGAACCGTGCACGCATGCGCATGGGCGAGAAACTCGCGGACAAACTCCGCCGCGAGCGGCCTGACCATGACATCGACGTCGTGATCCCGATTCCAGACACCAGCCGTACCTGCGCGATCCAGCTTGCGCAGAAGTTGGGGCTCAAATACCGCGAAGGGTTCAACAAGAACCGTTACATCGGCCGCACGTTCATCATGCCGGGCCAGGAGCAGCGCACGAAATCCGTGCGGCGCAAGCTCAATGCGATCGATCTGGAGTTCCGCGGCAACAACGTGCTGCTGGTCGATGACTCGATCGTCCGTGGCACGACATCGGCGCAGATCATCGAACTGGCCCGTGAGGCCGGCGCCAGGAAAGTCTACTTCGCCTCCGCCGCGCCGCCGGTGCGACACCCTTACGTCTACGGCATCGACATGCCTGCGGCCTCGGAACTGGTCGCAGCAGGACGGGACGAGGCCGAGGTCGCGAAGGCCATCGGTGCCGACTGGCTCATCTACCAGGACCTGGAAGACCTTATATCGGCCTGCCGGCACGACCACGCCAACATCCGCGAGTTCGACACGTCCTGCTTCTCGGGGCAGTACGTCACGGGTGACGTGACCCCAGAGTACCTCGCCCGCCTGCAGGACGAGCGCAACGACGGCGTGCGTACCGCCCGCCGTGATGCACCGCTCAAGGTCGTGAGCTGAAAGCCCCACAGTCCGGCGGATCACGCATGCGCCTGCTCCTCGTGGAACATGATGCGCGGCTGAGGTCCCAGTGCAGGCAGGCGGCATGTGCGGTGTGGCCCGGGACGACCGTCACCGGCCATCCCCCGGATACCGGTGGACCTTTGCCCGCGGGGTTCCTCGCGCAGGGTTTCGATGCCGTGCTGCTCGGGGAGTCCTGGCCCGGCGGGGCAGGGGTCGACTGGCTTCAGGACCTGGCTTCCCGCCCCGGATTTGCGCCCATCCTGTTCATCGTGGATGACCTGGACAGCGAGGTTGCGCATCTCGCACGGGTCTATGGCGCCTTCGGCGTCCTGTCCCGCGCCGACGTGGGGACCCAGCGCTACATAGATGTCCTGCGCGAAGCCTCGCGGGTCAGGCAGTCGGCGCTGGCGGACTGGCGCGTCTCGGAGGCCGGGCGACAGTCGCGGCAGTTCGGCGCCGTGCGCATACCGGGCTACCGGTGCATTCGGCGTATTCCCGGTGGCACCGTGGCACAGCTCTATGTCGCCGAGTGCGAGAAACTCGGCAGCCTGGTCGCCGTGAAGGTCACGCCGTCGATGCTTGACGAGAACGGCAACGACTCTGCGTTCGAGCGCTTCCTGCAGGAATACGATGTCGGGCGGCAGTTGCGGCATCCGAACATCGTGCTGAGCCATGAACTTGGCATCGCCGATGACCATGCCTACCTCGTGATGGAGTATTTTCCGGATGGCGACCTCCGTCGGCGGATGCAGGCGGGATTTTCGGTCGAAGAAGCGCTGTCGATAGCCATCCAGATCACGCGTGCCCTGCAGGCCTTGCATCAGGTCGGCACGTTCCATCGGGACCTCAAGCCCGGCAACGTACTGATGCGCGGGCCACACCGCGTCGCGCTCAGTGATTTCGGCCTTGCGAAGCGCGCGGCACTCGATCTCGAGATCACGGATCCCGGTGTCATCTTCGGTACGCCGCACTACATGAGTCCCGAGCAGGCGCATGGCGAGTCGATCGACGCGCGCAGTGACCTCTACAGCCTCGGCATCATCCTGTTCGAGATGCTGACCGGCGAAAAACCATTTACCGACCATAACCCGATGGCCATCCTGTACAAGCACCGCAATTCCCCGGTGCCCAAGCTGCCTGAAACGCAGCGCCTGCTGCAGCCTCTGGTGGAACGGTTGCTTGCCAAGCGTCCCGAGGACCGCTTTGACGGCGCACGGGAAGCGGACAAGGCCCTCTACGACCTGCTCCTGCAGGTGAAGGGACTCGCGGCATGATCCTCCGCGTGGCCACGCCGGAAGCCTGGGTGGCGGCGGCGGCCCTGAATTGGCAGGACCTGTTGCGCGACCATGCCAACTGCGAGAAGAAGGCCGCTTCCACCGCACTGGCGCTGCTGTTCGCCTACCCCGATGACCGGCGGCTGGCGCAGCGTCTGGCGCGCCTAGCCCGCGAGGAATTGCGGCATTTCGAGCAGGTGGACGAACTGATGCAGCAGCTTGGCGTCGAGCCGATGCGTCTGTCGCCGTCGAGGTATGCCGGAGAGCTCCGCAGGCACCTGGCAACGGCTGATCCGGCCCGCAAGCTCGATCTGCTGGTGGCCGGCGCCCTGATCGAGTCCCGTTCCTGCGAGCGATTCGAGTGTGTCGCGCCGCATCTCCCCGAGCCGATCGGCAGTTTCTATGCCGACCTCGCGGTCGCGGAGCGTCGGCACGAAGGACTCTACCTGGACCTTGCTAGGGACGCCGCGCTGGCAGTGGATGCCGCGTCCGGCGAGGCGCTGCTGGCCACTCGCGTCGAGGTGCTGTCGCAGGCCGAAGCGGAACTCATCACGCGTCCCGACGCGCAGTTCCGCTTCCATTCCGGCACCCCTGTGTCGGCATGAGGTTCCTGCGCAGCTGTTCGCTCGCGGTCATGGTGCTGCTCGCAGCCTGTTCGCAGACGAACTCGCCTTCGGGTTCTGCCGTGGGTCCCGATGCCGCGGAACGCGCAGCAAGCGGTCACCTTCGGAGGCAGATCGACAGTGCGCCGCGCACTCTGGATCCCTCGCTGGCCACCGACGTGCCGACCCAGCGTCTCCTTGACGACCTCTTCGAGGGGCTCACGCGAATCGATGGCGCGGGCAACGTCGCGCCGGGCGTCGCGGCCTCCTGGGACCGTTCGGCGGACGGACTGACCTGGACATTCCACCTTCGAGGGGATGCGCACTGGTCCAATGGCGATCCCCTGACGGCGCAGGACTTCGCCTATGGATGGCGACGGACCGTTGATCCGGCGACCGCTTCCGAATATGCGCAGGCTTTCGCGCCGCTGCGCAACGGGCAGGACGTCGCGGCGGGACGCAAACCGGTTGCAGCGCTCGGTCTGCAGGTCGTCGACGCGCACACGCTTCGCGTCGAGCTGGGCAGCCCCACGCCGTTTTTCCTGTACCTGCTGACGAACAGCTACTTTTCGCCGCTGCATGAACCCACGATCCGTGCCAGAGGCACGGACTGGACACGCCCGGGAAACCTGGTGTCCAACGGTCCCTACGTGCTGAAGGACCTCGTCATCAATGGTGCCGTCACGCTCGCGAAGAACGACCGCTACTGGGATGCGGGCCACGTGCGCATCGATACGGTCACGTTTTACCCGCTGTCTGACCGCAGCGCGCAGACCGCACGGTTCCTCGCCGGCGACATCGATGTCACGGACGGATTCAACATCGACGACATCGATTGGCTGCGCCGCGACCTCGGCGCACAGGTCCGACTGGCGCCGTATTTCGGCATCGTGATGCTCGGCATGCATGTCGAGACGCCTCCCTATGACCGCAAGGCCGTTCGCCAGGCGCTCAGCATGGCGGTCGACCGCGAGATCCTCGTGGACAAGCTCCTCAAGGGCTTGTTCCTGCCGGCTTACGGATTCGTTCCGCCTTACGAGGGCTACAGCCCGGCCTTGCCTGAGTGGGCCTCGTGGAGTGCTGAACGTCGCCATGCCAGGGCCCGCGAGCTGCTGGCGGTGGCGGGATACGATGCGAAGCATCCGCTGCAGGTCGAACTCGCCCATATGATCACGAGCCCCGATTCACGCCGGCTTCTCGAGGCCATTGCGGCGATGTGGCGCATGAACCTCGGCGTGAAGGTCACGATGAACATGTCCGAGTGGCGCGTGTTCATCCAGGACCGGCGCATCGGCAAGCACGGGTTGTTCTGGCACGCCTGGATCGGCGACTACCTGGATCCCTATACCTTCCTGTCGCTGTTCTCGAAGGAAGATGGCAACAACCATCCGCGCTACGCCAGCCCGCGTTTCGAATCCCTGCTCGGCGAAGCCGTCAGCACCGGGGACGACGCACGTCGGATGTCGATCTTCCGGCAGGCGGAGGCCCTGCTGGACGAAGATGCGCCATCGATCCCGATCTACTACTACCAGAGCCGGCATCTCGTGCGGCCGTATGTCGGCGGCTGGCTGGGGAACGTGATGGACCGGAATCCTTCCCGGAACCTCTGGCTCGGGGCAGGAGAGGACTGACATGGGGGCCTTCCTGCTTCGCCGCCTGCTGACCGCCATACCGACCCTGTTCGTGATCGTCACGCTGGGCTTCCTGTTGCTGCATGCGGCCCCGGGCGGCCCCTTCGATGGCGAAAAGGCGATGCTGCCGGAGATCCGTGCGAGCATCGAGGCGGCCTACCATCTCGAGGAGCCACTGCCGCTGCAGTACCTGCGCTACCTCGGCCAGCTCGCACGGGGCGACTTCGGGCCCTCGTTCCAGTATCGCGACACCAGCGTCAATGAACTCATCGCGCAGGGCCTGCCTATCGACCTCACCATCGGCGGCCTTGCCCTGCTGCTTGCGCTGCTCATGGGCATACCTCTGGGAGTCGTCGCGGCCGCGAAACGCGACACGGTCTGGGACCGCATCGGCGTGGCCTTCTCGCTGCTGGGCATATCCATCCCCGTCTATGTCACGGCGCCGGTCCTGGTGCTGGTGTTCGCCGTCGGCCTGCGCTGGCTGCCTGCAGGCGACTGGGGTGGGGGCGCCTGGCGGAACCTCGTGCTGCCCGTGGTGGCGTTGTCCCTGCCTTACATCGCATACGTGGCCCGAATCCTGCGCGCGAGCCTGGCGGATGTACTGCACGCGCCGTATATCCGGACCGCGCGGGCGAAAGGCCTTCCCTGGCGCACGGTCATCCTGCGCCATGCGCTAAAGCCGGCGCTGCTGCCGCTGGTTTCATTCCTCGGTCCGGCAGCGGTGGGCGTGATCACCGGCTCCATCGTCATCGAGACCACGTTCGGCCTGCCCGGCATCGGCAGGTTCTTCGTCGATGGCGCATTCAACCGCGATTACACGCTGGTCATGGGCGTCACGGTCCTGTACGGCGTGTTGATCGTCGCCGCGAACCTCGTGGCCGATATCTGCTACGCCTGGCTCGACCCGCGCGTGAGGCTCGAGTGAGGCACCCGATCGCCAGTTACACCGTGCTGGGGTCGGTGCTGCTCGCCGCGCTTGTCGTGCCCTGGCTGTCGCCGTACGACTACGCGACGCCGTCCTGGGACGCGCTGGACCTCATGCCACAGTGGGCCGATGGGCATTGGTTCGGTACCGACGACCTCGGGCGTGACCTGCTCGTGCGGCTGATGTGGGGATGCCGCATTTCCCTGCTCGTCGGCGTACTGGCCAGCCTCACCAGCCTCGTCATCGGCGTGGGCTGGGGCGTCACGGCGGGTTACGCGGGAGGTCGAACCGATGCGTGGATGATGCGCGCCGTCGACGTGCTGTATTCCGTCCCGTTCATACCTTTCGTCATCGTGCTTACCGTCATCTTCGGGCGGAACATCGTGCTGCTGTTCGTGGCGATCGGCGCCGTGTCCTGGCTGGACATCGCCCGGATCGCCCGGGGCCAGGCGCTGACGCTTCGACAACGCGAATTCGTGGAAGCGGCGCGCGTCGGGGGCATGACCTCTGCCCAGATCATCGTCCGCCACATCATTCCGAACCTGCTGGGTATCGTCGTGGTCTACCTGACCCTGACCATACCGACGGTGATCCTCATCGAAGCCTTCCTGAGTTTCCTCGGGCTCGGCGCACAGGCGCCGCTGACATCGCTGGGCGTGATGATCGCCGAAGGCGCCGCACAGCTGCGCTCCCGCCCCATGCTGCTGCTGCAGCCGGCAGTGCTGCTGGCCGTGATCGTCTACTGCTGCAACCGGATCGGCGATTCGCTGCGCGACCGCTTCGATCCCGCCTCGCTCCAGGACCGGGGCAGCGGGCATGGCTGATTCCTCGATGCTGTCGATCGAAGGGCTCTGTGTGGCGCTGTCCGGAGGACGGCGGATCGTCGATGGCGTGGACCTGTCCGTGCGTAAGGGCGAAATCCATGGCATAGCCGGCGAGTCCGGTTCCGGCAAGACGCAGCTGCTCCTGTCGCTGCTGGGTTTGCCGCCCGTCGGCGCGAAACTGACCGGCAGTGCCCGATTCAATGGCGAGGAGTTGCTGGGCGCACCGGAATCCCGGCTGCAGTCGCTGCGGGGCAACCGCCTGTCCATCGTGTTCCAGGATCCGATGACCGCGCTGAACCCCCAGTTGCGCCTTGGTCTGCAGCTCACGGAAGTGTTGCGGGTGCATGGGCGCTGCGGCCGGAACGAAGCGCGGGATCGCGCCGCCACGATGCTGGAGTCCGTCGGGTTGTCGGATCCGCTGCGGCGGCTGCGCCAGTATCCCCACGAATTGTCGGGCGGCATGCGCCAGCGCGTGATGATCGCGATGGCCTTGCTCTGCGAGCCCGACCTCCTGCTGGCCGACGAGCCCACGACCGCACTGGATGTGACCGTGCAGGCCCAGATTCTGGATCTGTTGCTGGACCTCCGGGAGCGGCTCGGCATGGGCATCCTCTTCGTGACCCACGACCTGGGCGTGCTGGCCCGCGTGGCCGATGCCGTGACGGTCATGCGCCATGGCAGGGTGGTCGAGCAGGCTCCCGCGATGCAGATCTTCGATGCTCCGCGCGAACCCTACACACGGCAGTTGCTGGACGCGGCACGTCGACTCGAACTGGGTGCAGGGGAGATCGCATGAGCGGTCCGCTGCTGCTGGAAGGTCGGGACCTCGTCATCGATTACCGGCGCGCAGGCGGGCTGTTGCGCGCCGGCGAATCCTTCCGCGCCCTGGAAGGTGCCAGCTTCGGACTGGCCGCCGGCGAGTCCCTGGCTGTGGTGGGCGAGTCGGGCAGCGGCAAGTCCACGCTCGCCCGTGCCGCGCTGCGCCTCATCGTCCCGACATCCGGCCAGGTCCTGTTGCGCGGCGAGGATCTCGCGATCCTGTCGGCAGAGGAACTGCGACAGCGGCGGCGGGATCTGCAGCTGGTGTTCCAGGATCCACTGGCCTGTCTCGATCCGCGCATGCATATCGAGGAGATCCTTGCGCAGCCCCTGAGGGTCTTCGAGCCGGGTCTGTCCCGCGCCGGGCGGCTTGAACGGGCCGAGGCCGCGATGCATGCCGTTGGACTTGAGCCAGGAATGCTCGGCCGGTACCCCCACCAGTTCTCCGGCGGGCAGGCGCAGCGCATCGGCATCGCGCGCGCACTGATCACCGACCCGGCCGTGCTGGTCTGTGACGAGCCGGTTTCGGCGCTGGACGTATCCATCCGCGCACAGGTGCTGGATCTCCTCGCGTCCGAGCGGGCGCGCCGCAACCTCGCCCTGATGTTCATCGCCCACGACCTGGCGGCCGTGCGCTTCCTGTGCGAGCGGATCCTGGTGCTTTACCGGGGGCAGGTCATGGAGCAGGGACCCACCAGCGAGATCTTCGCGCGACCCCGGCACCCCTACACGCAGCTTCTCCTGTCGGCCGCGCTCGTGGCGGACCCCCGGCGCGCACGACGACGTGGCCATCCGGTGACCGCCCCGGCCACCGCTACAGAGGCCCGGGCGGTTCCGCGGGTTTCGTCAGGCGCCGTCTCATCGGGCTGTGTCTTCGCGGCGCGGTGTCCGCGGGCCGACGTCCACTGTACGGATGCAAGGCCGAGGCCGCGAGTGGTCGATGGCGTGACGGTTGCCTGTCATCACCCGGGTTGATCGGCAACCCGGCCTGCGGCCACCTGCTGTCGTTTCAGCGCGGCAGTGACTTCAGCTCGTAAGCGCCGTCTTCCTGAACGGCCAGCACGCTGCCCTGTGAGTACCAGTCACCCAGGACGATGCGCGTGCAGTGCCGGCCGTCCACGTCGATTGAGTGGATGCCGGGTCGATGGGTGTGGCCGTGGATCATCAGCCGGGTCGCACTGGCGCGGAACGCCGTGGCGACGGTTTCGGGGTTGACGTCCATGACCTCATGAGCGACCCGCCCGGTATGGGCACGGCTGCCGCGCCGGGCCCGGTCGGCGACAGCCCTGCGAACATCGAGCGGCAAGGCCATGAAGCGGTCCTGCCAGCGGGCAGGGCGAACGATGCTGCGCAGTTCCTGGTACGCGTGGTCGTCGGTGCAGAGCACGTCCCCGTGGCTGACGAAGGCATCGAGACTGCCGATCCGCACCCGTACCGGATCCGGCAGCAGCGTGCAGCCGGTCCGCGCCTCGAACCCGGACCCGAAAAGAAAGTCCCGGTTGCCGCGCACGACCCAGCAGGGATGGCCCGCCGACGTGTAGTCGCGCAGTGCATCGCAGACCTTGCTCCGGCAGGGCTCGGGATCGTCGTCGCCGACCCAGGCCTCGAACAGGTCCCCGAGGATGTAGAGCCCCGCTGCGCGGACGGCATCGTCCTCGAGAAACGCCAGGAACTGAGCGACGGCCTCCGGCAGCGCGGCGTCGAGGTGGAGGTCCGAAACGAAGAGGAAAGGGGGGGCGGACATCGTTGGGATACCATTGTAGGGGCGTCGCGATCCTGCGGCTTGCCCGATTCCTTTAAACTCCGCGCCCATGCTCCGCATCCACAATTCCCTGACCGGCCAGCTCGAGACCTTCTCCCCCATGGAGGCCGGCAAGGTCCGCATGTACGTTTGCGGCATCACGGTCTATGACTACTGCCACATCGGCCACATGCGCATGATGGTGGTGTTCGACATGGTGCGTCGCTGGCTGAAGGCTTCCGGCTACGCGGTCGACTTCGTCCGCAACATCACGGACATCGACGACAAGATCATCAAGCGCGCCGCGGAGCGCGGCGAGCCGATCGACGTGCTGACCGCGCGGTACATCGCCGCGATGGAAGAGGACGCCGCGAGCCTTTCCTGCGGCAGACCCGACCAAGAGCCGCGCGCGACGCAGTTCGTGCCGCAGATCCTCTCCATGATCGGGCGGCTGATCGAGCGCGGGCATGCCTATGTCGCCGCGGATGGCGACGTGCTGTATTCGGTTTCAAGCTTCCCGGAGTACGGCCAGCTGTCCGGCAAGCGTCTGGCTGACCTGCGCGCCGGCGCGCGCATCGAAATCGGCGAGTCCAAGCGGGATCCGCTCGACTTCGTCCTGTGGAAGCGCGTCAAGCCGGGGGAACCCTCCTGGGGCTCGCCCTGGGGGGCCGGGCGCCCGGGCTGGCACATCGAATGCTCCGCGATGTCCACGACCCTGCTCGGGGACACCTTCGACATCCATGCCGGCGGCATGGACCTCAAGTTTCCGCACCACGAGAACGAGATCGCGCAGTCATGCGGCGCGACGGGCCATCCTTTCGCCCGGTTCTGGATGCACAACGGTTTCGTCAATGTCGACGACGAGAAAATGTCGAAGTCGCTCGGCAACTTCTTCACCTACCGCGAAGTGAAGCCGCGCCTGCGCCACCCCGAAGTGCTGCGCTATCTTCTGCTGGGCAGCCATTACCGCGGACCGATCAACTATTCGATCCCGCAGCTCGAACAGGCCGATGCGGCACTGGGCCGGCTCTATAACGCGCTGCGCGGGTTGCCGGTCGTGGCGGCGGAGGGAGACGTTCCGCAGGCGACGACGTTCGCAGCGGCAATGGACGATGACTTCAATACGCCCGAGGCGATCGCCGTCCTGCAGACGATGGCGCGCGAGATCAATACGCTGCGCGCCGCCGGCAGCGAGGGCGAAGCGGCCCGGCTTGCCGCGCAGTTCCGCCGCCTTGCCGCACCGCTGGGTCTCGTGCAGCTGGATCCGGAACAGTGGTTCCGGCTGCGGCCTTCCGCGGCGTCCGGCGAATTGTCGGGCCCGACGGATGCGGAAATCGATGGGATGGTGGCGGCACGACTGGCCGCAAGGAAGGCGAAGGATTTCGCCGAATCGGACCGCCTGCGCGACGCGCTGGCCGCGCAGGGCGTGATCCTCGAGGACAAGCCGGGCGGCGTCACCGCCTGGCGTCGCCGCTGACCTGCAGCGGCGACGGACCGTCCGGCGCTTACTTGCCCTCGCGGTGCTCGTAAGCCTCGAGGGTGTTCTGGATCAGCATCGCGATGGTCATCGGGCCGACGCCACCCGGGACAGGCGTGATCCACGAAGCCACTTCCTTCGCCGTCTCGAATTCCACGTCGCCGACGACCTTGCCCGAGGGCAGGCGGTTGATGCCCACATCGATCACGATCGCGCCTGGCTTGATCCACTCGCCCTTCACGAACTCCGGCTTGCCGATGCCCGCAACGATGACGTCCGCACGCCGGATGTGGCCGACGAGGTCCTTCGTCTGGCTGTGGCAGATCGTGACGGTGGCGCCCTTCATCAGCAGTTCGAGCGCCGCGGGGCGACCGACGATGTTCGACTGGCCCAGCACGACCGCGTCCATGCCCTTCACGTCGATACCGGAGTGTTCGAGCATCTTCATGCAGCCGTAAGGCGTGCAGGGACGCAGCCGCGGGGTTCGCTGCGCCAGCAGGCCGATGTTTTCCGGATTGAAGCCATCGACGTCCTTCTCGACCGCGATGGCGTCGATCACGGCCTTGCTGTCGATATGCTTCGGTACCGGCAGCTGGACGAGGATGCCATCGACCGACGGGTCGGCGTTCAGCTCAGCTACCACGGCCAGCACTTCCTGTTGCGTCGCCGTTTCAGGCAGGACCTTCATGATCGATTTCATGCCCGCGGCCTCGGTCGCGAGGTGCTTGTTGCGCACGTAGATCTGCGAGGCCGGATCCTGGCCCACGATGACGACGGCGAGCCCCGGAACGCGTTTTCCGGCTGCCGTCAGCGCGTCGACCTTGGTCTTGATTTCGTTCCGCAAGGCCTGCGCGATCGCCTTGCCGTCCATCAGTCGTGCAGTCATGGAAAAACTCCGTCGAATCAGGGTGCCTTTCAGGGGCGGGCAGGATAGCATTGCGCTCGCCGCCGCCGCGCGGCACCTGTCGGGGCATGGCGCAGTCTGGTAGCGCATCTGCTTTGGGAGCAGAGGGTCGGGGGTTCGAATCCCTCTGCCCCGACCACAATGAATTTCCGTCCGGAGGGCCAGCATGTGCCCTGCCTCCGCGCTGGTTTGCTTCGCGGGGTCCGCCGCCGCTCCGGGGCGATTCACCCGCCGTTGCGTCTTGTTGCGGAGTCATCACGGGTCGTTCCATGACGGATAGTCTGGGTTCCCTGCTCGCACCCCGGTCGGTCGTGCTCGTCGGCGCGTCGGATCGCGAACGCAGTGTGGGGGCCAAGGTCGCACGCAACCTGCTCGAAGGCCGCTACAAGGGCGAGGTCTGGTTCTTCAACGCGAAGCATCGCGAGGTCGCGGGCCGGCCGACCTTCCCTTCGGTAGATGCCCTGCCAGGCGTGCCGGATCTGGCCGTGCTCTGCACCCCTGCCCGTACCCTCCCTGCGCTGGTCGAAGCCCTGGGCCGCAAGGGCTGCCGCACGGCTGTGATCATCACTGCGGGACTCGACGCCGTCGGCGAAGACGGAAGGCGAATCGACGCCGCCGTGCTGGCTGCGGCCCGCGAGAGCGGGCTGCGACTGCTGGGTCCCAACTGCGTGGGCCTGCTCAGTCCCGGGCAGGGCCTGAACGCCAGCTTCGCGCATCGGCTCGGACCGTCAGGCGAGCTCGCGCTGGTCGCGCAGTCCGGTGCCCTCACGACGGCGCTGCTCGACTGGGCCAGTGCGCAGGGCATCGGTTTTTCGCATTGCCTGTCGCTCGGCAATGCGCTGGATATCGGATTCCCGGAGCTGCTGGACCTCCTTCGCAGGGACGAGGCCACGGGTGCGATCCTTTTGTACATAGAGTCCATCACCGATGGGCCGCGGTTCCTCGCAGCTGCGGAGGCTGCCTCCCGCGTCAAGCCAGTCATCGTCGTGAAGTCAGGTCGCGCTCCGGAAGGTGCCCGGGCGGCCGCGTCGCACACCGGTGCGCTGGCGGGCTCCGACGAGGTGTATGGCGCCGCCTTCCGCCGGGCAGGCGTGCTGCGCGTGGCGGGAACGCGCGAACTGTTCGATGTCGCCGAAGCCCTCGCCCGATGCGAAGGCTTGTCCGGGGAGCGCCTTGCGATCGTGACCAACGGAGGAGGGCCTGCGATCCTCGCGACCGACGCACTCATCGCGCAGGGTGGGCAGCTGGCCAAATTGTCCGTCGATACGATCGCCGCGCTCGACGCGGCCCTGCCTGCCGTCTGGTCGCATGGCAATCCGGTGGATATCGTGGGCGACGCCCCGCCGTCGCGCTATGCGGAGGCCCTGCGTCTCGTCCTGTCCGACGACGAGGTCGACGCCGCGCTGCTGATCCACGCGCCTACAGCCATCGTGCCGGCCGAGGAAATCATCGCGGCGTGCCTGCCCGTGGCCAAGCGTTCGGGCAAGCCCCTCCTGACCTGCTGGATGGGAGGTGATGCCGTTCGCGCGGCGTCTGATATCAGTTCCGCTGCCGGCCTTGCCGTTTTCGAGACGCCCGAGGAAGCCGTCGAAGGTTTTGTTGATATCACGCGCTACCGGGCCCTGCGGGACGAAGTGCGGGACATCCGTCCGGTGGACGAGGTGCCGTCCGCCCTTAAAACGGTGCTGGATCCGTTGCTGGCTGCCGCGCGGCGTGACTCCCGCGAATGGCTGTCGGAGGTCGAGGCCAAGCAGGTGCTTGCGGCCTGTGGCATTCCCGTGGTGTCGACCGGGGTCGCGCGGGATGCGGTGGAGGCGGGGGCACTGGCGGCAGCGCTGGAAGGGCCGGTGGCACTCAAAGTGCTTTCGCGCGGGATCACGCACAAGTCAGACGTGGGGGGCGTGGCGCTCGGGCTCGAGGGTCGCGAGGCCGTCGAAACGGCGGCGAACGCCATGTCCGAGCGCATCCGGTCCTTGCGTCCCGACGTTCGCCTGGAAGGCTTCACGGTGCAACCGATGATCGATCGCGCCGCCGGCGAGGAATTGCTGCTCGGGATTGCGACGGATCCCGTCTTCGGCCGCGTCCTGCTTTTCGGTGCGGGCGGAATCGCCGTTGAACTGAAGGCGGACAAGGCGCTGGAACTGCTGCCGGTCGACCGTGGCCAGATCAGGCGGCTTGTCGACCGGACACGCATCGCGAAGCTGCTGTCGGCATACAGGAACCGCCCGGCGCTGGATCGCAGCAGCGTGGAAAGTGCGCTTCATTCGCTCGACCTCCTGTCGCGGGCCGTACCCGAGTTGCGGGAGCTCGATATCAATCCCCTGCTCGCGACACCCACGGGTGTCGTGGCACTCGATGCACGCATCAGGCTACGTATAGCCCCTATCCGGGCAGGGGACTGAACCGCGTATCATCATTCCGGGTCCCGTCCCGGTCGTCGGAGTTCCTGCCATGAAACTCAAGCGCGTTCTCGCTGCATCGCTGATGCTGGGCATGGCGACGGTTTGGGCCGCCGAGCCAATGACCACCCGGGAGGAACTGCGCGCGGCCTTCGAGGCCCGTGGGAACGCAGCCCGGGGGGGCAGGTTGTTCGACGACTGCAAGGCCTGCCATGGCCGAAGTGGCGGCGGCAATGCAGAGGGCGGAATCCCGGTCATCGCCCAGCAGCACCAGCGCGTCATCGTCAAGCAGCTGGTCGATTACCGACACGCCGAGCGATGGGACCTGCAGATGGAAGAAGTCGCGGCGCGCCACAGACTCGGCCCGCCGCAGGATCTCGCCGATCTCGCGGCCTTCATCAGCACCCTGCAGCGTGGCCCTTCGACGGGCGTGGGCGACGGCAGGCAACTTGCGGCGGGCGCGCAGGCCTATGCCCGCGACTGCTCTGGTTGCCATGGACCGGAAGGCGAGGGCAATGGCGTGACGCTGGTGCCCCGGCTTGCAGGCCAGCATTACCGTTATCTGCTGCGCCAGCTGCATGACACGCTTGAGGAACGTCGGCCCAACATGCCGCCGCCGCACATTCAGCTGCTTTCGCCATACGGTGTCGATGAACTCACCGGCGTCGCCGACTACCTCTCGCGACTCAAGCCGTCGCGCCGTGTCCTGCCGGACCGATAGGAGAACGCATTTGAAGATCGATACCGTCGCCGTCAGGGACAGGCTGGAGGCGCGTCGCGCCGAACTCCAGCAGCGGGTTGGCCGCGTCGATGCGGACATGCGGCACCAGTCCGAACCGCTGGACCCGGATTTCGAGGAGCAGGCGAACCAGACCGGTAACGACGAGGTGCTGGGTGCAATCGGCGACTCGGGCCGACTGGAACTCTCCGAGATCGAGTCGGCACTGGCGCGTCTTGCCGCAGGTCATTACGGCGAATGTGCGAGCTGCGGGAAGGCAATCGCGCCCGCGCGCCTCGAGGCCGTGCCCTACGCCCTGCGGTGCACGGCCTGCGCCTGAACTGACGGGTGCCGGTCAGGCCGGCTTTTCTCCAAGCTCCAGCGTCATGCGCACGAGCTGGGCCAGCGAGGCGGCCTGCATCTTCTCCATCACCCGTGCGCGATGGATCTCGATGGTCCGCTGGGAAAGTCCGAGATCCGCGGCCATCAGTTTGTTGGGGCGCCCGCGCGTCATGAGCTGAAGCACTTCGCGCTCCCGGGGTGTCAGGGAGTCCAGACGTGCGCGGATCTGGTCCTTCTGGGTCAGTTGTGCGCGGTTATCGCGGTCGCTGGCCAGCGCCCGCTGTATGCGGTCGAGCAGGTCCTGGTCCCGGAAGGGTTTCTGCAGGAAATCGAAGGCGCCATGCTGCATGGCTTCGACGGCCATCGGTACGTCGCCGTGTCCGGTCACGAAGATCACGGGAATGATCGCGCCCTTGAGGTTCAGCTGTTCCTGGAGTTCCAGTCCGCTCATGCCCGGCATGCGCACATCCAGTACCAGGCATCCCGGCACCGCGGCGTTGTAGGCCGCGAGGAAATCCGTGGCGGAGCCGTAAGTCTCCACGGCAAGGCCGACTGACTTCATCAGCAGGCGCAGGGATGAACGTACGGCCTCGTCGTCATCGACGACGATCACGGTCTCGACAGGTGTCTTCATGTCGCTGCTTCGCCCTCTGTACGGGGGATTCTGAGGAAAAATTCCGCCCCGCCTTCGGGGTTGGGACGGTGTGCCAGTGTGCCATGGTGCGACCGTGCAATGGTGCGGCTGATGGCGAGTCCCAGGCCGGTGCCGCTGCGCTTGGTCGTGAAGAACGGATCGAACATGTGGTCCAGGGTTTCCTGCGTGACGCCCGGACCGCTGTCCCTGACGAAGACCTCGACCTCCTGGTCCGCAAGGCTTCGCGTTCCCACGGTGATCCGGCGGCGTTCAGCCGGGGTGCCGTCCAGGGCTTCGATGGCGTTGCGCAGCAGGTTCAGGAGTACCTGCTGGATCTGTACGCGATCGATGTTCACGCGGCCCGCGTCCGGTGCCAGGTCGAAGGCGAGTTCGACATCGCCGTGCCGGACATCGGTGCTCGCGAGCGTGGCGAGTTCATGGACCACGTCGTTGACCGGCAGGTCGGCGCGCTCGGTCTGTCGGTTGCTCACCATGTGGCGCAGGCGCCGGATGACTTCGCCTGCGCGCAGGGCCTGGGCGGATATCTGCTTCAGGGCAGCGTGGATCTCCGGCAGGTCCGGCACGGGATGGTCCAGCATCCGATCGCAGGCCTGCGCATAGATCGCGATCGCCGACAGCGGCTGGTTCAGTTCATGCGCGATACCGGCGGCCATCTCGCCCATGGCCGCGAATCGCGAGACCTGTGCGAGCCGGGCCTGCGCCTGCTGGTTTTCCTCTTCCGCGGCGCGCTGCGGCGTCAGGTCGTGGACGAATCCGACGAATCGCGGCGGATTGCTGCCCTGAACGTGGCCCACGGAGAGGTGGGCAGGGAAAGTGCTTCCATCCCTGCGCAGCGCATCGACCTCGCGCCCCCTGCCGATGACGCGTGCTTCCCCAGTCGCCAGGTACCGCGCGATGTGCTGGTCATGTTCGGCCGCGACGGCGGCAGGCATGAACAGTTTGATGTTGCGGCCCAGGACCTCTTCCGCGGTGTATCCGAACAGGCGCTGGGCTGCGATGTTGAGCGCAAGGATGCTGCCGGTCCCGTCGATCATGATGATGGCATCGACGGCGGCTTCGAGCAGGGCCTGCAGTTCGCGGGCTGAGCGCGTTTCAGGGATCATGGGCGAATACTGGATTCCGGAGCCCCCATGCCGCAACTCCCGCCTCGCCTCGACAGCCGATATGGGGGCCGTCCGCCCGACGTCGCGCACTTTCCGTCGAATGAAATACTCGACCACCTGATGGGTCATCGGTCGGTACGCGCCTATCTGGCGAAGCCGGTGCCCGAGGGGTGCCTCGAAGCAGTGGTGGCGGCGGCCCAGTCGGCTTCCACCTCATCCAACCTCCAGGTCTGGAGCGTGGTGGCAGTCGAGGATGCCGAGCGCAAGGCGAAGCTCTGCTACCTGTCGGGGAATCAGGCGCATGTCCGGGATGCCCCGCTGTTCCTGGTCTGGCTTGCCGACCTGGCGCGCATCGATGCCGTGGCGCGTTCCCGGGGGGAGGTCGCAGAAGGTCTCGAATTCCTCGAGGCCCTCATGGTGGGCGTCATCGACGCGGCGCTGGCTGCGCAGAATGCGGCCGTCGCAATCGAATCGATGGGGCTGTCCACTGTGTACATCGGCGGGATCCGCAACAAGCCGGAAGAGGTGGCACGCGAACTTGCCCTGCCGCGCGGCGTCTTTCCGGTCTTCGGGATGTGCGTCGGATACGAAGACCCAGTTCGGCCGGCCGCCATCAAGCCGCGTCTTGCCCAGGCCGCGGTCCTGCATCGCGAGCAATACCGGCTGGAAGTACAGGTGGAGGAGGCGCGCGCCTATGACGCCGTGCTCGCGGATTTCTGGGCCGGCGAAGGGATGTATCCGCCAGCCTGGACCCGGACGATCGTGAACCGACTGAAGTCGCCCGGATCGCTGCATGGGCGCGAGCGACTGGTTGAAGCCCTGCGAAATCTGGGCTTTCTTTTGCGTTAGTGGCGCTCGGCCGAAATTTGTATATACTCGCGGCCCCTGCAAAGGGCGCGCCGCAAGGCAAGCCGGAACAGGGCGCAGGGTGGTCTGCAAATCGCATGGCAATGCCAGGTGGGAATGCAGTATCATTTCTGGGCAGTGGCGCGAAGTTCCGGGTGCGTAGCGCCCGTAGCTCAGGTGGATAGAGCATCGGCCTTCTAAGCCGAGGGTCGCAGGTTCGATTCCTGCCGGGCGCGCCAGGCTCACTTTGCTGCGCAGTCGATGGTGGACGTAGCTCAGCTGGTAGAGTCCCGGATTGTGATTCCGGCCGTCGCGGGTTCGAGTCCCGTCGTCCACCCCACCCATTTTCAAATGGGCCGTTAGCTCAGTTGGTAGAGCAGTTGACTCTTAATCAATTGGTCGTAGGTTCGAATCCTACACGGCCCACCATCTTCCCCTCCTGCCCGACCCGCGTCCCGCGGCTCCGGTATACTTGCCAGCCCACCGCCGGGGCGAAAGTGGCGGAACTGGTAGACGCACTGGATTTAGGTTCCAGCGGGGCAACCCGTGAGAGTTCGAGTCTCTCCTTTCGCACCAACGATTTTTCAAAGAACACGCTGCAGGGTTTTCGAGGTAACTGACGATGCAATTCACCGTGACGACGACCACCGGTTTGGAGCGCAGGCTCGAGGTCGCCATTCCCCATTCCCGCGTCGCGGGTGAAGTCGAAAACCGCCTGCGCGAGCTGTCGCGTTCTGCTTCGCTCAAGGGCTTCCGTCCGGGCAAGGTCCCGATGCAGGTCATCAAGCAGCAGTTCGGCGGCCAGGTCCGCAGCGACGCCGTCTCGGAGTTGATCCGCGAGGGCTATTCGGAGGCGGTCACGAAGGAAAACCTGCGTCCTGCGGGTGGTCCGCGCATCGAACCGATCGAGCTTTCCGACGGGCAGGACCTGAAGTTCGCCGCGATCTTCGAAGTCATGCCGGAAGTCTCGCTGAAGCCGATCGAAGACATCGTCATCGAGCGCACGGTGACTGAAATCACCGAAGCCGACGTCGATGCAATGATCGAAAGCATGCGCAAGCAGCGCACGGAGTTCCGGGAAGTCACGGGCCGCGCGAGCCAGTCGGGCGATCGCGTGTGGGCCGATTTCCTCGGGCGCGTGGACGGTACGCCCTTCGCCGGAGGCGAAGGCACGGACACGCCGTTCGTGCTGGGTTCGGGCCGCGCCATCGCCGATTTCGAAACGGCGCTGGCTGGCATGTCGGTGGGCGAGAAGAAGACTGCGCCGGTCAAGTTCCCGGACGCCTACGGCGCAACCGAGCTGGCTGGCAAGCAGGCCGAGTTCGACCTGACCGTGAAGAAGATCGAAGAGCCGGTCCTGCCGGACGTCGACGACGCCTTCGCGGAGTCGTTTGGCCTGTCGGAGGGCGGGGTGGCCAAGCTGCGCGAGGAAGTGCGCAAGAGCATGGAGCGCGAGGTCGGTGAGGCCGTGCGCGGCAAGCTGCGTGCGCAGGTATTCGACGCCCTCGTCGCGGCGAACCCGGTCGATCTGCCGAACTCGCTGGTCGAGGAACAGGTCCAGGAATTGCAGGTCGACATGATGCAGCGGGCGGGCATGCGCGATGCGAAGCAGGCGCCGCCGCGCGATCCGTTCGTCGAGCCCGCGCGTCGTCGCGTGGCCCTCGGTCTGCTGGTCGGCGAACTGATCCGTCGCGAGAACATCACGATCGATCGCGACCGCGTCAGCGCTCGCATCGATGAGCTGGCTTCGGCCTATCCCAACGGTGACGAAGTGCGCCGCGCGTACATGCAGAATCCGGATGCCCTGCGCCAGATCGAAACCTCCGTCCTCGAGGACCAGGCCGTCGACTTCATCGTGTCGCGCGCCAAGGTCACGGACAGGTCGGCCGCCTTTTCCGAAGTCACGGGCTTCGGTCGCCAGTCGTAAGGATCAGCCATGAATGAGCGCGCCTTGAACCTCGTACCGATGGTCGTCGAGCAGACGGCGCGCGGCGAACGGGCCTATGACATCTACTCCCGCCTCCTCAAGGAGCGCGTGGTGTTTGCCGTAGGCCCGGTCGATGACCACATGGCGAACCTGATCGTCGCCCAGCTGCTGTTCCTCGAGTCCGAGAATCCCGACAAGGACATCTCTCTCTACATCAACTCTCCGGGCGGCGTCGTGACCGCGGGCATGGCGATCTACGACACGATGCAGTTCATCAAGCCGGCCGTGTCGACGATCTGCGTCGGCCAGGCGGCGAGCATGGGCGCCGTGCTGCTTGCCGGCGGTGCCGCGGGCAAGCGTTTCGCACTGCCGCATTCGCGGATCATGATCCATCAGCCCCTTGGCGGGGCCGAGGGGCAGGCGACGGAAATGGAAATCCGGGTCCGGGAAATCCTCAAGATCCGCGAAAAGCTCAATGCCGTGCTGGCCCACCATACCGGCCAGTCCATGGAGCAGATCAAGGTCGATACCGACCGCGACAACTTCATGAGCGCCGAGGAAGCGCGCGAATACGGCATGATCGACAAGGTGCTGCAGTCGCGCGTCGCCGCGGCGACCTGATCAAGGCCTGCCGGCCCCAAAACCGCAGTTGATACAAGCAGTTGGGGTGGGCGCGGCTTTTGCGCCCAAGGGCTTGGCCGTGCTATATAGATTCCGTATTTCAGTGCCCCGTCTGCATGGGCAAAGGTTGCGTTGAATGAGCGACGACTCGCGCGGCAAGACCGACGACGGCAAGCTCCTGTATTGCTCCTTCTGCGGCAAGAGCCAGCATGAAGTCCGCAAGCTGATTGCCGGTCCCTCCGTCTTCGTCTGTGATGAGTGCGTCGAGCTCTGCAACGACATCATCCGCGAAGAGCTCGAGGACAAGACCGAGCGTTCCCGCGAGAAGCTCCCGAAACCGCACGAGATCAAGGCCGTGCTGGACGAGTACGTCATCGGTCAGGAGCGCGCGAAGAAAACCCTGTCCGTCGCCGTCTACAACCACTACAAGCGCCTGCAGGCGCGGGCAGCGGGCAAGGCGAAGGATGATGTCGAGATCGCCAAGAGCAACATCCTGCTGATCGGGCCAACCGGTTCGGGCAAGACCTTGCTGGCGGACACGCTTGCGCGCCTGCTGAACGTGCCCTTCACGATCGCCGACGCCACGACGCTGACCGAAGCCGGCTATGTCGGCGAAGACGTCGAGAACATCATCCAGAAGCTGCTCCAGAAGTGCGACTACGACGTCGAAAAGGCGCAAACGGGCATCGTTTACATCGACGAGATCGACAAGATCTCCCGCAAGTCGGACAACCCGTCGATCACGCGCGACGTGTCCGGCGAGGGCGTCCAGCAGGCGCTGCTCAAGCTCATCGAAGGCACGATGGCTTCCGTCCCCCCGCAGGGTGGGCGCAAGCATCCGCAGCAGGAATTCCTGCAGGTCGACACGTCGAACATCCTGTTCATCGTCGGCGGCGCCTTTGCCGGCCTCGAGAAGATCATCCAGCACCGCACGCAGAAGGGTGGCATCGGGTTCACCTCCGAAGTGCGCGGCGTGAACGAGCGTCCGCATGGCACCGATCTTTTCAAGGACATCGAGCCGGAAGACCTCATCAAGTTCGGCCTGATCCCCGAGTTCGTCGGTCGCCTGCCGATCGTTGCGACGCTTGAGGAGCTCGACGAAGCCGCGCTGATCTCGATCCTGACGGAGCCCAAGAACGCGCTGACGAAACAGTACCGTCGCCTGTTCGAGATGGAGGGCGCTGAGCTGGAATTCCGCGAGGAAGGCCTGCGTGCGGTGGCCCATCGCGCGATGGAGCGCAAGACGGGCGCGCGGGGCCTCCGCACGATCCTGGAGACGATCCTGCTCGACACGATGTACGACTTGCCGTCCCTCAAGAACGTCAGCAAGGTCGTCGTCGACGAGGGCGTCGTTCAGGGTCATTCCGGGCCCTTCATGGTCTACAAGACCGAAGATTCGCGTCCGGCGACGGCGTCGGACGAGCCGCGGCGGGCGGGCGGGTCGGCACACTGAGCCTCCCCTTGCGGCGCTGGCGGGTCGAGGGGCCTGCGGGCGTCGTCGACTTTCAGCTGCACGGGCTGGAGACCGACGAGTCAGGTCTGGCGCGTGCGGCTGCGCTGCTCTCCGATGACGAGATGGGGCGGGCCGGACGCCTCCGGTTCCCGGAAGACCAACGACGGTTCGTCATGGCCCGCGCCACGCTGCGACGGATCCTTGCCGATTACATCGGATCCTCCGCGCCGTCCCACATCCGGTTCGAGTACAGCCAGCACGGCAAACCCGGGTTGTCCTGGTCCGGGGACGGCGCACGGCCTTCCTTCAACGCCTCGCATTCGGGTGAGCGACTGCTGGTCGGTGTTGTCGCAGAAGGCGAGATCGGGGTGGATATCGAGTGTCACCGCCCACTGCGGGACCAGGACGCCCTGGTCCGTCGCTACTTCTCGGATGCGGAGAACGAAGCGTATTTCCGCCTGCCGACCGAATCCCGTGCCGCGGGTTTCTTCGGTTGCTGGACCCGGAAGGAGGCCTTCGTGAAGGCGCTGGGCCGGGGGCTGACGTTTCCCCTCCGGGACTTCGATGTCGAATTTACAAATGGTGGACAGGGATTGTCGCGTTTGCACGGTGATGCCCAAGCGCCCCGTCGCTGGACGCTGGAAGGCTTCGAGCCCGAAGTGGGTTATTCCGCCGCTTTCGCCTTGCACGGCCGGTTTGGCAGACTCCAGCGCACAGGGCAGTGTGATCGGTGACGCATAAGCCCGGGTCAGTTCGAATCTATACTTGATGCCCTATGCGATTCCGGGTTCTCGGCCATTACTTCCACACGTCGATCATCCTCCTGACGCTGATCGAGTTGGCGCTGTTCGGTGCAGCGGTCTACGCGGCCGTCTGGCTGCGTTTCCCGGACATGGATGTCGCGGCCGTCGAAGCGCGTCTGGGGCCCATTTCCACCCGGGCGATCCTGTTCGCGCTGGTCACGTTCGTCAGCTTCCTCGCCCTGGGCCTCTATACCGTCCGGCAGCGCGCGAACGTGGCCGGGGTCGGTCTGCGGATCGTGCTGGGACTGCTTGCCAGTGCCGCCGTGATCGCCGTGATG
This sequence comes from Pseudomonadota bacterium, assembly GCA_041168985.1. GTDB lineage: Bacteria > Pseudomonadota > Gammaproteobacteria > Steroidobacterales > Steroidobacteraceae > ZC4RG30. Next base: position 914 of record JBEEKA010000318.1, on the reverse strand, counting down.
CAGTACCTCGTGCCCCAGTTGCAGGTGGGGCGGGGCGTGCTGTTCATATCGGGCGCCATTGCCTTTCTCGCCGCGCTGATGACCCGGGCGGTGTTTGCGCGGGTCGTCGATGCACAGGCCTTGAAGCGCCGGGTGCTGGTCTATGGCTACGGGAGCCGGGCGAAGACCTTCGCCCGCATGCGCCGTCGAAGCGATCGTCGCGGCTATCACATCGTCGGATTCGTGGCGCCCGAGAACGAAACGCTGCATGACGTGACGGGGGAACAGATCCTCCTCGCGCCGGCGGGCCTGAAGGCGCTGTGCGACCAGCATGGCGTCGAAGAAGTCGTGGTGGCCCTCGATGATCGGCGCAAGAAACTGCCGGTGCGCGAGTTGCTGCACTGCCGGATGTCCGGCCTGAACGTCATCGACCTTGTGACGTTCATGGAGCGGGAATCCGGCCGCATCCTGCTGGATGCCCTGAGTCCCAGCTGGATGATCTTCGGCGAAGGGTTCCGGCGCGATTTCCTGCGCCGGTTCACGGCGAGGACCCTGGATTTCGTCGCCAGCCTGGTGCTGGTGCTGATCACGGCGCCGATCATGCTGGTCACCGCCCTGCTGATCTGGCTGGAGGATGGCCGGAAGGGGGGAGGGATCCTCTACCGCCAGGTGCGGGTGGGTTTCGACGGGCGGCATTTCGAGCTGCTCAAGTTCCGCAGCATGCGCTCCGACGCCGAGGCTGCGGGAGCGCCCCAGTGGGCACAGAAGGACGACCCGCGCGTGACCCGGATCGGCAACTTCCTGCGCAAGACCCGCATCGACGAACTGCCGCAGTTGTTGAACGTCCTGCGGGGCGAGATGAGCTTCGTCGGGCCACGCCCGGAGCGGCCGCACTTCGTGGAACTGCTGGAGTCGAAGATCCCGTATTACGCCCA
>JBEEKA010000317.1:0-5189 GCA_041168985.1 Pseudomonadota bacterium | reverse complement strand
GCTCGATGCTCATTCTGCAGTGGCTCCAAGTCTAGTTCAGTGTGCGGTCGCCGAACGTTGACTCGGCGTTTTGATGAGTAGAGGGGTCTTCGGTGTAAAGGGCGTCTGGCATTCGATTCGCACCAATTCGAATGGCGGGTCGAATTCGACCCCGGTGCGTCTTGTGGCGTTGTGCGGCCAGTTCAAAGGCCTCATCCATGCGCTCGGCAAGTTCCCCGGCACACAGGTTGATGTAGCGGGCGAGGCACCTGAAATCCCGATGGCCGCTGATTGCAGCCAGTTCATGGACGGTCAGTGGCATGCCCGCGGCTCGAGAGGCTTCTACGAGCCGGCTCAGTGCTTCGTGTCGCAAATCGTGAAGGTGGTAGTCGATCAGTTCAGCGCGTTGCCGAATGCGGTCCCAGGCATTTCTGAACTCGTTCAGCGAGATCGGAAAAACTCGAGAGTTGTCGCGAGGCAGTTGGCGCAAGGCCTCAACGACATGGCGACGTAGTGGAGCGTTATGGGGGTGTCCGTTCTTGGTGTCGATAAGTCGCCCGCAGGATTCCTCGAGGAATACATTTTCCCACTCCAGTGAGAGCGCATTGCTTCGGCGCATGGCTGTGCCCAGCAGGACTGTCAGGATGGTTTCGAAGTATGGGGTCGGAAGCGGATCAGTCAGATGTTCGACGATCCCGCGTCGGATCGGAGCGAGGTAACGCTTTCTGGCGCTGACATTGGGCAGTGACTTGGCGATTTCCAGGCTTGGAAGCAGGGCCTTCTCGATGGCTGCCTCTCGTGCTGCGAGACGATCCTCCTCCCGGGCCGCTGCAAAGAGCCTTTCTTCTTCATCAGGACTCAAGCGTCTGCTGCGTTCGTTGTTGTAACTGGGGCGCGTCACACCGACGAGTGGTGACTTGTGGAGCTCGATGCGTAGCGTATTCGTGGCGTATGTCACCACCTGCGATATGACGTCGATCTCGCGAGCGATCGTCGCAGGAGCGAGATCAGAGTCGAGGCGTTCATCGACGTAGTCGTTGATTTCGGTTGGCTTGACCTGTGCGATGGGCTTGAGCATCCAGTCAATGCGCGCGCGGGGCGTGTGGTGCGGCTTAAGAATTCGCGGGGTTTTGCCCTTGGCCATGGCGTATTCACGCTTTAGGTTCGCCACCCTCGTCGCGTATTGAGGCCCCAGGTCGCTGACCATGCTGAGCAGGATCGCCCGTTCAACATCGCAACTTTTGTGACGAGGGCAGACCTTGTCTGCGAACTGCAAGAACAACTCGGCGAAGCAGGTGCGGTGCCCGCTGGTGTAATCGACGAAGAGTCCGCGCCGGCGTTCACCCTCGATTTTTTCAATGGTGTCGCTGGCCTCCTGCTTGGATGCGCAGGTGATGTTGACGGCCTTGTGTCCTTTCTGACGGATGCGAATCAGCCAGCTCTCGTCCAGCTGGTCGATGTTGCCTTGAAATCCCTGCTCACGAAGTTCAAGCAGGTATTGGCGCGCAAGTTTTGGCGCGTCGTAGGGAAAAAGCCGCTCCAGTTCCGGTTTGCGTGGCACGCGAACGCGAAAACGCGACCGATTGATGAGAGTAGCCATGACGAAAACTCCAGAGGTTGGAGTCACGTCTAGAAAGGCTTTTTAAACACCGGGAAGGCGAGGCGTTTTTCGTGTCACAGATTGTCACACGGGAGGAGGCGGGAGCCTCCTGAATAACGCCTAAGTGCCTGATTCCATTGGTCGGGGTGACAGGATTTGAACCTGCGACACCTACGTCCCGAACGTAGTGCTCTACCAGGCTGAGCTACACCCCGAGTCAGGCAAGGCGCGGGAGTGTACGTTAGGGGGCGGCTTCCTTCAACACGCTTTCGCTGCGCCAGCGGAACTTGATGGCGCGCGCTTCTTCTGCCTGCGTCAGCGGCTCCTTGATCAAGCGCGTCGACAGGGCCTGGCGTATCGCTTCGGGAAAGGGCGTGCCCGCGAGCCGATAGCCATCCGGTGCGCTGCCATCCCGGGGCCGGGGATTGCGTGCCAGGACTTCGACCACCCAATCGCCGCGTTCACGGCACACGAGGCCGGCCGGACCGCGCGACATCGCGAAGGTGCGGCAGTACTGCCCGGTAGGCGTGCGGAAACTCAGTCCGATGCTGGTGCCGGAAGAATCCTTCGATCTCTCGCCGGTCATCAAGGTGGACAGCGCCTCGTCGAGGGCGCCGATCGGTACCACGCGCCCGCCTTCCGACACGAAGGGCAGGGGCTGCGATGCGCGCAGGACATAGGGGCCGATCAAGATGCCGGCGACCAGGGCGGCGGCGCCGACACTGGCTTCGCGCCAGCTCCAGCGCGGGCGGATCATCAGCGGTCGCGGCCGACTGCTACGAGCGCGAGGGCTGCAAGTCCGTCGCGGCATGGCGACGGCGGCAGCACGCCGAGCACCTCGACGGCCTTGCGCGATTCGGCTTCCGCTCGCTCGCGCGTGTAATCGATGCCGCCCGTACGGTCGATGGTGGCGATGATCTGCGTCATGTCCGGCAGATCCTCGTCTTCATGGCGGATCACGCGGCGGATGGCTTCCGCCTCGTCGCCGGTCGAATTGCGCAGCGCGTGGATGAGCGGCAGCGTCGGCTTGCCTTCGGCGAGGTCCTCACCGAGGTTCTTGCCGCGTGTCGCGGGATCCGAGCGGTAATCCAGCACGTCGTCGATCAGCTGGTAGGCCGCGCCAAGATGGCGACCATAGGCTGCGAGCGCTTCTTCCGCGCGCGCATCGCCACCGCAGAACACGGCGGCCACCTGGGCGCCGGCTTCGAAGAGGCGCGCCGTCTTGCGATAGATGACCTCGAGGTATCGCTCCTCGGTGGTGCCGGGATCGTGCGCATTCATCAACTGCAGCACTTCGCCTTCGGCGATCACGTTCGTCGCGTCGGCCATGATCTCCATGACGCGCTGCGAACCGGCCGCGGCCATCATCTGGAAGGCGCGCGAATAGACGAAATCGCCGACCAGCACGCTGGCCTCGTTGCCGAACACGGCGTTGGCGGTGTCCCGGCCGCGGCGAAGGTTCGAGTGGTCCACGACGTCATCGTGCAGCAGGGTGGCGGTATGGATGAACTCGATGAACGCTGCCGCTTCCAGGTGCTTGCCATGGGCGATCGGGCGACCGCCGGAGGCCGCATGGGCGGCCAGCAGCACGATCAGGGGGCGCAGCCGCTTGCCGCCGCCCGCTATGATGTGCTCGGCCACCTGGTCGACCAGCGGCACAGCGCTTTTCAGCCGGGTCCGGATCACGGCATCGACGGCAACCATGTCCGCGGCCACCAGGCCGCGAATCTCGTCCAGGGTCATGCGCTGCAACATCCGTTGAAAATTGCGCGCATCGTAGCAGTCCCCGGGCGCGCGTAGGGGTTTGACCCAGAAGGGACGGACCAGTAGAATGCGCGGCCTTTCAGGACAGGGCTTTTCATCATGTACGCGGTCATCGCCACGGGCGGCAAACAGTATCGGGTTGAGAAGAACGGCACGCTTCGCGTGGAGCTGCTCGATGCGGCCCCGGGCGCGACGGTCACGTTCGACGAGGTGCTCCTCATCGCTGACGGCGCTGACATCAAGGTCGGCAAGCCGCTTCTGGCAGGCAGCAAGGTCAGCGCGACGGTCGAGCGCCATGGCCAGGGCGACAAGGTCCCCGTGGTCAAGTTCCGCCGCCGCAAGCACTACCTGCGCATGAAGAACCATCGCCAGAAGTACACGCTGGTCAAGATCACGGATATCGTGGCGGCCTAAGGCCTCCATTTCAGACTCGGAGAGTTTTCAGACATGGCACACAAGAAGGCAGGCGGCTCCACCCGTAACGGTCGCGAGTCCCACAGCAAGCGTCTTGGCGTGAAGCGTTTCGGCGGCGAAGCCGTCCTCGCGGGCAACATCCTCGTCCGCCAGCGCGGTACGCCGATGCGCGCCGGACACGGCGTCGGCACGGGCACGGACCACACGCTGTTCGCCCTGGTCGATGGCACCGTGAAGTTCGAGAAGAAGGGCGTCGACCAGCGCACCTACGTGAGCGTCCTGCCGCACTAAACGGCAACCGCTTACCGGTCGATCCTCGAAAACCCCGGCCCCGTGCCGGGGTTTTTGTCTTGCAGGACAGGAAAAGGCTCCCATGAAGTTCGTCGACGAAGCACTGCTCAAGGTCCATGCCGGCAACGGTGGGCGCGGTTGCGTCAGTTTTCGCCGCGAGAAGTTCGTGCCCTTCGGGGGGCCGGACGGCGGCGACGGCGGCCATGGCGGCAGCGTGTACCTGCGCGCCGCGGGTGGCATCAACACGCTCGCGGATTTCCGCATCCAGCGCACCATGAAGGCCCGCAACGGCCAGCCCGGCTCCGGCAACGACAAGACCGGCGCGAGCGGCGAGGACCTCTACGTCATCGTCCCGGTTGGCACCACGGTCACGGACAAGGAGACCGGCGAAGAGCTCGGTGACCTGAAGCACGATGGCGAAGAGCTGAAGGTCGCGCGGGGCGGCAAGGGCGGCTTTGGCAACGTGCGCTTCAAGTCGAGCACGAACCGCGCGCCGCGCCAGTTCGGTTCGGGCCTGCCCGGCGAGAAGCGTGAGCTGGGCCTGGAGATGAAGGTCATCGCGGACGTGGGCCTGCTGGGCCTGCCGAACGCCGGCAAATCGACGCTGATCCGTGCGGTTTCGGCCGCCCGCCCCCGCGTCGCGGACTATCCGTTCACGACGCTGTATCCGAACCTCGGCGTCGTGGACTGCGGCGAACACCGCAGCTTCGTGATGGCCGACATCCCGGGCCTCATCGAGGGCGCCGCGGAAGGCGCGGGCTTGGGACACCGCTTCCTGAAGCATCTGCAGCGCACGCGCGTGCTGCTTCACCTGATCGACATCTGTCCTCCGGACCCGGAGGCCGATCCGGTGAAGGACGCAAAGGCGATTGCCGCGGAGCTCAAGAAATACAGCGCGGACCTCGCCAAGAAGCCGCGCTGGCTCGTGCTGAACAAGGCCGACCTGCTGCCCCCGGACGAGGCGCAGAAGCTCGCCAGGGACATCGTACGCCGCCTGCGGCACAAGGGACCGTGGTTCCTGGTTTCCGGTGCGACGGGCGAGGGGACGAAGCCCCTGATCCAGCAGCTGATGGATCTCGTCGAATCGACGAGCCGGCCGGAGGTCGAGGACTGATCCCGGCGCAGTCGCCCAAAGCAAACG
>JBEEKA010000316.1:0-2761 GCA_041168985.1 Pseudomonadota bacterium | reverse complement strand
TACGATTTCGTCTACGACGCCTGCGCCAACGGCCAGCAACTCAAGTGCCTGACGATCGTCGATGAGCACACCCGCGAATCGCTTGCGATCGACGTTGCCGGCAGCATCCGATCCGGTCGGGTGATCGAGGTGCTCTCAAGGCTTGTCAGCGAGCATGGGGCGCCGCGGTATCTGCGTTCGGACAATGGGCCTGAGTTCGTATCGAAGGCTGTGCTCAAGTGGCTAGCCGAGACGAACATCGACACTGCGCACAGCGATCCCGGCAAGCCGTGGCAGAACGGGCTGGACGAGTCATTCAACGGCAAGTTTCGGGACGAATGCCTGATCCTGGAATGGTTTCGGAACCGGGCCGAGGCCAAGCCGATCATCGAGAACTGGCGGCGTCACTACAACGAGGTACGGCCCCACTCGAGCCTTGGATATTTGACGCCAGCAGAGTTCAAGACGAAAGATGTCGAGTCGAAGGAATCTTTAACCAACCACCGCGAGGCCATTCCCCAATAATCAGTGGTCCGAAGAAACCCGGCAGGTCAGTAGCTCTTGCCGACACCGGTCTGGCCGACGAGGATCAGGGGCCTTGCGTCCTTGAGCCAGCCCAGGCCCTGGATCTCGCGGATCTGCGTTCGGGTGATCGAGCGTTTGGCGGTATGGTCGAAATCATCGAGGCTTACCCGGATCGGCAGCTTCGCAGCCTTCAGGCGCCGGGCTGCAATACGCGCCGTGCGAGCTTCGAGCTCCGCCTGCAGCATCGCATCGAGAAATTCGGTGTACGCGATCTGGTCGCGCGTAGCATCGGCGAGCACGCGCTCGAATGCGCCGAGCATGCCGCTCAGCTGCATCTCGGCCATCAGGTTGCGGGCAACGGCAGTACTCATCGAGCAGTCTCCTTGCGGGGTGTTGGATCGGCGGGGACGTTGTTTGTCGCGTAGCGCAGCAGCGGATTTCCGGGACGGCGGACGATGCTTCGATCGACCGTCGGCGCCGGGGCGAGCTTGTGCTGGCGAATCAGGTCCGTGAACAGCGGCGCACGGATTCTGTGCAGTCGGCGCATGTCGGCGATGGCCGCCACGATGCAGGGGATTGCCACCTCGCGGCCCGCAGCGTGGATCTCTTTCGTGGCGACCCGCACAAGTCCCTGCACTCGGCGGATGTTGCCGTAGACATCGGCGGCGAACAGATCGGCAACGAGCTGGTGCAGTTCAGCGTGCACAAAGCGCGACTGCGACAGCAGGTTCTGCGGCGTGGCCTCGTAGTAGGCGACAGAGGCGTCCGGGAAATGGTTGTCGATGCGGATCCTGCGGCCCGTCTTGCTGCGATCGCGCGGATGCAGGGCGAGCCGCTCGCCGTTCAGGTAGATCTCCACCTGGCTCGGCGTGAGCTTGATGCGCAGTTTCTTGCCCCGGTGGACGTGCGGCGCGCTGTAGTACGCCGCATCGACCGAGACGTAGCAGTCCGGATGGAGCCTCGCATCCTTCCACTCGGCGTTGTCGTAGTCGGCCGCAGGCAGTGCCTTTAGCGCAGGCCGCTCGATGGCGAATCGCTCCTGCCGCGAGACACCAAACCGGCTATGGCGTCGCTCGTTGATGCGCAGCACGCACTCGGCCAGCGCCTTGTTGATCTGACCTATCGAGGTAAACACCTGCCGCCGATACCGGAACCGCTGGTAACGCATCAGGATCCGTACCAGCCCCTCAACGATCGCCTTGTCCTTCGGGTGCCCGGGCCGCGCCGGCACCACCGCCGTCGCGTAATGCGCCGCCAGCGCCGCGTACGAGGGATTCAGGTCCGGGTCGTACAGGTGGCACTTGAGTACGCCCTGTTTCAGGCAGTCCGGCACCGTCACGTGCGGCACGCCGCCGGAGAACGCGTACATGCGCTGGTGGCAATCGAGCCAGTTGTGGCTCTTCATGTCGTCGGCCGCCCAGGCAAACAGCATCTGGCTGTAGCCAAGTCCGGCGACGAACACGGCGGCCTCGTGGATCTCGCCCGTGCGCACGTCCACCCAGCGGATCGGATCCCCCGCGTAATCGACCTCGGCCCGCTCGCCCGGATCAAACTCCCGCGCCGTAATCGTCGCCTGCCGCAGCTGCGGATACTTGCGGTAGAACTGCTTCCAGAAGTTCGGGTACCCGGTCAGGTGCTGGGCACGCTCCTCCCAGATGAACTTCAGCGGGTGCCCGAGGCCCAGGTCGTGCAAGACCTCCGGCCACGGCACCTGCGACATCCACAGCGGGTCCGGCACCGACTTGGGAGCCGCGGGCGAGAGCCGCAGCCCGTCCCGCACCTCCCGAACCGTCGTGCGCGAACACTTGAGGGCACGGGCAATCTCTCGCAGGCCACGGCCATCCCGCAGCCGTCGCTCGATCTCGTTGAATCGGTCCACCGTAACGCTCCTGGTCCCCATCCCGTACTCCCGACGCCGTGGAATCTCCACGGTACGGGCTGCAAAGCCGCCGCAAACGGCTTCGCCGGGTACCCCAGTCCAGAAAATCGGTGGTCCTCAACCCGGGAAATCGGGTGGGTCCGAACTCAGGAAATCAGCTGGTCCTCAACTCAGGAAATCGAGGGGGTCTCAACGGAGGAAATTGCGCATAGATGCGCGCGTTGCATTTTATTTTCATTATCCGCAAGGGCATCAGCGTCATTCTGATCCTTCCTGCTCAGCTTCTGGCGAGGCGTGTTTCTGCAAATCCGAGAATTTCGCAGCCATGGTGGGATTCGCCCGAGTCAGTTTCTTGATGGTCACGTCCTGAGCCTTGTC
>JBEEKA010000315.1:0-5777 GCA_041168985.1 Pseudomonadota bacterium | reverse complement strand
CGCTGACTCGGGTTTGCCCTGGCGTAGAGGCCGGCGTTGATGTCCTGTCCACCCCTGATCCCGACCGGGATACCGAACGCCTGAATAGTCGAGAACCGCGACGCATTGGGATCGCCCGTGTTGAACGCCGACATGCCCGATGCTCCGGTCCGAAGAGCGACTACTGCCGGGTGGTTCGCGATGGTGTCGAGCGAGTAGCCGCCCGCGAGCATGTCGGGGGGGATCGCTGACCGGAGCTTATCGGCGGGGATGCCTGTAAGGTTGGCCAGCTGGACGACCGCCGCTTCGCCCTGCGGCATTCCCGCCGTCATCCCACCCGGAATCGGCGGCCCCTGGGTAGTGGGCGTCGTCACCGGGTTTCCTGTGTACGGCCCGCGCGACACCGTGTGGATCACTTCGTTGGGCTGAACCGCCTGCGTACCGTTGGGATTCGTACCGGGGCCAACGGCAGGAAGAGACCGGTACGAATCCGGGGCAGGGCCGGCGGCCGGAGTAGCGCCCGGGATGACAGGGCCATAGCCGGGTTTGGGAGCCTGTCCCGGAACAGCCGAGGTGATCGGCTGCGCCACTCCGCTCGAGAAGTCGAGGCCCTTTACGCTGTCTGGGCCGACCATCACCGGCGGCACGCCGAGCTTCGCCGCGACCTGCTCTCGTGTCATGCCAAGGAAGTCGGAGGCGGAGGTGAATGGCGCCTGCGACAGTGCGGTGTGGATCACTTCGTTGGGCTGAACCGCCTGCGGCAATTCGGTGGTGCGCGCCTGTGAGAGTGCTTGGTCGGCCTGGGCCAAGCCGCCGAAGTGCTGTTCAAGCAGCTGGGCGGTCGCGGGCGTGCCGTACATCTGGATCTCGGGATGGTAGGTAGTATCGCCGGGATTCATCTGAACGGCCTGGGAGACGGACACGAGTTGCGGCTGAGTGCCTACCGCTTCGGCAAGCATACGGTCGCCATCGAGTGCGGCGGGTCCGCCGATCATCGGGCCGGCTGCGCTCGGCCCACTGGCTGGTATCGCCCCGAACAGTGATGCCGAGGACTGAAGCGCCGCGATGGTCTGTGGGATGCCCATGTTCGCGAGGAAGTAGGCGTGGGCGATCCAGTCCACCGGGTTCGCCGCGAGCTTCGCGGCGCGGTCGGTGACTTCCAGAAGGTAGTTCGCGTTGAACTGCCGCCGGCCTTCCGCCTGTGTCAGGTCGAACTGCCGCGCGCTTTCAGCACGGTTCAAGCCTGCCTGCGTCGCGGTTGCGATTGCCGCCTGGTCGCCCGGCGAAAGCACCCCTGGGCCACCTGTACGAGGCAGGGGTGCGCCGGCTGAGTTTGTCGGGGGCACGATGGATGACTTGCTGGCGGGGTCGAGTGTGTTCCAGTTGTCGAAGAGGTAGTTTGCGAGCTGCGTGAACGACGCCGACACGCCGGGGTCGATTGGAACGTTGACGTCCGCCTTGCCCTTCTTGATGCCAAAGGCGTACGTCGGCGGAGCGGCGAGGCCATGCGCCTGAAACCAGGCGGACGCCATGAACGGTTGCGTCATGTCCTGGCCGTTGACGTACTGGAGCGTCAGCGAGGTAACAAGGTCGGCGACCCACTGCTCGCGGGTCTGGTAGCCACCTCCTTGTTCCGGCGGGACGTTTTGCGATGGGTCATAGCCGAGCCGGGGGTCGTAGGGCATCTCAATAGCCTCTCGTCGAAGTCAGGACTGGAGCACGGCCGAAGGCGCCGCGGACGAGCGAACCGAATCCGCCCGATGCCCGGCTGAGAATCGAGCCTGAGATGGCTCCGGTTGGGCTCGCGGGTTGGCCAGCGTTCGCAACCGTCGGGTCGATCAAGACCGGCCTGCTCTGATTCTGCGTCGGCGACAGGACGGTCCTTGGGCCTGCGCCGGTCCCAGGAAGGGGTGGTGGGACGGGATTGACGTGCCGAATGACATTTCCGTGCTCATCGGTGTAGGAGGATTGCTGGAAGGCGTTGCTCTGGAGCCCTGGCACACCGGCAGCCACGCCCCCCCCAAACCCAAACGCCGGAATCCTCACCCTCCCGACCGGAGGCATCGTCTGGCCGGGCGCGTTGGTCCCCGAGGCCGCCGCCGCAGCTTCCTTCGCACGATCTGGGAGCATCGCGAAACCTTGTGACCCAAACGCCCGGTCGGAGGCGCTGAAGTACGGCGCGGGGGGCACAGTGGGAAGCCCCTTTTTCACATCCTCCACGGCCTGGTCGAAGAGGTCGCTGGACGAGGGCGGATCCATCGACGGCGCAAGTTGCAGTTGGCCCGCCCGACGCGGCTCGTTCATGCTCGCGATGGCCGTGCCCTGGGCGTCATTGACCGCCGCGAGGCGACTGTTCGCGAGCGAGGTCGCCTGTTGCCGGGTCTGCATCTCGCGATCGAAGGCCGCTGACGCGTTCTGAGCGTCGATGTTTCGTGGATCGGTGTTGTAATTCCACGTAGCCCGCTTGATGGCGGTGTCCAGGTCTCCGCCGGCGTTCTGATACTCGCCTTCGAGGTCCGCGAGTTGCCCCGAGAGCGACGAATACTGCTGATACTCCTGCGGCGTCATCAGCACTCGGCCCGGCTTCGCTACGACCAGCGACCCGCTCGCGTCGTAGCCCATGACGTCGCCCACCGTCCAGCCGCGGTCCGGGTCGAACCGAACCTCTTGCCCGTTCTGTTGGAGGTCTTCGACCTGCCCGTACTTGTCGTCCAGCGGCTTCCACTGGCTGTATGCAGCCGCGTACTTCAACTGCCAGCCGGACGCATCGAAGTTCGCCCCGCCATCTCCCTCGGAACCGTTCCACCCCAGGGTCGCCGCGAACCCATGAGTGCCCCACTTCGCGATTTCGGAAGCGAACGCCGCCGTGTTCGAGAAGTCCCCCGACTTGATGGCGTTCAAGAGGTTGGGGTAGTAACCGTTTTCAAGGGTCTGAGCCGTCGCCTCCACCCCCACGTCCTCGTTCGGATACCGCTTCACACCAGCGTCGTTGAACTTCACCGCGCCGGGTGCCCCTTGTGTCGTGTTCAACGGATTGTCCGGAGAACCGCCCTCGAACGGCTGCCACTGGTCGAGAAAAGCCTTGAGAGCGGTGGGGTCGGAGGAACCGAGTCGAGCGGCGAGCTTTCGTGCGAAGGACTCGGTGACGGCCATCTGGCATCTCCTCGCGCCCTCCGGGGCGCTGCTACAGCTCCCGGCAGTCGCACCCCCTCGGACGGGGGAAGCAGGTGCCTAGGCCAAAGCCTATGGCTGGTGCTGGATAAATGAAAACGGCGCCACCCGCCGCCGGGTGTATGCTCTCCGGGCCGGGATGGATCTGCATTTCAACGCCGTCCAGACACTGGTTGCGGGGGCCGCCGTTGCGTGGCTCGCCTACGGCTTGGTCAAGGCCGGACGGGACGGGCTGCCGCTCGCGGAAGCCACGCACGTCGTATGGCCGCTGCTGCTGTTGCTGGCCGTCCTTGTCGCTACCGGTGTGTCGGGGATAGGGGATGGAGACGGCTATGCGGGCGGGATCCGCTAGCCGGTAAAGGCCGGGGCCGAATCTTTCGGTGCCAGTCCGAAATTCGGCGGTCCCGACGTGCCCGGCATGAGTTCAACCGGCGCTGGTGCCGGCGGGTTGTCGCCCTGCTTTGGTGCCAAGGGCTCGGGAATATCCGGCTGGTCCTTGTTCGCGAGCATCGCGCGCGCTTCAAGCTGCCCCTGGATGCCCTTCTCCATCTTGCGAATGTGATTCGCGGTATCCTTCGGCCCCGATGCCTGCACCATCTCCTTGAGCGTATCGGCCCGTTCATCGACGAGAAGCGACGGCGGCACCATGTCCTCCAGCGCCGGGCTCGTGAAGACGTCTTCGAGGTGAGCGAGCACGTCAGCCGCCGACTCGAAACCCATGTGGACGCCCACTTCCATGAGCCACGACATGATGTCGTCACGAACCTGCGACCACCGCCACACCTGCTGCGGGAAGGTTAGGCCCGCGGACCACCAGGGCCGAAACGGGGCAAAGGTGGCCGCAATCTCCTCCACGTCCTGGGAGTAGAAGTCGGCGATCTCCTGCACCATCGCCTCAAGCGGGTTTACGTCGGCCTTCGCCACGGTGCTTTAACCGCCTCCGCCGCGGAAACCCGGAGCAGGGTCGTTCGGGTTGGCCCCGACGGTGGGCTGAATGCCGTCTCCCTGTCCGCCGGGGTTCGCGGGCGGTGGCCCCGGTGGAGTGGCCGCCATCGGCATCTGGCTCGGTGTCCCGTTTGGCGCTGGCGCTCCACCCGGCGGAGCTTGGCCCGCACGCGCGGCTTTCAACGCCTGCACGTCCTGAGAGAAGGTCGTGTTGAGTCTGTCGAGGCCCTGTGCCTGGAGGATCTGATTCGTAAGTTGGACCCGGCCAAGCGCCATGCCATCCTCGATGGCCTTCGGAAGGTATGCCCGTCGAGCGGTATCGCGCATCACCTCGCGCCAATACTGCTGCGGGTTGTGCTTCCCGAGTCCTTCACGAACATAGTCCTCCCACGTCAACGCGCTCTCCTGCAGAAGCTTCGCCGCCGTCAGCATCGTCCCCTGTTTGTCGATCGGCAGCTCTGGGTCGAGATGCGCAACGACCTGGTAGAAGTCGCCGATGTCCTCAGGGCTCACGCTGTTGTACTCGCCGGCCCGTCGGCCCGTGGAGGCGTCGGGCGCCCCTTCGCAGAACACCGTCGTCTCCTCACGCCAGACATGGGCGACCTTCTGGAGGTAGTCGGCGCCCATCTCGGCGAACTGGTCCTGGCGGCTTTCAATGATCGGTTTCCATGCCGTCCGCATCGCCTGGCTGAGCTGGTTGATCGAGTAACCCGGCTGCTGCGCGCCGGCGATACCGCGCGCAAGGCTGGAAAGCGTCGCCTGGTCAATGTCGTTGGCGAACATATCGACCGCCGCGCGGAAGTCCATGCCGCTTTGCGCGTCCTTGAGTGCGTTTACCAGCTGCCCGCGGATCTGCTTCACGGTCATCGGCTCGATGTCCCACTGAACAGCCTCGCCCTCCTTCGAGAGTATCGGCTGGTCGTCCTTGCCCAGCTGCGCGAAGAGCTGCGGGAACACATCGAGGTACGCCTTCTGTACCCAAAGTGTCCGCATGAAGTCGAACTGTGGGAGCTCGTTGCGGACCGCCCAGAGCAGCCCGACGGCCATCAGGTGGACCTCTTTGAACCCGGTCTGGAGTCCGTAGGCGGGGAAGATGCGAATGCCGCCGTTGTGCTGAATCCGAAAGAGCTCGCGGCTCTCCGTCGCGTAGACCACCTCTTCGTCGTCGATGTACTCGTAGTACACCGTCGTCCCGGCTGAGAAATCCGCCGTCTGCGTCGGCAGTTCAAGACCAGCCTGCTTCTCAAGCTCTGAGTCCACCACGTCAGGGGATCCGTCGTCACGCCAGGTGACGGTCTTCCCCGCCTTCTTGAAGGCTTCGGCCATCTCAAACCGCTGGACCTGGTAGACCTTGATGTACGCTTCCGGGCCGCGAGGGGTCATCACCGGGAAGATGATGCGCGGGTCGATGCACTCCACGAAGACCGGCGGCCCCATGTAGCCCTTGTAGCCATCGACGCGGGCGTTGAAGGCCGCGTTTTTCGCCGTCATCACTTCTGGGCGGTCGTCCGGGGAAGGTCTCTCGTCCGGCCGGCGTTTGCGGATCTGCTTGTCCCAATAGTTCGGCAGGTAGGATTGCTGGAGGTAGCTTCGCCCAACCAGGAGCTGCCAGAACAGGCTTTGAAGGTCGAACCGCGTCCGGTACTTACGCATCAGCCAGGGATAGACCGCGTTCAGGTGCT
>JBEEKA010000314.1:0-15760 GCA_041168985.1 Pseudomonadota bacterium | reverse complement strand
GCCGCCTTTGCCGATGACGTCGCGGATCTTCTCCGGGTCGATCTTCAGGGTGATGATCGACGGCGCCCACGGCGACATCGCCGCGCGCGGCTCGGCCAGCACCTTGTTCATCTCGGCGAGGATATGCAGCCGGCCGGCGCGCGCCTGCTCCAGCGCGACCTGCATGATCTCCGGCGTGACGCCCTCGACCTTGATGTCCATCTGCAGCGCGGTCACGCCCGAAGCCGTTCCCGCGACCTTGAAGTCCATGTCGCCGAGGTGGTCCTCGTCGCCCAGGATGTCGGTGATGACCTTGAAGCGCTCGCCCTCGAGCACGAGGCCCATCGCGACGCCGGCGACCGGCGCCTTGATCGGCACGCCGGCGTCCATCAGCGCAAGGCTGGTGCCGCAGACCGAAGCCATCGAGCTCGAGCCGTTCGACTCGAGGATCTCCGACACGACACGGATGACGTACGGGAAGCCTTCCATTTCGGGCAGCACGGCGCTGATGCCACGGCGGGCCAGGTTGCCGTGGCCGATTTCTCGGCGCTTGGGCGAACCCATCATGCCGGTCTCGCCGACCGAGAACGGAGGGAAGTTGTAGTGGAGCATGAAGGGCTCGCGACGCTCGCCTTCCAGCGCGTCGATGATCTGCGCGTCTCGGGTCGTGCCCAGCGTCGTCGTGACCAGGGCCTGCGTCTCGCCGCGGGTGAACAGCGCCGAACCGTGAGTACGAGGCAGCACGCCAACCTTGATCGTAATCGGGCGGACCGTCTTGTAATCACGGCCATCGATGCGCGGGTCGCCGGCGAGGATACGCTCGCGGACGATGTGGCTCTCGAGCTTGTGGATCTCGGTGCCGACCTGCTCGTTCGTCCAGCTTGGCTTTTCGTCGACGACGGGCACCGCGGCGAGCGTGGCCGCCTTGATCTCGCCGACCTTCGCGTAGCGATCCTGTTTGACCGTGATGCGGTAGGCCTCGGCCAGCTTGTCGAAGGCCTGGGCCTTCACGAAGGCGACGAGGTCCGCATCGACAGCCGGGGCCTTCCAGTCCCAGCGCGGCTTGCCAGCCTGCTTGACCAGTTCGTTGATCGCGTTGATCGCGACCTGCATCTGCTCGTGGCCAAAGACCACGGCGCCCAGCATGACGTCCTCGGAGAGGCTGTCCGCCTGCGACTCGACCATCAGCACGGCGTCCTTGGTGCCGGCGACGACGAGCTCGAGCTGCGAGGACTTCTGCGCCTCGCGGTTCGGGTTCAGCAGGTACTGGCCGTCCCTGTAACCGACGCGCGCCGCGGCGATCGGCCCGGCAAAGGGCACGCCCGACAGGGCGAGCGCGGCCGAGGCGCCCAGCATCGACGGGATGTCAGCCGGAATTTCCGGATCCAGCGAGATGACCGTCGCGACGACCTGCACTTCGTTGTAGAAGCCGTCCGGGAAAAGGGGACGGATCGGGCGGTCGATGAGGCGGGACGTGAGCGTCTCGGTCTCGCTCGGACGGCCCTCGCGGCGGAAGAACCCGCCCGGGATGCGCCCGGCGGCGTAGGTCTTTTCCTGGTAGTTGACGGTCAGCGGGAAGAAGTCCTTGCCCGGCTGCGCGGCCTTGCGCGCGACGGCGGTGACAAGAACCACGGTGTGGCCCACGGACACGACGACGGCACCGTCGGCCTGGCGGGCGATTTCACCCGTCTCGATGTGGACGGTGTGCGGACCAAAGACGAAAGACTGTTTTGCAACGCTCACGATTACGTGACCTCGGCGAATAAGGCGGCGGATGAAACCCGACCCGGAAAAGCAATCGGGCCGCGCGGTCTGTTGGAACGGCGCGGCCCGGTTCGGCTTGGATTAGCGGCGGAGACCCAGCCGCTCGACCACTTCCTGGTATTTCTGCGGCTGCGTGGACTTCAGGTAGTCGAGCAGCTTGCGACGCTGGTTGACCAGCTTGACCAGTCCGCGGCGGGACGAGTGATCGCCCTTGTGGGCCGAGAAGTGGCCGCCAAGCCCCGAGATACGCTCCGACAGGAGCGCGATCTGCACTTCCGGCGAACCCGTGTCATTCGGATCGCGGCGGAACTGTGCAACGATTCCGCTCTTCTTTTCAGTCGATAACGCCATGTTAGGTATATGCCCTTGTTTGAAGCGCGGCATTCTAGCCGCATGTACCCCGTCCCTCAAGTCGTTCGGGGCCCTAAATCGTTGAAAAGCCGGCGGGGTTGCAGCCCCCCGTCGGGAAGTACTTCGCCGACACCCAGGAAGCGACCCTCCGGACCATAGACGCGGCAGCGCCCGGTTTCGGCCGCTTCGCCCGCATGAA
This sequence comes from Pseudomonadota bacterium, assembly GCA_041168985.1. Classification (GTDB taxonomy): domain Bacteria; phylum Pseudomonadota; class Gammaproteobacteria; order Steroidobacterales; family Steroidobacteraceae; genus ZC4RG30. The sequence continues at coordinate 13,467 of JBEEKA010000314.1, read as the reverse complement.
CCTGCTGGCCGTGCTGCAGTCGCGACACGGCAAAGGCCTGCAGATGGACCGAAGGCAGCTGCGGCAACGCGGAATCAGCCGGAAACAGGGGAACCGAGCCGGGATCGGCCAAGACCTGTTCCAGCGTCACCAGCGGTTGACCCTCGAAGGGCTCCGCCCACTCGCGTCGCAATGCAGACAGGTGCGCACAGGTGCCGGCATGGCGGGCGATGTCCTCGGCCAGCACCCGCACATAGGTTCCCTTGGAGCACTCGACGCGCCAGTGGCTGTCGTTGCCCTCGATCCCCAGCAGGTCCAGCCGATGGATCGTGACGCTGCGTGGCGCACGTTCGATCTCGAGCCCCATCCTGGCCAGCTTGTACAGGGGCTGTCCATCGCGCTTGATCGCCGAATACATCGGCGGAACCTGCTGCAACGGACCGCGGAACGCTTCCGCCGCCGCGGCCAGCCGGATCGGCAGGTCCGACGGAACCGGCAGGGACTCCACGACGTCCCCCTCCAGATCGCCCGTGGATGTCCGGCTGCCGAGCCTTGCGGTGAAGAGGTAGGCCTTGCGGCCGTCCAGCAGATCCCCGGCCACCTTGGTGGCCTCACCCAGGCAGATGGGCAGCATGCCAGTCGCCAGGGGATCGAGATTGCCCGTATGGCCCGCCTTGATGCGCCCGAAGGCATGGCGGACGCGCTGCAGGGCACCGTTGGACGAGAGCCCGAGCGGCTTGTCCAACAGCAGGATGCCTGAAGTCATGAATCGCGCTTGACCGCTTCCGAGATCAGCGCCGTCAGCCGCGCGGCCTTGTCGAAACTTTCATCGATCACGAATGACAGACGCGGCGCATGGCGCAGGCCGACGCGACGACCGACCTCGCCACGCAGGAAACCGGCGGCCTTGTTGAGACCTTCCAGGAAGTCCGGCCCGACCTCGCTGCCACCGAAAGGCAGCACGAAGACGCGGGCTTCACTCATGTCCTGCGCGGCCTGCACGGCCGTCACCGTGACGAGTCCGACGCGAGGGTCTTTCACCTCGCGACGGATGAGCTCCGCGATCGTGCGGAGCATCTCCGCCTCGATCCTCTGGTGCCGCTGACTGGGTCCGGAACGTCCCATGCAGTCCCTTAGATCGTGCGCGCGACTTCGACGCGCGAGAAGCACTCGATCTGGTCCCCGACGCGGACATCCTGGTAGTTCTTGACGCCGATCCCGCACTCGGTGCCGGCGCGAACTTCGTTCGCCTCGTCCTTGAAGCGTCGCAGCGATTCCAGGGCGCCCTCGAAGATGACCACGTTCTCGCGCAGCACGCGGATCGGGTTGTTGCGCTTGACCGTGCCTTCCATGACAAGGCAGCCGGCGACGACGCCGAACTTGCTCGAGCGGAAGACCTCGCGCACCTGCGCGATGCCCACGATCTGCTCCTTGATTTCCGGCGCGAGCATGCCGCTCATCACGGCCTTGATGTCATCGATGGCTTCGTAGATGACGCTGTAATAGCGCACGTCGAGGCCATGCTCCTTGATGAGGTCGCGGGCGCCGGCGTCGGCACGGACATTGAAGCCGATGATCCGGGCCTTCGAGGCCGCGGCCAGCTGGGCGTCCGAAGCCGTGATGCCGCCGACGTTCGCGGACAGCACCTTGACCGAGACCTCCGAGGTGGAGAGCTTGTTGAGGGCATCCCGCAGCGCTTCGGCGCTGCCCTGCACGTCCGTCTTGATGAGGACCGGGATTACGCCGGCCTTCGCTTCTTCCATCTGGGAGAAGACGTCCTCGAGCTTCGCGCTGGCGCGCGCCTGACGCACGTCACGCAGCTTGCCCTGGCGATGCAGGGCGACTTCGCGCGCCTTGCGGTCGCTCTCGACGACGAGCAGCTCATCGCCCGCATTCGGCGCGGCCGCGAGGCCCAGCACGACGACCGGCATCGAGGGCAGCGCCTCTTCGACGGCCTTGCCGGTTTCGTCGAACATCGCACGGACGCGACCGAACTGCTGGCCGGCAAGGATCGGATCGCCGAGCTTCAGCGTGCCGCGCTTGACCAGCACGGTAGCCACGGCACCACGGCCCTTCTCGATGCTCGATTCAACGACGATGCCCGAGGCCATGCCTTCGCGCGGCGCCTTGAGTTCCAGCACTTCGGCCTGCAGCAGGATCGCATCGAGCAGGGCATCGATGCCCGTGCCGACCTTTGCGGACACCGGCACGAACATCGTCGAGCCGCCCCACTCTTCCGAAATGACCTCGTATTTCGACAGTTCGGTGCGCACGCGGTCCGGATCGGCTTCCGGCTTGTCCATCTTGTTCACGGCAACCACGATCGGCACGCCGGCTGCCTTGGCATGCTCGACGGCTTCGATCGTCTGCGGCATGACGCCGTCATCGGCGGCAACGACCAGCACGACGACGTCCGTGGCCTTGGCGCCACGTGCACGCATCGCGGTGAACGCCGCGTGGCCCGGCGTATCCAGGAAGGTAACCATGCCCTTCGGCGTCTCGACGTGGTAAGCGCCGATGTGCTGCGTGATGCCGCCGGCTTCGCCCGACGCGACCTTCGTGCGCCGGATGTAGTCGAGCAGCGAGGTCTTGCCGTGGTCGACATGGCCCATGACCGTGACGACCGGCGGACGCGGCAGCAGCTTGCTCTCGTCGAGGCCTTCGCCCTGCAGGCCTTCCTCGATTTCGTTTTCCTTGACCAGCTTCGCCGCGTGGCCCATTTCCTCGACCACGAGCACGGCCGTGTCCTGGTCGATGGGCTGGTTGATCGTCGCCATGATGCCGAGGTTCATCAGCACCTTGATGACCTCCGTGGCCTTCACGGCCATGCGCTGCGCGAGCTCCGCCACGGTGATCGTTTCACCGACCACGACATCGCGCTTGACCGGCGCCGTAGGCATTTCGAATCCGTGGCGCGTCTCTTCGCCACCGACCGGCCTGCCGCGCAGGCGCTGCTTCGGCTTCTTCTTGAAGCGCGAGCTGACGTCGGCGGACACGTGGAGTTCCTGGCGTCCGTACTTGGTGGGCGACTTCTCGCCACCCCGGGCGCCACCTGACTGCGCGCCGCCCCTTTCGTTGCGCACCGGTGCCGGCGGCGGCGGCGGCGGCGGCGGCGGAGCCGGCTTGGGAGCCAGGGCCGCGCGCACACGCGCGATGTTCGCCTGCTCCAGCGCCTGCGCCGCGCGCATGCGCTCCTGCACCTGGCGTTCGCGATCGCTCACGACGGGCTCGCGCTCGCGTTCCTTCTGGTGCACCGTTTCCTCGCGTGCGCGCTCGCGCGCTTCCGCGGCGGCAGCAGCCTCGGCCTCGGCTTCGGCCTTCGCACGCTGTTCCGCGGCGCGGCGATCTTCCTCTTCCTGGCGGGCGCGGTTCTGCTCCTCGTCGAGCTGGCGACGGCGTTCCTGCTCCAGGCGCTCGGCCTCGTGCCTCTCGGCTTCGATGCGCTCCTGTTCGAGTCGCTGGGCGTCCTCGACGTCCTTGCGCTTGCCGTCGACGTGTTCCTGCTGGACGCGGGCCTGCTCTTCGAGCACGTCCCGCTTCACGTAGGTGCGCTTCACGCGCACCTCGACGTTCACCGTCCGCGCCCGACCCTGCGTGCTGGCGAGCTTGAGCTCGCTCTGGGTCTTGCGCTTGAGCGTGATCTTGTTGGGCGAAGTGGGCTCTTCGGCGCTGCCGTGGCTGCGACGCAAATGCGTGAGCAACACCATCTTGGCCTCATCGTTGATGAGGTCCTCGGCGCCCTTGACCTGGATGCCCGCCTGCTCGAGCTGCACGAGCAGCCGATCGACGGGCACCTTCAGGACTTCGGCGAATTGCGTGACTGTGACATCTGCCATGGTTCGTTTGTCCCGCTATCCGCTTAATTGCCGTCCTGGAACCAAATTTCGCGCGCCTTCATGATGAGTGCGCCCGCAGCCTGGTCATCCAGTCCTTGAATGTCCGAAAGGTCGTCGATGGCCTGCTCGGCCAGGTCCTCGCGGGTACGCACGCCGCGACTGGCCAGCGCCAGCGCGAGGTCCGGGCTCATGCCCGGCAGCTGCAGCAGGTCGTCGGCCGGCATCGACTGCTCGAGGCTTTCCTCGCTCGCGATCGCCTGCGTCAGCAGAACGTCACGCGCGCGGTTGCGCAGTTCCTTGACCATCTCTTCGTCGAACTCGGAGATGTTCGCGAGTTCGCTCACCGGCACGTAGGCCAGTTCCTCGATCGTGGAGAAGCCTTCCTGCGCGAGGATCGTCGCGACGTCCTGGTCGACGTCGAGCTGCTTCATGAAGTTCTGCACGAGCTTCTGCGATTCCGACTCGCTCTTTGCCTCGGCATCGGACTCCGTCATCACGTTCAGCTCCCAGCCGGTCAGCTGGCTGGCCAGGCGGATGTTCTGGCCACCGCGGCCAATGGCCTGCGAAAGCTTTTCTTCCGAGACGGCGATGTCCATCGAGTGCGAATCCTCGTCGACGACGATCGACAGCACTTCGGCCGGCGACATGGCGTTGATGACGAACTGCGCGGGATTTTCGTCGAAGGGGATGATGTCGACTCGCTCGCCGGCGATCTCGTTCGAGACGGCCTGCACGCGCGAACCCCGCATGCCGACGCAGGCGCCGACCGGATCGATGCGCGGTTCGTTGCTGCGAACGGCGATCTTGGCGCGCACGCCCGGGTCGCGGGCCGCACCGAGGATCTCGATGGTGCCCATGCCGACTTCCGGCACTTCGAGTTTGAAGAGTTCGATGAGGAACTCGGGGGCCGTCCGCGACAGGAACAACTGCGGACCACGCGGTTCCGAGCGCACGTCCTTCAGGAACGCCTTTACGCGATCCTGCGGCTTGAGTGCCTCGCGCGGGATCATTTCATTGCGCGGCACGAAGCCTTCCGCATTGCCACCGAGGTCGATGAACAGTCCATTGCGGTCGACGCGCTTCACGACGCCGCTGATGAGCGTGCCGACGCGATCGAGGTAGGCGTCGACGATCTGGGCGCGTTCCGCCTCGCGGACCTTCTGCACCATGACCTGCTTCGCCTGCTGCGCGGCGATGCGACCGAAGGCGACGGACTCGATCTGCTGCTCGACGAAACCGCCGATCTCCGCGTCGGCGGTGACGTCGATCGCGTCATCCATGCGCAACTCGGCTTCCGGGTTCTCCAGTTCGTTGGAGTCGTCCGCGAATACCTTCCAGCGACGGTAGGTTTCGTAATCGCCGGTCTTGCGGTTAATGGCGACGCGCACGTCCCATTCTTCGCCGTGTTTCTTGCGCGTGGCGGCAGCCAGCGCGGCCTCCAGCGCCTCGAAAATGATTTCCTTCTCGACGCCCTTCTCGTTCGAGACGGCATCGACAACAGTCAGGATTTCCTTGTTCATCGTCGTCCTACCTCCGAGGGGACTGGGCCTGCCAGTCCGGTGCGAGCCGCGTCTTGCCGATCTCCGCGATCGACATCGCCACAGGCGCGCCATCTACGTTCAATTCAATACTGTCGTCCGTCGCCTGCGTCAGCAGGCCCGTAAATCGCCTGCGCCCGTTGCGGGGCACCTGCAGCTCAACGTGCACGCGCTCGCCGACGAAACGCATGTAATGCGCCGGCGTACGCAGGATCCGGTCGAGGCCCGGTGAAGACACCTCGAGGTTGTACGCATTGGGGATCGGGTCCTCGACGTCGAGCAGCGCCGAGAATTCCCGGCTCACTTTCTCGCAGTCGTCCACGCCGATGCCTTCGAAGGAACGGTTCTCGTCCGTCTCGTCGCCAACGCCCGTGGGAGCGACCCCACCCGGCCAGTCGATGTACAACCGGACCAGCGACATGCCGCGACCGGGGACATATTCGATGTCCACGAGCTCGTAACCGAGGTCCGCCAGCAGCGGCTCGGCAAAGGCAATCAGTCGTTGGCGAAGGTCAGCGGCCATGCACCGTCCCGAGAAACAAAAAAGGGCCCGCTAAAGGCCCTCACATGCGCACGGACCATCTGGCCCTGCACCGGTTACACCAATCGTCGACGGGAACCAGGCCGGTACCGGCTTCGGGCCCTTCGACGGGGCGCAAAGTGTACGGGATCGCCCGGTTAACGTAAATCCCCGTCGAGGCTTGGATTTTCTGCCAGCGGGCCCGGGCCCGACAGCTGGAGGACGGGAATCGCCAGTTCAGATCAACTTGGCGCCCGTTTTCCGGAATTTATGGCTACTGAAAGCCGAATTCGGCACAAACTAAGGCAAGATCGACGGACCGATGCCGCGCCGCCGCTGCCCAGGCGGTCCCGAGGCGCTCAATCGAGCTGTGTAAAGCCGTTTTCATCGACCGGGTTCCGGTCGTTTTCCGCACAGATGAACTCCATCAGCGTCCAGTCGCGCTGGCGGGTGTAGGTGTGTGTCACGTGGTACGGGCGCTCGAGCGCGTCCGGATCTTCCATCGTCACGTCGAAGCGCAGGGTATCGGGGTTGTTTCCGTCCTGCTGGATCCTTTCAAGGATCCGCAGTTTCGGGCTGTGCTTCAGGCCCGGCACCAGCTCCATCAAGGTCTTGATCGCGACGGTTTCCACGACAAGTGTGCCGCCCTCCCAATGCCCCAAGGAATGACCGAAGATTCCCGGCTCAAGGTTCTTCGGGCGAGCACGGCCGTCGGTCCAGATGTTCCGCCACTGCATCCAGGCTTCGTGGTGGACCGTGACCCGCCCGGGCGTGAACAGGAACTCGATCGGATACTGGCCCGTACCCAGCATGCCGGGCATGCCAGGTGGCATGCAGTTGGAGGTCTCGCGGGGCACCAGCCCGTTCTTTTCCCGGACCTGTTTCTTCCAGTCATTGAATCGCTGGAGGTACTGACCCTTCGGCACCGGCTGTTCCCGTGGCGCCTCGCCCGGGCCGGGCGGCTTCGGACGCATCAGGACCCATGAACCACCCCAGTCCGGCAAGCCATCCAGTGCGGCGTAGTTCCCCTTTGGCCATGCAGCGCCTTCAGCGGCTGGCACGACAGGCGTCGCGCCGGCACCCACGGCAACGGCAGGCTGCACAGCAGCCAGACACAGACCAAGGAGAAGGCCGATACTCCCGATTCTTTTCAAGCGCCCCCCGACGATGAACGATCGATTTTCCCGAGCATATAATGGGGTGGAAACAACGGGGAACGGTTCATGAGCGTACGCAGGCTGGCGGTAGGGTGGACCCTGGGGCTGGGCAGCCTCGTGCAACCCGTCATTGCGCACCACTCGTTCGCGATGTTCGACCAGACGAAGCAGTTGTCCGTCCAGGGAACCGTCCGGGAGTTCCAGTGGACGAATCCGCATGCGTTCATCCGCGTGGAAGCCACCGTGAACGGCAGCACGGAACTGTGGGAAGTCGAGCTGAACAGCCCGAACAACCTCAAACGCCAGGGATGGAGTTCGGAAAGCGTCCGGGCCGGCGACAAGGTCACGGTAGTCCTGAACCCGCTGCGGGACATGAACCGGCACAAGGGCGGCCTTTTCGTCGCTGTCACGTTGCCAGATGGATTGGTCCTCGGCGATGCCACGCGCGCCGGGGGTGGCCCGATCAACGTCCCGACGGCGCCCTGACCTGTCCATGCTGAGCCAGAAAAACATGAAACTTCTGCACACGTCGCTCGCCTGCACACTGCTTCTCGCCTACGCCGCGCCGGCCTACGTACACCACTCCGGTGCCATGTTCGACACCAGCCGGGAAGTGTCGATCGCGGGCGTCGTGAAGGAGTTCAACTGGACCAATCCGCACTCGAGCTTCAAGGTCGAGGTGACGGATGCGACGGGCAAGTCCGAAATCTGGGCCGTTGAAATGAATGGCCCGCAGAACCTCATGCACGAAGGCTGGAAGCGCTCGTCACTGAAGCAGGGTGACCGGATCACCGCCGTCGTCCATCCGCTTCGCGACGGCAAGCCGGGCGGCAGCTATGTGTCGGTGACGCTGGCGGACGGCACCGTCCTCCGCGGCACGGGGCCGGGACAGAATTACGGCAACACGCCGGGCCGTTAGCCACACCCTGACGCATAAGGCGCCGGGGCCGGTTACCTGCGGCCTCTGGCCCTGTCTTCCACCGCCTGGTGCCCCTCCGACGTGCTCGGCAGGTTCTGGTTGAGGTTGGGCAGGCACTCGACTTCTGGAATATCGCTGTAGTCCTGGCGCAGCCAGCGCTTCGAACTCTTCCACTCCCCTTCCCACATCTTTGGATCGGTCAGCGTGTAATCGATCTGCAGCGTCATGCCCTTGTCGAGCAACCGGATGCGCTCGACGATTTCCAACTCATCGCTGACGGGAATCCCCGAATCGATGAAATGCTGGTTCGGTTCGAGATATTTCGTGTGGACGACGAGCGTCTCGCCTTCCCAGTGCCCGATCGATTCGCCGTTGTACGTGGGCACGGCGTAATCCGGATCCGAATGCTTGCGTCCATCGAGGTAGATGAAGCGCATGCTGTTCGTGAAACCGAACAGCATGTAGAGGATCGTCGGCTTCTGGATCATGCTGATCGGCCATACGCGCGTCATGATCATGGGCATGCCGGCCGGGAAACACTGGCCAATGCTGTCGCGATAGGGCACGCCCTTCCTGCGCGCTTCCTCGGATTCCCTCAGTGCCTGCTGCCCCGGCTCCAAGAACGCCGGATACGGCGGTCCGAACCTGAAGTCCGCGAAGGACCTGCGCAGGTCCACGAACCAGGTACCCGTTACGTCGAACGGCGGCTTGGGTCGCTTCATCGCGAGGTTCTGTGGGGCGAGTGCCCCCCAGTAATCCTTGTGCTTGTGGGCCAGTTCGTCCATGCGTTCCTGCGTCAGGCCGCCACTGGCCGTTCGGCCCGCTGTCGATGCGGCCGGAGCCGTCTGGGCCTGCACCGGCATCCCGCCGAACCACAGCCCGAGGGCGCAGGCCAGGCCGGGAAACCCCAGCATCCGGATCAAGCTTCGATTCATCGGCGGGCTCCAGGGTTTTCGCGAAGGAACTGCAGCACGGCGTCAGTCAGCGTCCTGTCCTCCGTGCCCACGGCGTAGATTTCGGAAAGATGCGAATGACCCTGCAGCAGGACGTGCCGGGTCGGACGGCCCATTGCTCTGCGTGCCGCAAGGAGCGCTTCGGTGTCGGCCAGGAAGTTCGGGGGATCCAGCTCGGCGCCGGTCACGAGCAGCGGCACCGCTGAACGGGACAGCAGGGGCAGCGACTCCCGTGCCGGGTACAGCGACACATCCTCGCCGTAGTAATCCTTCCAGACGGAGACCGCATCGCCAAGCGTGTAGATACCCGAGGTCAGCACGGCACCGGCCACCCCGGGCCTGCGGGTGCGGACCAGATAATCGGCCACGTGCGCGCCGCCGGCAGAATGTCCCCACAAGTAGATGCGCGACGCATCGCCACCGTATTCCCCGGCATGCGTCCGGATCCAGTCCACCACGCGCGAGAGGTCCTCGACGCCCGACGGGAACTGGTGCTGCGGTGACAGCCGGTAGTTGACCGTGATGCCAAGCAGTCCCTGACCGGCGGCCCAGGCACCGACGTTGTCGTAGAACGGGGATCCATCGGTGTGTTTGGCGCCCCGGCTGAAGCCACCACCATGCACGAAGACGACGACCGGCATGCGGCGACCCGGCGCGCCCGACTCACGCGTGAACACGTCGAGACGGTTTCGTTCATGGGGACCGTAGGGGATGTCTCGCGTCAGTCGCATGCCCTCGAAGGGTTCCTTCGGGAACCGGGGCGCATACAGCGGGACCGTGCGCGCGGCATCGATCCGGGGTCCGATCTCCCTCAGCGCTGCCGAGATCGACGCCGGCATGCCGGGCGGCGGCGCCGAAAGCGTGACGGGTCCCGCAGGCTGCGGTAGGGGAAAGCGCAGCAACTGCTCATCGATCGGGGGCGGCTTCACCACCTCTGTGCGCCCACTGACGGGATTCGCATAGTGGTAGGGGATGTCATAGACCACCGGAAACATCTCGATGCGCGCGGTCGGCGGCGCATCCCAGGCGAAGTCTGCGTTCGGACCCGGCATGCCGCGACCGGCCGCCCGGGTCCAGCCGCCGGAGTACTCCGCCGAAAACGTGTTGAAGGCATGGTCCACGGCGATCTTCCAGATGCCGTCTTCCTTCACCATTTCGTTTTCATACACCGCGCCACCGAGCATCGCGCGCGCGCCGAAATTCATCTGCTGCAGCATCCGGGACCGCACCCTCGCCGTCCTGCCATCCTCCGCGACGGAGATCACCGGCTGGAGCTGCAGGTGGTTGCCGAGACGACCGGCGACAGGACCTTCGCCGCCCCGCCCAAAGACCTTGCGGAGGAACTCGGCGACGCGCGCCCCCCGGTATACGCCCCGCTGTGCCAGTTCGATGCTGCCGTCCTTCGAGAATAGACCTGCCAGATCCGTCCACAGGTTCTTGTCGAGGTAATACCCGTAGGCACTCTCGAGGTTTTCGATCTCGTGCTGGTCCTTCACGCGCATCAGCGCCCGCTGGCTCTTTTCCAGCGACGCGGCGATATCCCGCACCGGACGCGCCACCGGCGCACGACCGACGTCGAACTGCGCGCGTTGAGCCAGCACGCTGCCCGGTCCTCCGGTTGTCGGGTAGGTCGGCATCGCGCCCGTCACCGGATGGCGGTAATGGAACGGCGGGACATGCGCGACGGGATAGATGGCATAGGTTTCGCTGGGCGGCCGGTCCGGTGGCAGGTCCGCATCCGCGCCCGGCGCGGGCTGCGCGTCCTTTGCCCAGCCCAGCGCCTGATCCGAGATGAACGTCGGGTAGTAATGCAGGGCCGCGATCTTCCAAACCCCCGCCTCTTTCACGAAGGTGTTCTCGTGGATGCCCTCGCTCCACCTGCCCTGCTCGCCGACGCGACCCGTCATCGCAAATTCCCGGCTGCGCACCCTGGCCTGCAGACCATCCGCCGAGATGTCGGCCACGACCTGCAACTGCAGGCGATCGTTGAGCAGGCCGGGCTGAGGACCGGCTGGCGACCGCGCATGGAGGAACTGACGCACCCGGTCGCGGCCGGCATAAACGCCCCGCTGGTCCCACTCCAAAGTGGCCTGCTCTGCAAACAGATCAGCCGCCTGGTCCCACTGGCCACGGTCAAGGTAGTACCCGTAGACGCGCTGCAGGTTTTCGACCGAATGCTCGTCCGCGAGCCGACCGATGCGCTGTGCCAGACGGGCTGCACGCAGGCCGTCGCTTCCTGGATCCGGCGACCGGGGCAGCGTGTCCGCATCCCATACCGACGCCCCGGCCCGCGTGGCCGGATTGGCGTAATGGAACGGCGCGATGCAGGCTGCCGGGAACCCCTCGCAGGTGGCCGTGCGTACTCGGTCAGCCGGATGAGCCAGCCTGCGTGGCGCCCGGACCGCCCCATCCGGCGTGGCGGGCAGGACCCACCCCGTCGCATACGGCGCGCCGAAACCCGGGTGGTAATCCAGTCCAGATATCTTCCAGACGCCACCGGACTTTTCGTACTGCATCTCATAGATGCCTTCGGCCCAGGTCGCGTTGCCGCCGAAACTGCCGAACATCGCCAGGGCCCGCCACCGGCCCTTCGCCGTACGCCCGCCAGGGTCTAGGTGGATGACCGGCTGGAGACTCATGTGGTTGTAGAGTCGCCTGTCGCCAAGCCCCACTTCCCCGGGCTGCACGCCGCCCACATTCCGATGGAGGTGTTCGCGAATGCTGGCCTTGCCGACGAAGGTACCGGCCGGGTAATTGGCGACCGCGTCATCGGTAAAATATCCGGCGACATCCGTCCACATGCCCTTGTCGACGAAATATCCATAGGTTCGCTGCAGGCGTTTGATCGCGCTGACGTCTTCAGCGGCCGTCACCTCGGCCTCCAGTCGCCGCAGCCGCTCTTCGACGCCCCCGGCCGCAACCACCCTCGCCGGCAACGGCGCAGAGGCCACGATCCAGACAACAAGTAGGCCGGCGACCCGTGCCAGGCCCCATTTCCCGCGCCAGTCCATCACGCAGCCCAGTGCCAGTCCGCAGACTGCGCCACCACGAAGGACCGAGCGTTCCGGAACGGTGCGGCATCCACCCGGAACGCGTAGGGCGGGTAGCTGTTGCAGATGTCATCCAGCTGCCAGTCGCCACACGGGTCCTTCGCCGTGCAGACCCATGATGCCTCGGCCGCAGCCAGCAATGACGGAGACAGGCCTGCACCCGCGGCGAGTCCCGAGACCGTCAGCGTCACGCCGCCCAGAAAATAGCGCCGATCCATCTAGGCCGCCTCAAAGCCGGAACGGCGGCAGTTCATCCGCGCCGAACCAGTTGGTGTGGGTGCCGCTGCGCAGGCGGAACGGAAGTTTCACGGTCGCCACGGCGCCCTCTTCCATCCTTTCCGCGTCGACGATCACGAGGTCGCTCGACATCGACTCGAAGTTGCTTGCGACACCCATCAGGTATCCATCGCCCTCGCGCCGACTGCCCCGACGTGGCACGAAGCAACACTCCTGCAGGCTCTGCACCGGACCGACGAAGTACGCGCTCGTCTTCCGGGTCCTGACGTCGAGCCGCAGGTACTGGTTCGTGACGAAGCCGCCCATGCCGCCGGCACGCGCCTTGTCGAAGGGCTGCCCCGGATCCCGGTTGCCGACGAAACAGTACTGGTAGGGCAGCGAAAGGAAACGGTCGTCCATCCGGGCCAGCACGCCGTTCGCCGTCGAAACGACTTCTTCGTCGAACGTGTCTTTCCTGGAGTTCGGGTTGAAGGTCCAGCGTCGGATCTCGGAAGCATCCCGTTCGCCGCTCGACGTCGGCAGGTCCATGGCGATCCGCCCGTCAGGCAGGTCCACGGCATTGAGGAAATGCAGGGTATTCCGCGCCGGCCCCTTGAACCAGCGCACGTCCCTGGCCGTGCCGTTCCGCGGCAGCACCGCCACCATCGTCGGCAGTTTGCCGTCCCATTCCCACATCGGCTCGCCGGATTTCAGCCTCGCTTCGCTGGTCGTCCTCGCGACCAGCGGGATCAGGATGTATTTCTGCGTCAGCGCCATGTCATGCATGATCCCGACGTATGGCGCCTTGAACCACACTTCGCTGGTGATCACGCCATGGCGGTTCACCGTATAGACGGCGACGTCGTCGGTCAGGTCCCCACTGGCCTGGTAGCCGTAGCAGACCATCTCTCCCGTGACGGGGTCGATCTTCGGGTGCGCGGACATGCTGACGGCCTTGTACCGGCCATCGAAGTTCCACAATCCCTTCGTCTCCAGCGTGTGGGGATCGATATGCCAGGGGAGCGAGTCCTCCTTCATCACCAGCATCTTCCCACCGTGCCAGTAGATGTGGGTATTGGCGGCAGATCGTTCGATCTTCGCGACGGACGGGTCATCCGTGTAGTGGTTGCGGTACACGCCGAAGAGCCGACGGTGGGCCTCGCGCTCGGCCTGCAGGCGTGCGGTCTGCACGTAACGGCACCGGAAGCTGACAATGCCGTCCTTGAAAAGGAACCGGCTCACGTGGCCATAGCCAATTAAAACCGGCAACCAATAGTTATGCGGAGGGCGGTACTGGAA
>JBEEKA010000313.1:0-19862 GCA_041168985.1 Pseudomonadota bacterium | reverse complement strand
GGGCGAGGGCCGCCGCAGGCCATGCAGCCCGAGGGACAGCCCCCGGCAGGTCATCACGCCATAGTGATGGCTCCAGAGGTCGCGGGTGTCGGCGTTGCCGAAGCCCAGCTGCCCATAGAAGGCACAGGACGCCCCGATGTCCGGCGTCGCGATGCCGACTTCAAGGACGCTGCCGAGCATGCGGTGCAAGGAGTCCGGCCAGCACGTCGAGCTGGGCGGCGCTGTCGTTCAGGGCGGGGATGTAACGCAGGGTTTCGCCGCCGGCGGCATGGAAGGTTTCCGCGGCTTCCACCCCCATCTCGTCGATGGTTTCGAGGCAGTCGATCGCGAAGCCGGGGCAGACCACGTCCAGCCGCTTGATGCCGCGCGCGGCCAGCTGTTTCACGGTCTCCTCGGTGTAGGGGCCCAGCCACTTGGCGCGACCCACGCGCGACTGGAAGCTCATCGACCATTCGTCGCCGGACAGGCCGAGCCGCGCCGCGATGGCCGTTGCCGTCGCATGGCACTTCCGCTCGTACGGGTCGCCATCCGCGACATAGGCGGCCGGGATCCCGTGGAAGGAGAAGAGCAGGTGCGCGCCGTCGGCATGGAAGCCGCGATGCGCCGCGATGCCGTCGGCGACGGCTGCGACGAAGCGCGCGTCCACGGCGTAGTCGAGCACGTAGTGCAGTTCCGGCAGGTAGCGCCAGTCGCGCAGGGCCAGTCCCACCTGGTCATAGGCCGCGGCGGTCGTCGTGCCGGAGTACTGCGGGAACAGCGGCAGCACCACGATCTTCTGCGCGCCGCGCTGGCGCAGCCGTTCCAGGCCCGTGGCGACGTCGGGACTGGAATACAGCATGCCCAGTTCGACGGCGACGGGCTCGCCATGCTGTGTCGTCAGCCGGGACTCGAGCGATTCGCGAAGTCGCGCGGATATCACTGCCAGCGGCGAGCCTTCCGGTGTCCAGACGCGACGGTACTTCGGCACGACGCCGATGGGCCTCAGGGGCAGGATGATGAAGTAGAGGATCCAGCACCAGATCGCGCGCGTGACCTCGATCGTGCGGCGGTCACGCAGCAGTCGGCGCAGGAAACGCCGCACGCCGGACGGCGTCAGGCTGTCCGGCGTTCCGGAATTCACCAGCAGGACACCGAGTCGGTACGGGCCGTGGTCGACGTAGGCCGGTGAGGGGGAATATTTCGGCATCAGCCCAGGTGCTCCGTGAGGAATTCCAGCGTGCGGCGACGGGCGAGTGCCGCGCTTTCCGGCTCGTAGGCCTGCCGGTGGTCGCAGTTGAAGCCGTGGTCCGCGGGGTAGACGTGGAACACGCCGTGCGGATCGGCAGCGCGGATGCGCTCGATCGCATCCGGCGGGATCGACGCATCGCGGTCCCCGAAGTGGTACATCACCGGCACCTTGGGGTGTCGCTCCAGGTTGGCGGTGATGCGCGTGCCGTAATACGCGACGGCGCAGGCCACCGGCAGCGAGCAGGCCGCGAGGTAGGCCTGCGTGCCACCCCAGCAATAGCCCACCGCGCCGACGCGGCCCGCATGCTTCACGACGGCGATGCTGGCGGCGATGTCGAGCGACACCTTGTCCTGCGGCAGCTGCATCATGTATCCGCGGCCCTCGTCGATGTCTCCGGGCGCATACCCCAGTGCGATGTCGCGGCGGATGCGGTCGTACAGCGCCGGCGCGATAGCGAGATAGCCGTCGGCCGCGAAGCGGTCGGCCACCTCGCGCACATGCGCGTTCACGCCGAAGATTTCCTGCAGCACCACCACCGCGCCCCGTGGCGCGCCGTCGGGCGCCGACAGCCAGGCATTGAATTCATGCCCGTCGCGGGCCATCAGTCGTGTCCAGTCGGCCATGGCTCAGTTCCCCCGTGCGGATTCGACGATGGCGGTGACGCCCATGCCACCCGCCGTGCAGACGGACAGCAGCGCGCGCCGGGCGTTCGGTTCGCCGGCGAGAAGCTTCGCGGCGACGGCCAGCACGCGTGCGCCGGTCGCGGCAAAGGGATGGCCGACGGCGATGCTGCTGCCGTGCACGTTGAGCCTGGCACGGTCGATGGCGCCCAGCGGTGCATCGCGCCCCAGCCGCTCGCGGCAGTATTCGGCCGACTCCCAGGCCTTCAGCGTGCAGAGCACCTGTGCGGCGAACGCCTCGTGGATCTCGTAGTAATCGAAGTCCTGCAGCGAGAGCCCGGCGTCACGCAGCAGGGCCGATACGGCGTGGGCCGGCGCCATCAGCAGGCCCTCGTGGCCCGACGCAAAGTCGACGGCCCAGGTCTTGCCGAAGCGGAGCCAGGCCTGCACGGGCAGCCCCCGTTCGCGTGCCCAGTCCTCGCTCGCAAGCAGCACCGTCGCGGCGCCGTCGGTCAGCGGCGTGCTGTTGCCGGCCGTCAGCGTGCCCTGTGCCCGGTCGAAGGCCGGTTTCAGCGCAGCGAGTTTTTCCAACGAACTGTCGCCGCGCACGTTGTTGTCGATCGCAAGGCCCGCGAAGGGCGTGACGAGATCCGCCTGGAACCCCGACGCCCAGGACGCCGCCGCCCTCGCGTGGCTTGCGGCCGCCAGTGCGTCCTGCTCGGGGCGGCCGATCTGCCAGGTCCGCGCCATCAGTTCGCAGCTCTGGCCCATGGAAAGCCGCGTCCTCGGTTCGATGACGCCGGGCAGTTCGGGTTTGAAGTCCCTCGGGCGCAGCCCGAGGAAGGGTTTCAGGCGCGCGCCCAGCGTGCGGCCGCGGAAGCTCGCCAGCAGCAAGTCCCGGTAGTGCCTCGGGTAGACGATCGGCGGGTCGCTGACGCTGTCGACGCCCGCGGCGATGCCGGCATCGATCTGGCCGAGCGCGATCTTGTTCGCGACGAGGATCGCGGCCTCGAGGCTCGTGCCGCAGGCCCGCTGCAGGTCCAGGCCCGGCGTCTGCGGGTCGAGCCCCGACGACAGCACGCTTTCGCGCGTGAGATTGAAGTCCTTCGAATGCTTGATGACGGCGCCGCCGATCACGTCGCCCAGCCGGACGCCGTCCAGGCCGAATTTCACCACCAGCCCGCGCAGCGCGGCCGTCAAGAGATCCTGGTTGCCGAGTCGGGCGTAGGCGCCATGCGCCCGGGCGAAGGGAATGCGGGTTCCGCCGAGGATTGCAACGCGCCTGACGTGGCTGCCGACGAGCATGGGAGGGTCCTGCGTGGCGGTTATTCCCGCGACGAGGGCAAGGATGCCATGTCGTGTAGACTTCCGCTTCCCATGCCCTCCGCAATAGACCGACAGTTCGAACGTCGCCTCGCGGCCCTGGTCAACGCGCGCGAACCCCGCGTGCTCCAGGGCGGCCTCAAAGGCGTGGAAAAGGAAAGCCTGCGCGTCCAGGCCGATGGCCGGATAGCCCGGAGCCCGCACCCCTACGAGCTCGGTTCGGCGCTGACCCATGAGCACATCACGACGGATTTCTCCGAATCGCTGATCGAACTCGTCACGCCCGCCTTCCCCACGAGCTGGGAGCTGCTGCAGTACCTCTGCGACCAGCACCAGTATGTGTACCGCCACCTCGGCGACGAGCTGCTCTGGGCCACCTCGATGCCCTGCAAGCTCGATTCCGACGCAGACGTGCCGATCGCCTGGTTCGGCGATTCGAACGTCGGCCGCATGAAGCACGTCTACCGCAGGGGCCTGAAGCATCGTTACGGTGCCCTGATGCAGGCCATCTCCGGCGTGCATTTCAATTACTCCTTCCCGATGCGCTTCTGGGACGTCTACGGCGCGGTGTGCGAAGCGCGCGACGCGGGCCAGGACTTCCGGTCGCAGGGTTACTTCGACCTGCTGCGCAATTACCGGCGCCACGGCTGGATCGTGCTGTACCTGTTCGGCGTCTCCCCGGTGGTCGGCCGCAGCTTCGTGGAGCACGCGCGAACCGAACTGCCGTCGCTGGATGCGGATACGGCCTACGAGCCCTGCGGCACGAGCCTGCGCATGAGCGACATCGGCTACCGCAACCGCAACCAGGCGGACGTGTCGGTGTCGGTGAACAGCCTCGAGGAATACGTCCGCGACCTGCGGACCGCGATCAGCACGCCCCATCCGGCCTATGAGCGCATCGGCATCCGGGGCGACGACGGCTACCGTCAGCTCAACGCGTACATCCTGCAGATCGAGAACGAGTACTACAGCTACATCCGTCCCAAGCGGGTGGCGCGGTCCGGCGAGAGCCCGAGCGGCGCCCTGCTGCGTGCCGGCGTCGAGTACGTCGAGGTGCGCGCGCTCGACGTCAGCGCCTTCGATCCGGTCGGCGTGAACCAGAACAAGCTGCGGTTCCTCGAAGCCTTAGTGGCGATGTGCCTGCTGCGGGAAAGCCCGCCGATCGGCCACGACGAACAGGACCGCTGGGACCACAACCACCTCGTCGTCGCCCGTCGCGGCCGCGAGCCAGGGCTCCTGCTCGACCGCGACGGCACGCCCCAGCGGCTGGATGCCTGGGCGCGGGAGATCCTGGACTCCATGGAAGGCATCTGCGAGCTGCTGGACGAGGGCGACCCGGCGAAACCCTATGCCACGGCGCTGCGCGCCCAGCGGGAAAAGGTGGATGACGTGTCACGCACGCCTTCCGCCCGCCTGCTGAAGGAACTGGCCGACAGCGACGAGTCCTTTTTCGACCTCGCCCTGCGCATGTCGGCCCAGCACAAACAGTATTTCCTCGACCTGCATGCCCCGGATGTGGCGCGTCTAGCCGGATTCCGCCGCGAATCGGACGAATCCCATGCGGCACAGCGCCGTCTGGAATCCACGCAGTCGGAAACCTTCGAAACCTATCTGGGTCGCTACTTTTCCAAAACGGGCCAGTAAGGCGCCGCAAGGACGCCGGACCGGGAGGGCGGGGCGCCTCGATGCACCAGCATCGAACGATCACCCACCTGTTGCGCTCCAAAATGGTGCGGCTTTCCGGCTTGATTCTGTCTCGATGCTGCGAGAGCGAGGCTCACGCGCTACGATGAACGTGGCACGGAAGGTGCAAACTGAGTTCCAGTCCTTGAACTGCTGGCGGGAGTCTCGCGATGAAACTGGTTACTGCGATCATCAAACCCTTCAAGCTCGACGACGTCCGTGCCGCGTTGTCCGAAATCGGCGTGTCCGGCATGACCGTGACCGAGGTGAAGGGCTTCGGCCGGCAGCGCGGTCATACGGAGCTGTACCGTGGCGCTGAATACGTCGTGGACTTCGTACCGAAGACCCGCATCGAAGTCGCGGTCCGCAGCGACCTGGTCGATCAGGTCATCGAAGCCATCGTGAAGTCCGCCAAGACCGGCAAGGTCGGCGACGGCAAGATCTTCATCACCGACATCGATCGCGTCATCCGCATCCGCACCGGCGAAACGGACAACTCGGCCCTGTAACAGGGCCGATCCGGCCGGTCCCGGGAGGGGCCGGCCCGACGGGTCGTGTCAGGCGACGTCGCGCAGCGTGCGGCCGTCGCGGCCGAGGGCGAGCGCGCCGCTGCGCACCACCTCGACCAATTCCGCTTTCGTTGCCACTTCGGCGATGAATGCGGTCACTTCGCTTTCGTTTCCCGTCATTTCGGCGACGATCAGGTCGTCAGTTGCGTCCAGCAGCTTGCCGCCGGCAGCCTGAAGGATCCCGTCCAGGGCCGTCAGCTGTCCGCCCTGGACCCGGAGTTTCACCAGCGCCAGTTCGCGCTCGACGTGGCCGCCGCGAGTCATGTCGTCGACGTTCACCACGTCGATCAGCTTGTTCAGCTGGCTGACGATCTGGTTCACGACGTCGTTCGAACCCTTTGTCACGAGCGTGATGCGCGAGACGGTCGGGTCGTCCGTGGCCGAGACGGAGAGGGACTCGATGTTGAATCCCCGGTTCGTGAAGAGGCCCGCGACGCGGTTGAGGGCGCCGGATTCGTTCTGGAGCAGGATGCCGATGATGTGACGCATAGACCGTGGAGGATAAATCATTCGGGGCCGGCCGGCGCGGACAGGGCCGACAGGGTTGGGCCTTAAAGCCTGTTTTGCTACAGTCGGGGGTCCATGAACGCACAAATGAACAAGTCGGCACCGACCCCGGAACACCCCCTCGCGGGCCGCAGCATGACAGGCGCCCAGATGGTGGTGCAGGCCATTGCGGACGAGGGCCTTACGGCCGTATTTGGCTATTCCGGCGGCGCCATCCTCCCGACTTACGATGCGGTGTTCCTGTTCAACGAAGAACAGCGCCGTCTCGGCCGCCCCGAGCTGCCGCTGATCGTGCCTGCCAACGAGCAGGGCGCGGGCTTCATGGCGGCCGGCTATTCCCGCGCCACCGGCCAGGTCGGCGTCGCGATCGTCACCTCGGGCCCGGGCGCGACCAACATGGTCACCCCGGTCCGTGACTGCATGGCCGATTCGATCCCGATGGTCGTGATCTGCGGCCAGGTGTCGCGCGCCGCCATCGGCTCGGATGCTTTCCAGGAGGCGCCGGTCGCGGCGGTCATGGGTTCCGTCGCGAAGCATGTCTTCCTCGTCACCGAGCCCGAAAAGCTCGAAGCGACGATCCGTACCGCTTTCGAAATCGCGCGCTCCGGCCGACCGGGCCCGGTCGTCGTCGATATCCCCAAGGACGTGCAGAACTGGCAGGGTCCTTTCCGGGGCCATGGCGTGCTGCCCCTCGGCGTGTACCGCCAGCGCATGCAAAAGCTGACGGCCCACCGCCTGTCGGAAAGCCAGGCCGGCGTGCTCCTGGACCAGCTGGCGAAGTCGAAGCGTCCGCTGCTGTATGTCGGCGGCGGCGCCGTGCAGGGCGAAGCGACGCGCGAGGTGCGCGACCTGTCCGAAACCTTCGGCATCCCGGTCGTCACGACGCTGATGGGCATCGGTGCCGTCGATACGTTCGGTCCGCTGAGCCTGCGCATGCTGGGCATGCATGGCGCGGCGTTCGCGAACTATGCCGTCGAGGACTGCGACCTGCTGATCACCGTCGGCGCGCGTTTCGACGACCGCGTGGCGGGCGTGCCGACGCGGTTCGCGCCGAACGCGAAGTTCATCGCCCAGTTCGACATCGACCCGGCCGAGATCAACAAGGTGAAGGCCGTGCAGTGGCACCATGTCGGTGAACTGCAGGAAGCCCTGCGCACGCTGACGCAGCTGGGCCGCCAGCGCGGCGTGAAGCCGGACGTCGCCGCGTGGCATGCCGATGTCGCCGAGCTCAAGCGCGTCTACGCCATGGATTACGACCGCGCGAGCGAGATGATCCAGCCGTACTACGTTCTCGAGGAAATCAACCGGATCACCGAGGGCAAGGCGATCGTCTCCACCGGCGTCGGCCAGCACCAGATGTGGGCCTGCCAGTACATCGACTTCCGCGAGCCGCGCCAGTGGCTCACGTCGGGCAGCATGGGCACCATGGGCTTCGGCCTGCCGGCCGCGATCGGCGCGCAGGTCGCGCATCCGGAAGCGCTCGTCATCGACGTCGACGGCGATGCCAGCATCCGCATGAACTTCGGCGAGCTCGAGACCGTCACGACCTACGACCTGCCCGTGAAGGTGCTGGTGCTGAACAACGTCGGCGACGGCATGGTCCGCCAGTGGCAGAAGCTCTTCTTCGACGGGCGCTTCGCCTCGACGGACAAGTCGCTGCACAAGAAGGATTTCATCAAGGCCGCGCAGGCCGATGGCTTCCAGTACGCCGTGCGCCTCGAGCGCAAGGAAGACGTGCCGCGCGTCGTCGCGGAATTCCTCGCGTTCAAGGGCCCGGCCTTCCTCGAGGTCATGATCGACCCGGATGCGGGTGTCTACCCGATGGTCGGCCCGGGCCAGCCCTACGACGCGATGCTGACCGGTCCGCACATCCCGACGCGTGCACCGCCGAAGCCGGTGGCACCGGGCGCTTCGGAGATGTTTTGAAGCCGACGAAGTCGCCACCGCGGCTGCGGCGCGCCTATTTCGACTGCCGCTACGGGCAGCTGCACGTCCACAATGCCATCCCTTCGGGTGGCGGCTTCGACGAGCTGACGACGCTCGTCTGCCTGCACGGCACCGGACAGTCGGGCCGCGTCTTTGCGCCGGTGCTCGCTGCGCTCGGCGTGGACCGGTCCCTGTACGCGATCGACCTGCCGGGCTGCGGTGAATCCGATCCGGCCCCGGGCGTCGCGGCGCTGGATGCCGGGGTCCATGCGGTGGCGGACTTCCTCGACTCGATGCGGATCCGCAGGATCGACCTGCTCGCAACGGGCGAGGGCTGCGCCGTCGCGCGCCAGTTCGCCGCGAGCCATGGCACGCGCCTGCGGAAGCTGGCGCTGCTTGCGGAGCCCGCGGGCGCAAGGGGTGCGCTCACCCATCCGGTACTCACGCTGCCCGTCGACCCGTCAGCCGATGCGGTGAAGCCGCTCATCGCCTTCTTCGACTAAGCTGGCGGACATGACCGGCGATTACATCGAACGCATCCTCAAGGCGCGCGTCTACGACGTGGCCATCGAGTCCTCGCTCGACCCGATGCCGCGGCTGTCGGAACGGCTCGGCAACGAAGTGCTCCTGAAGCGCGAAGACCAGCAGCCGGTCTTTTCGTTCAAGCTGCGCGGTGCGTACAACAAGATCGCGAACCTGTCCGAAACGGCGGCACGTCGGGGCGTGATCTGCGCCTCCGCGGGCAACCATGCCCAGGGCGTCGCGCTCGCGGCCCGCAAGCGCGGCATCCCCTCGCTCATCGTCATGCCAGCGACGACCCCGGCCATCAAGGTGCAGGCCGTCGCGGCGCTGGGCGGCGAGGTGGTCCTGCATGGCGATGTCTACGACGCCGCCTACGAGCACGCGATCAAGCTCGCGGCCGAACGGCAGATGGTCTTCGTGCATCCCTTCGACGATCCGGACGTGATCGCCGGCCAGGGCACGATCGGCATGGAGATCCTGCGGCAGGCGTCCGGCGACGTGGATGCGATCTTCATCCCAGTGGGCGGCGGCGGCCTGATCGCCGGTGTCGCGGCCTTCGTGAAGTACCTGTCGCCACGCACGCGCATCATCGGCGTCGAGCCGGAAGACGCCAACGCGATGCATGAATCCCTGAAGCAGGGCACGCGCGTCACGCTGGATCGCGTCGGCATCTTCGCGGACGGCGTCGCCGTGCGACGGGTCGGCGAGGAAACGTTCCGCCTCTGCCGCGGGCTGATCGACGAAGTCGTGCTCGTGAGCACCGACGAGATCTGTTCCGCGATCCAGGACAGCTTCGAAGGCACGCGCGCGATCCCGGAACCTTCCGGTGCGCTGGCGCTGGCCGGACTCAAGAAATACGTCGCCCGCGGGTCGGTGAAGGGCAAGCGCCTCGTCGCCATCAACAGCGGCGCGAACATGAATTTCGACCGGCTGCGCCACATTGCGGAGCGCGCGGATCTCGGTGGAGGGCGCGAGGCCTTGTTCGCCGTGGAAATACCCGAGGAACGGGGCAGTTTCCTGCGCTTCTGCGGCTTGCTCGGCGCGCGCAGCATCACCGAATTCAATTATCGCGAGCAGAACGCGACGCGTGCACGCATCTTCGTCGGCATGCAGCTTTCGCGCGGCAGCGACGAGCGCCGCGAGACGGCGAAACTGCTGACCGATGCCGGCTACCCCGTTGTCGACATGACCGACAACGAGATGGCGAAGCTGCACATCCGGTACATGGTCGGCGGGCATTCGCCACAGCTCGCCGACGAGCACCTGTTCCGCTTCGAGTTTCCCGAGCGGCCGGGCGCCCTGCTCAAGTTCCTCGAGGCCATCGGCAGCCAGTGGAACATCAGCCTCTTCCATTACCGCAACCATGGTTCCGACGTGGGCCGCGTCCTCGCCGGCATACAGGTGCCGAAGGCGGAACGTGCGGAACTCGACCAGCATCTCGCCCTGCTGAAATACCCCTATGTCGAGGAGACCGCGAACCCGGCTTACCGGATGTTCCTCGGCGCTTCGGGCTGACGCGCGCGCGTCCGCATGAAGCGCTTTGCTCCACTGCTTGTGCTGCTGGGGCTGGTCGGCTGCGCCGCGTCGCCGCGCATGCCCGGGACTGCCGGTGACGAGGTCGAATCCCCGGGAGCACGCATTGCATCGCTCGCCGCCGGGCAGCTGGGCCAGCCCTATCGATTCGGCGGCGACGGTTCCGGGGGCGGATTCGACTGCTCGGGCCTCGCGCTGTTCGTCCACCAGCAGCTCGGCATCTCGCTGCCGCGTACGGCGCGTGAACAGCGGGCGCAGAGCGGGGCGCTGGACCGCAGCGAACTGCAGCAGGGCGACCTGGTGTTCTTCACCATGGGGCCTAAGCTGCTCGTGGACCACGTGGGTATCTATGTCGGCGATGGTCGTTTCATCCATGCGCCCCGCGCCGGAAGTCCGGTTCGCCTCGCGCAGCTGGATGCTTCGCCGTTCGCCCGCCAGTTCGCGGGCGGCGCGCGCTACTGGGCGGCCCGGACCGTGCAGCCCGTCACGGTTTCGGAGGGTCCTGACTTGACGCCCCACAGTCGCTGACTTGAGACTGCCCTTCGTGAAAAAGGCAAACCCGTCTAAAGGCGGGGACGCAAAGCCACCGGTCTACCGGAGCGCAAGCTCCCAGGACAGCGGGGTTGCCCGAGACGACTGGCGCCGGATCCTCCCGCGCCCTGAATGGCCGTCCGTGCATGCGTCCCTTCCCGGCAGCGGTCGGAACCACGGAGCGGATATCCATGAACGCGCAGGCCATCCAGAACGAGCCCGAGGAACGGGGATCGCGTTCTTTTGTCGTGAATCTCTGCGCCTCGGCGACGCCGGTCGCGCTGGCGCCGCCTGACGACCCCGAGTTCGCGGGCTATCACTTCTTCGTCACGCGCCGCACCGAGGAAGGTCGCGAGCGGTTCCGGCTACATATGGGCTATTTCGCGTCGATCGCCGAGGCTCGCGACAAGGTGGAAGACCTCCGCAAGCGCTACCCGACTGCCTGGGCGGGCCCCGCGCCCGCAGGAATGGCATCGGAGTCGGCGTCGACGAAGCCAGCCGACGGGCTCGATGCCCTGTCGAACGTACGCCAGGTGCTTGCCACGCTGGACATGGACAGTTCCGACAGCGCGCTGCTCACGCCGAACCAGCAATGGTCGCTGCTTCAGTCCGGCAAGCTGCCGGACCCGCATTACGCCATCCAGCTGCTCTGGTCCCGCGAACCGGTCGACATGGCTTCGCTGCCCCAGCCCGCGCTGTTCGATGTCTACTCGCTGTACCGTGTCGGCGGCCTGCGCGACGGCGTGCGGTGGCACGGACTTCGGCTGGGCTTCTTCACGGATGTCGAGGCCGCCAAGCGCGTGGCCTGTTACCTGAAGCCTGACTTCGAATCGGTCGTCGTCGTACCCGTCACGGAAAGCGAGCGCGACAGCGCGAGCGGGGAAGGCGAACCACGGCTGCTGCGCCGGCCCCAGGCCGAAGTACCTGCCAGCAAGGAACCCTTTGAGACCTTGCTTGCGGAACCGGAACTGCCCGCCGAAGCACGCGTGGAACAGCAGCCGACGCTTGCGTCCGACCCGATCAATCCGCTGGCTCCCGAGGCCGTCCTGCTGCCGTTACCCAGCGGTCTGCAGCTGGATGGTGGTCTCGCCGCACCCGAACCGTTCGTGCTGAACTCGAGCGCAGGTGCGCCGCCGGCGACGACATCGCCGCTGCCCTTCACGCCACGATCAGCGCTCGATGTCAGGACGCCGGATGTCGCGCCACTTGATACGCCACTCATCGGAAGCCAGCCGGACCGCCGCACGCTCGACCTGCTCGGCGCGTCGGCGCTGAGCGTGGTCGAAGAACAGTCGGATGAACCAGCGCTGACGACGGAAAAGAAGGACGGGCCGGACAACCGGACCGAAGACCTGTCGGCCTCGGCCATCCGCCACATGAAAGGACTGGCGAAGCTGTTCCGGCGTTTCGGGGACTGATCCCCGCCACGCCGCGCCTACTTCCCGAACAGTTTTTCCAGTTCGCTCCGCGCTGCATCCGCGGCTCCGGTCGTGCCGCCCTTGAAGGCGCCGGCGGCCGGCCGGTAGTGGTCGCAGAAATTCGCACGATCCTTGTCGCGCACTTCCTCCACCGTCGGTTCTCGGCACTGCTGATAGGCGCTGCGGTCATGCAGGCCGCACAACCTGCAGCAGTGAAGATCCGCGCCGCAGGCCTTGCAGCGTTCCGTCCGCCCGAACGGCAGCGACAGCGCGGCGAGCGATGCACCGCATTTCCAGCAGGCGATGTCATGCGCCATGGCGTTCCCCCAGGTATCCGGCGAGCACTTCGCCGGTGCGCGAGCCCTTCTTCGCAACGACCTGCGCCGGCGTACCGGACACGACGACGCGCCCGCCGCCCGAGCCCGCTTCGGGCCCCATGTCGATGATCCAGTCGGCCTCGGCGATCACGTCGAGATTGTGTTCCACGACGACGACCGTGTTGCCGGCATCCACAAGTCGATGCAGGACCTGGATCAGCTTCTCGACGTCGGCCATGTGCAGGCCGACGGTCGGTTCGTCGAGGATGTAGAACGACTGCTTCGTGCGTCCCCGTCCCGTTGGGGGCGCATCGGCACCCAGGTCGCCGCGGATCCGCGCCAGTTCGGTCACGAGCTTGATGCGCTGGGCCTCGCCGCCTGACAGCGTCGGGCTCTGCTGGCCCAGCGTGAGGTAGCCGAGTCCCACGTCCTTCAGCAGCGACAGCGGGTGGTGGATGGACGGATGGCTGGCGAAGAACTCCACCGCATCGTCCACGTTCATCGAAAGGACGTCGCCCACCGACCTGTCGCGCCACTGGACGGTGAGCGTGCTCGCGTCGAAGCGGCGACCCCCACAGACGTCGCAAAGCACCTTCACGTCAGGCAGGAAGTTCATCTCGACCGTCTTCACGCCCTGGCCGTCGCAGGCGCTGCATCGCCCACCCGCGGTGTTGAACGAAAAGCGGCTGGCGGTGTAGCCGCGGATGCCGGATTCCGTGGTGCCGGCATAGATGCGTCGGATCGAGTCCCAGAAGCCGACATAGGTGGCAGGGCAGGACCGCGGGGTCTTGCCGATCGGCGTCTGGTCCACTTCCAGGACGCGCTCTATGGATTCAAATCCGCTGAGCGCCTCGCACCCCACGAGCGCCGGTGTCTTGCTGCCGGCTTTGCGGGCGAGCAGCGCCCGCAGGTTCGTGTGCAGCACGTCGCGTGCAAGCGTGGACTTGCCCGAACCCGAGACACCGGTGACGACCACGAGGCGGCCCAGCGGCAACGCGACATCCACCCCCTTGAGGTTGTGCAGCGTCGCGCCTTCGATGCGCAGCATCGGCGTCGCCTTGGCACCGCGGGTGGTCACCGGCCTGCGTGGCACCTCGGGATGCTGCAGCGGCGATCTCAGGAAACGGCCGGTCACCGAGTCCGGGTTCGCGACGAGATCCTTCACCGTGCCCTCGCCGACGATCTGCCCGCCGCGGCTGCCCGCGCCCGGACCGAGATCGATGACATGGTCGGCGCGACGGATCGTGTCCTCGTCGTGTTCCACGACGAGGAGCGTATTGCGCTCGCTGGCCAGTTCCCGCAGCGCCTCGAGCAGGATGCGGTTGTCGCGCGGATGCAGTCCGATCGTGGGTTCGTCCAGCACGTAGCAGACGCCCTTGAGGTTCGATCCCAGCTGGGCGGCGAGCCGGATCCGCTGCGTTTCGCCGCCCGACAGCGTCGGGGCGGAACGATCCAGCGTGAGATACCCGAGCCCGACGCGCCGCAGGAAGGACAGGCGCGAGCGGATCTCGGCGAGCACGTCGCGCGCGATCGCCCCATCCCGTCCCTCGAGCTTGAGGCGTCCGAAGAAATCCGCGGATTCATCGACCGAGTGTGCCGCGAGCGCGGCGATCGACTCATCGCGGAACCGGACGGCCAGCGCCGTCGGGTTGAGGCGCGCGCCGTGGCAGCTGCCGCAGGTTTCCGGCTCCGCCTCCGCGTCACCCTCCCAGGCAGACTCCTCGCCGCTCTGTTCGGCGTCGAAGCCTGGCAGGGTGACGCCAGTGCCGAAGCAGTCTTCGCACCAGCCCTGCGCGGAATTGTAGGAAAACAGACGCGGATCGAGATCCGGGAAGCTCGTGCCGCAGGATGGGCAGGCGCGCTTCGACGAGAACAC
Organism: Pseudomonadota bacterium; assembly: GCA_041168985.1. Classification (GTDB taxonomy): domain Bacteria; phylum Pseudomonadota; class Gammaproteobacteria; order Steroidobacterales; family Steroidobacteraceae; genus ZC4RG30. The sequence continues at coordinate 5,809 of JBEEKA010000313.1, read as the reverse complement.
CTGCACGCTGTCGCCGCTTTCGCGCATCACGTGCACGAGGCCCTTGCCATGGTCCAGTGCCTGCGCGAGCAGGCTGCGCAAGGCCGCTTCACCGGCCGTCGTGACGTCGACCCGACCCAGGGGCAGCTCGATCGTGTGCTCCTTGAAGCGCGCGATGCGCGGCCAGGGGTCGGTCGGCGTCATCACGCCGTCGACGCGCAGCTCGCGGTAGCCGCGGCCCGCTGCCCACTTGGCCAGATCGGTGTAATAGCCCTTGCGTGCGACGACCAGCGGCGCGAGCAGAAGCACCGACTTGCCGCGGTGTTCCTTCACGATGCGCGCCGCGATGGACTCAGGACTCTGTGGTTCGATGGCGTCGCCACAGTCCGGGCAATGCTGCGTGCCAAGCTTCACGAACAGGAGGCGCAGGAAATGGTGCAGTTCCGTCAGGGTCGCAACCGTGCTCTTGCGGCCACCACGGCTCGTGCGCTGTTCGATCGCGACGGTCGGCGGGATGCCGTGGATCGCGTCCACATCGGGCCGGGAGGCCGGCTGCACGAACTGCCGCGCATAGGCATTCAGCGACTCGAGGTAGCGCCGCTGCCCTTCGTTGAACACGATGTCGAAGGCCAGGGTAGACTTGCCCGAGCCCGATACGCCCGTGACGACGGTGAATCCGCCATGGGGAATGCGCAGGTCTATGCCCTTCAGGTTGTGCTCGCGGGCATGACGGATGACGATGGCGTCATCGCGAACCGGCGCGGCGCGAGGCGCATCGCGCAAGGCGAGCGGGCCTGTCGGCGCCGCCGGGCCACCGATGTCCCGCTCATATTCGGCCAGCGCGCGCCCCGTGTGGGACTGCCGGTTCGCGCGCAGTTCGGCCGGCGTGCCGACGGCAAGGATTTCACCGCCGGCATCGCCGCCTTCGGGGCCGAGGTCGATCAGCCAGTCGGCCGAACGGATCACGTCGAGGTTGTGCTCGATGACCAGCAGCGAATGGCCCTGCTCCAGCAGCTGGTCGAAGGCGCGGACCAGCCGCGCTACGTCTTCGAAATGCAGGCCTGTCGTGGGCTCGTCGAAGATCAGGAGCTTGCGGCCGCCGCTGGCGGCGTCGGCCAGGTGGCCCGCCAGCTTCAGGCGCTGCGCTTCGCCGCCCGACAGGGTCGGCACCGGCTGGCCCAGCCGCAGGTAGTCGAGGCCCACGTCGGCCAGGGGCTTCAGCCTTGCGGCGATGTCGGCATGTCCGGCGAAAAAGGCCAGGGCGCCGGTCACGGTCATTTCGAGCACGTCCGCGATGCTGGCGCGCCGGCCGTCGGTGCCCTCGAGCTTCACCTCGAGCGTCTCGGCGCGATATCGGCTGCCATTGCACTCGCCGCAACGCAGGTACACGTCGGAGAGGAACTGCATCTCGATGTGTTCGAAGCCGTTGCCGCCGCAGGCGGGGCATCGACCGGTGCCGGAATTGAAGCTGAACGTGCCGGGCGTGTACTTGCGTTCGACGGCATCGGGCAGTTTCGCGAACAGCTGCCGGACCGGATCGAAGGCGCCGACATAACTCGCCGGGTTCGACCGCGTCGTGCGCCCGATCGCGGTCTGGTCCACCATCACGGCCTCGGTCACCTGATCATGGCCGCGCAGCGATCGGTATGCACCCGGGGTCTCGGTCGGTTTGCCATGGGCCTTGAGCAAGGCCGGGTACAGCACGTCCTCGACCAGCGTGGACTTGCCGGATCCCGACACGCCGGTGACGCAGACCAGCCGGCCCAGTGGCAGGCGCAGGTCCACGTCCTTCAGGTTGTGCTGGCTCGCGCCGAAGAGTTCGATCCAGCCCGTGGGCTCACCCGGGCGGCTGCGGCGTGACGACAGGTCGATGCGCTTGCGGCCCGCAAGGTAATCGCCCGTGACGGATTCGGCGTCGGCGCGCATGGCCGCGGGGGTGCCATGGAAAACGATTTGCCCGCCGTGTTCGCCGGCCCCGGGCCCCATGTCGAGGATGCGGTCCGCCTCGAGCATGATCTGCGGGTCGTGTTCGACGACGACGAGCGAGTTGCCGGAATCACGCAGTCGCTGCATCACGCGGATCACGCGCTGCATGTCCCGCGGATGCAGGCCGATCGACGGTTCGTCGAGCACGAACAGCGTGTTGACCAGCGAAGTGCCGAGCGCCGTCGTCAGGTTGATCCGCTGGACTTCGCCGCCCGACAGCGTACGCGACTGCCGGTCGAGCGTCAGGTATCCAAGGCCCACCTCGCAGAGGAACGACAGCCGCGACCGGATTTCGCCGAGCAGCAGGTCGCTGGCTTCGTCCAGCGGCTGCGGCAGCTGCAGGGCGAGGAAGAAGTCACGACAATGCTCGACCGGCAGCAGCATCAGTTCGTGCAGGTTGTACGGGCCCACCCGCCAGAGCAGCGAATCCGGCTTCAGCCGCGCGCCTTTGCAGTCCCCGCATTCCGTGTAGCTGCGGTACTTCGACAGCAGCACGCGCACGTGCATCTTGTACGCCTTGCGTTCGAGGTAATCGAAGAACCCCTTCACGCCGTACCAGTGCTTGCGGCCGGACTTGCCGTCGCCCTTCAGCACCCACTCCAGTTGCGCAGGTGTCAGTTCCTGCCAGGGCCGGTCGAGCGGGATGCCGGCGGCCTTGGCGTGTTTTTCCAGGTCGTCCTGGCACTCCTTACCCGTGGGCGTCTGCCAGGGTTTGATGGCGCCCTGCGCCAGGGTCTTCTGCGTGTCGGGCACCACGAGTCCGTAATCGATGCCGATCACGCGGCCGAACCCCTTGCAGCAGTCGCAGGCGCCGAGGGGCGAGTTGAACGAGAAACTGCTGGGCACCGCCTCGGCGTAGGAGAGATCGCAGTCCGCGCAGTGCAGGTCGGTCGACCAGCGCCAGACCGCGGTTTCCGCGCCGCCGTCGTCCAGCGCGTGCACCGATATGCGGCCCTGTCCCGCCCGCAGCGCGGACTCGAGCGCCTCGGTGACGCGGGCCGGATCGGCGCCCGCGAACCGAAACCGGTCCTGCACGACGGTCAGCGATCCGCGCTTCGCGCCCGGCGGTTCATGGAAGCGCGTATACCCCTGTGACTCGAGCAGCTGCTTCATGCCGGCCACGTCCAGTTTCTCCGGCAACGTGACCGTGAAGCACACCAGAAGGCGGGGGTCCCCGGTGGCATTCGTGGCATCACGCAGCGAGGCCACGATCGACGCGGGGGTGTCGCGCCGCACCGGTTTGCCGCAACCCCGGCAATGCAGCACGCCCGCACGCGCGTAGAGCAGCTTGAGGTGGTCATTCAGCTCCGTCATCGTGCCCACGGTCGAGCGCGAGGTGCGGACCGGGTTCGTCTGGTCGATGGCGATGGCGGGCGGGATGCCCTCGATGCGGTCCACCTGCGGCCGGTCCATCCGGTCGAGGAACTGGCGTGCGTAGGGCGAGAAGGTCTCCACGTAACGCCGCTGGCCCTCGGCATAGAGCGTATCGAAGACCAGCGAGGACTTGCCGGAACCGGACACCCCGGTGACGACGATGAGCGCGTTCAGCGGCAGGTCGACGGAAAGGTTCCGGAGGTTGTTCTGCCGGGCGCCGTGGATGCGGATCAGGCCGCGGTGAAGTTGTGGCATGGTGGGGCGATTCTAAGCGTCGCCCCCTCGTCCCGCCGGAAGGAAGGGGCCAGATCTATGCAATCGTTTGCAAGCGCCGCGGCCTTGGGGTATGAATGTCGATAGCGACCCGCCTCAGAACGCGGGACAGGGGCCCATGATGAGCAATGCCGGATCGACCACTGGTGGCAGCAACGTGCGGCTGGTCCGCGCGCTGACCTGCCTGATGTTCTTCATGTTCGCGATGACGACCGATTCGGTCGGCCTGATCATCCCCGAGGTCATCAAGGAGTTCGGCCTCAGCATGACGACGGCCGGGGCCCTGCAATATGGCTCGATGCTCGGCATCGCCGCCGCGGGCCTGGGCCTTGGCTTCCTCGCGGACCGCCTCGGCCGCCGCAGCGCCATCCTGCTCGGCCTCCTGCTGTTCGCGGGCACGGCCTTCCTGTTCCCGCTGTCGGGCAGTTTCCTTGCTGTCCTGGCCCTGACCACCATCGCCGGCATGGCCATCGGCATCTTCAAGACGGGCGCGGTGGCGCTGGTCGGCGACCTGTCGTCGAATTCCCAGCAGTTCACCGCCACGATGAATCTCGTCGAAGGCTTCTTCGGTGTCGGCGCGATCATCGGTCCGCTCATCGTCACCGCGCTGATCCAGCAGGGCACGTCCTGGCGTTTCCTCTACGTCATCGCCGGTGTGATGGGCGTGCTGCTGGCGATCATCGCCCTGCGCACGCGCTATCCGCAGGTTGAAAAGCCGGCCGAGCAGAAGGCCGCCACGCTCGGTCACACGCTGAAACTCTTGCCCAACCGCTTCGTGCTCGGCTTCAGCGGCCTCGCCTTCACCTATGTCGTCGTCGAGAGCGCGATCTACGTGTGGATGCCGACGCTGCTTGGTGAATACCAGGGATCCTATCTGTCGCTCGTCGGGTACGCGTTGCCAGCCTTCTTCGTGTTTCGCGCGCTGGGCCGCTTCCTTGGTGCCTGGCTGCTCGGCAAGGTCGAATGGTCGACGGCGCTGGCACTTTGCGCCGTGGCCATCTTCCTCTGCTTCGCCGGTACCGCGGTCTTCGGGGTCGGCGCGGCGCTGTTCCTGCTGCCGCTGTCCGGCCTGTTCATGTCGATCCTCTACCCGACGATCAACTCGAAGGGCGTCGGCTGCTTCGGACCGGCCGAGCAGGGTGCCGCTGCCGGCATCATCCTGTGCTTCACCTGCCTCGGCGCCTTCGTCGGGCCGCTGGTGATGGGCCTCATCAGCGATGCGATGGGCAGCGCGAGCTATGGCTTCTTTGTCGCGACTGTCGCCGCCGCCCTGTTCGCCGTGGGACTCGTGATCAACGCCCTGGTGAAGCCCGCCCACGCCCAACTCGCCTGCTACGAAACGAGCCACGTCGCATGAACGCCGCCGTTTCGCGCCGCGCGGAACACTAGGCCGTGGACCGTCTCCGGTCGGGGTTCGCTTGCCTGTCGCCCCAGGCGCCCCGGTTGTACCGGGCGCCCGGTCGCGTGAACCTCATCGGCGAGCACACCGATTACAACGGCGGCTTCGTGATGCCGGCGGCGCTCGGCTTCAGCAGCTTCGCGGCAATCGGTCCGCGCGAGGACGGTCGCCTCGTCGTGCACTCGGTGAATTTCGATGACACGGTCGATGTGCCGTCGGAGTTCCTGCGCGCGGATGTGGCGCCCCGTGAGAGCGGCGTGGCGGCGCACTGGACCGATTACGTCACCGGCGTCATCCGCGTGCTTCGCGAGGAAGGCATCCCCTTCGAAGGCGCCAATCTCGCGCTGCTGGGCGAGGTGCCGCTGGGCTCCGGACTGAGTTCCTCGGCCGCGCTGGAACTCTGTGTCGCCCTGGCCGTCTGCGGCCTTGCCGGCAGCAGCCTGCCAGGTCCGCGCCTCGCCGAACTCTGCCAGCGCGCGGAGAATGTCCATGTCGGAACCCGTTGCGGGATCATGGATCAGTTCATCTCGGCCTGTGGACGGGCGGGCCACGCCCTGCTGCTGGACTGTCGCAGCCTGGATTACCGCCTGCTGCCGCTGGCCCAGCACGCCGGCGCGCCCCGGACGCGGCTCGTAGTCTGCAACACGATGGTGCGGCATGAACTCTCCGGCGGCGAATACAACCTGCGCCGCGCACAGTGCGAGGCGGGAGTCCGCGCACTGGCCGCGGTCGATCCCGCGGTGAAGAGCCTGCGTGACGCCACGATGGAGATGCTCGACGCCGCCGCGCCTATGATGG
>JBEEKA010000312.1:0-21622 GCA_041168985.1 Pseudomonadota bacterium | reverse complement strand
ATTGGTCCGTGGCTTTCCGACCGATATCGACGTTCGCTCTTTGCTCTTCAGTCAGATCCGAGGCCAGCAAGAGCTCTCCGCTGCCAAGGATGGCATTCAGTGGTGTACGCAATTCGTGGCTCATGTTGGCCAGGAACATCGATTTCGCTTCGTTGGCTTGCTCCGCGAAAGCCTTGGCCTGCATCAGTGATTGTCGGGCGGCGCGCAGGCCATCGCGCGCACCGCCCAGCGCGATCGCAGCCGTCGCGACCTCGGCCTGGAGCCGGTTGAAGCTCGCGGCCATGTCGCCGAGTTCATCCTTGGCATCGCTGCGAACCGGCTTGATCACGACCTTGGCGGCGGCGGCTTCGAGATTGCCGTCGGCCAGCGCGCGCATGGCCAGTGAAAAGTCCCGCAGCGTGCCATCGGCCAGCCGCGTGGCAGCGGCGGACACTTCCTGTGCATAGAACGCGATCATGCCCGGCAGGACGAGACCGACGACCACGGTGAGGATCGCGACGGCGACGAAAATGTCCTCCAGACCCGTCAGCAACGTGCCCTGCTGTTGCGGCAGGTTGCTCACGGCGAGGAAATAGCCGACGGCGTCCAGCAACAGCACCAACAGCATCGTGCCGGTGAGTTTCATGTGCAGCGACCGGAAGCGGATCGGTTCGCCCGCGGCGACCTTGTCTTCGATGCGTCGCCAGAGATAGAGCGCGGAACCCGAGTAGGCGAACACCAGGCCAATGATCACCGTGCCCATTCCGTACTGCTGGAATCCGAGCAACGCGGTCAGCGCCCAGATGGAGGCGACCCCAACGCCGATCACGATCATGCCGCGCGGTGCACGCCACGGCCGGAACGCATCGGGCGCATCCCGGCGCAGGAGCCAGACCGCGATCGACGGCATGACCAGACCACCGAACACATAGGTGAAATTGGTGGCAGCGATGAGCCAGACCGGATCCCCGAGGTACAGGAAATACAGGGCGAAGGCGGCCGTGAACAGCGTCGCGACCCAGGGCACGTCGGTGCGCGCCGAACGGCGCATGAATATCCGCGGCACCAGCCCGTCTTCGCCCAGCTGCGCCAGCGTCCGGGGCGCACCGCAGAGTGGTTGCAGGCTGCTCAGGAACAGGTTCATCACGATGAACCACAGCGCGACAGCCCGGGCCGCGCCCCCGAACAGGGGCGCGAAGACCGGCCCAAGCTCCTGTGCCAGGTCCTTGGACAGGTTTTCCGGCCCCAGTACGCCGAGCCAGACCAGAGGCAAAGGGATGAAGTAGAGACAGGCCAGCAGGGCGCTCGCGGCCATGGTTCGCGGCAGGTTCTTCTCTGGCTGGCGCATCTCGCCGACATGGCAGGCGGCGGTTTCGAAGGCCGGCGCGATGAACCCAATCAGGAACAGTCCCGCCATCACGCTGGTCGTGCTACCGAACCATCCCGCAAAAGGCGTTTCCAGATGCAGGTTGGTGGCCTGATGCCAGTCCACCGCGCGACCCGCAACCGGGATGAGCGCCGACAGCACCGCCAGCAGCGTGGAGAGGGTCGCCATGGGTATGGCGAGACGGGCGGCCCACTTGACGCCCGCCAGGTTGATGGCCGTGAAGAACAGCACCATGCCCATGGCCACGGGCATCACCGGCATGCCCGGCCAGTACCATGCCTTGAGGGCGGTCGCCGCCATCAGGGAGCTCAGCCCGGAGGTCGGCACCCAGCCCCACCAGTAACAGGTGCCGGCGAGGTTTGCGAGGATCGGGCTGTAGGGCCTGAAGGCTTCGGCGCAGGTTGCGGAAATCCCGCCAACGCGCCTGGGATACATGAGCAGCAGTTCGATCCAGCCCGGTACAGCCAGGCAGCCGAGCACTACGCCGATCATCAACAACAAGATGGCCGCGCTACCCTGTCCTGGAATGCTGCCTTGCCCGACGAGCAAGGCTCCCAGCAGAAACACGCTCTGGTTGCTGCCACCCATGGCAAGCGCCGTCGTGCCGAGCCAGCCAAGGCTGTGCGGATGAGGCTTGTGGGCCAACGCATCAGGCCCTGTCGTGTCCCTCATCGTCCAGCCGGCCAGGATTGACGGCAGTACCGGACCCCATGCACCAGCGCTTCCTCGATCCACAGGGTCATTACGCCGCGTCGCTGCAGCCTGACATTGACCTGTGACGTCGCGCGTGTGCCGAGCACGCGCTTGTAGTCCGCGTCCCCGCCGAGGAAGTCGTACGCGGTCGCGCCCTGCATGGCGTTGTGTTCCATCGCGAGCAGATGGCAGACCATGCCGGGCCGATGTGCATTGTTCGCCGATTCGGCGAAGCCAGACTGCACCATGGCGATGACGCCGCGCCAGCGGAAGTTGTAGAGATAGCCGACATCGTCCGGGCCGGTGGTGATCCGCAACAACTGGATGCCGCCGATCGGGAGGGCCCGCTGGATCACGCCCTCGTGGAAGCGGACCCAGTCCGGGTTTTCGAAAGCGCCCTGGATGCCATCGCGGCGCCAGCGGGCGTTGTGCAACTCTCCCAGTCGCGCAAACCAGTCCAGCGCCGTATCGATATCCGCTGCCTCGTGCACGGCGAGCGGGCCGGCGGCTTCGCAAGCCTTGATTGAACGGCGGAGCTGCGAACGACGGTTGCTGCTGAGTCGCTGCAAGAATGTGTCGCGCGTGCAGTCGGGAGAGAGGTCCGCGACCGAACCATTGAAGGCATCGTCATCGACTCGTTTCAAGCCGCGCGTTTCGAAACCCTGGTTCGACAGGTTGGCAAGCTGCAGCTCGTCCCAGCGCGGGGTGCCGGGCGACTGCAGCGCTTCGAGCAGTCGCCCCTCGGCCTCGCGCTCGCGGCCACGGCGCGCCAGGACGCCGTTGTACTCGATGCACATGTCCGCCGCTGGATCGAAGGCGCGGTTCAGGGCAACGGCACGGACGGCAAAGAGTTTCCGGCGGCGCACCGTACCGAAATCCAGCAGCGCCAAAGCCAGCGTCTCGCCGTCTTCGATCCACTCGAACAGGTGGAACGCCGCGCGCTTTTCAAAGCAGGCGGCATAAGGCCCGATGAACGACCAGCACAAAAAGAAGGACCCGTTGGCGTCAGCTTCCAGCCGACGCCAGCGGGCCTCAAGGTCCGTGGCGGCATCCCGCCACGGCACGATGCGCGCGATCGAAGTCAGGTCTTCGACGCTTCGTAGATGCCCTGGATGGCTGCATCCAGGGCCTTGTCGAACTCCGCGTCCGACTGTTGCGCGCTGAGGCCTTCCGTCAGGGCGCGCGAGAAGCTTGCGACCATCCCGTGCTGGCGGGCCAGCTTCTTGTTGGCATCCGCGCGGCTGTAGCCACCCGACAGGGCGACGACCTTCAGGACGCGGGGGTGCGTCGAGAATTCGGCATAGAGGTCGTCTTCATTCGGCAGCGTGAGCTTCAGCATCACCAGCTGCCCTTCCGGCAGCGCGTCGAGGCCTTTCTTCAGCGCCGCCTTCAGCAGCGTTTCGGCGCCGGCCTTGTCCGGGCAGTGGATGTCCACTTCCGGTTCGACGATGGGCACGAGGCCGGCGGCAATGACCTGCTTCGCAACGACGAACTGCTGGTCGACGACGGCCTGGATGCCTGCGGCGTTGGCCTGCTTGATCACGGAACGTTCCTTCGTGCCGAAGATGCCCTTGGACTTCGCCTTCGCGAGCAGGGCGTCGAGGGTCGGCATCGGCTTCATCAGCTGCACGCCATTGGCCTCGTCCTCGAGGCCCTTGTCGATCTTGAGGATCGGCACGACACGCTTGGCGCTCCAGAGGAAATCAGCCGTCGGCTGCCCCTTGACTTCGCGGTCCATGGTTGCCTCGAACAGGATGGCGCCGAGGATGCGGTCGCCATTGAAGGAGGGGCTCGTGATGATGCGCGTCCGCATGGCGTGGATGAGGTCCATCATCTGCGCGTCGCCCGAATACTCCGTTTCGGCAATGCCGTAGAGCTTGAGGGCCTTGGGCGTGCTGCCGCCGCTCTGGTCGAGCGCGGCGATGAAGCCGGCCTGCGTCTGGAACTTGGTCTTCTGCTGCTCGAAGTTGCTCATGGTCGGCCTCGGTGAAGGGATCCCCCGATTCTAGCCATGGCCGAGGCGTGTCTCAGCCCGGATTTGTCGCGCAGCAGGAATTCACCCCAATCTGGGTGTGTCGGCAGCTTTTACATTGTGCTCAGGTGCTACACTGCCAAAAATATTCAAGACATTGTATTTATTGAATAAAAGCATCTTGGCACGGCAGTTGCTTCAATCTGCCTCAGCCGGGATCCAATGTTCCGGCGGAGAAATGCATCATGACGACGACGAAGAATATTCTGGTGACGCTGACCCTGGCCATTGGCCTCGCGAGCCCCGCAATGGCCCTGTCGATCCAGGGGGGTTCGGTGGACGTGGGCGCTCTGGACACCGTCGTCGGCGTGCGGACCGGGCGCATGTCGTCTTCGCCGGCCAGCGAGACGGCCTGGGTGTCCTCGATCCTGGGCGCCGGCTACAGCGTCAACGCGAACATCTCCGGCGCGAACATTCTCAATCGCACGGACGCGCCGGGCGCGCCGAGTTATGCCTTCAACCTGCAGGGCCTCGGGACGCCGCCGGCGTCGATCGAATATGTGCTGGTGAAGAACGGCACGACCATGCTGCTGTTGCAGAACGACGGCTCGACGGACTGGGCGGCATTCAACTGGGCCGACAGTGTCCAGATCGGTAGCCGACAGGTTGCTTACGACCTGAACGGCAGGGGCAGCAACCGGGGCCAGCGCTCCATCAGCCATTTTGCGCTCGTTTCGGGTCCGACACTCGTGGTTGATCCGCCGCCATTCTTTGCCCCGCAGGAACTGCCCCAGGGCGAACCGGTAAACGTGCCGGAACCGGCAACGCTGGGCCTGATGGGCCTTGGGCTGCTGACCGCGGGGCTTCGCCGCAAGCGCAAGGCCGGCTGATCGGCCACAGCCTTCGACGCCGTTCGATGAATGAAGCCCGCCGACGGCAACGTTGGCGGGTTTTGTGTTTCTGGCGGGCGATTCCTGCCAGACGCCAGCGCTGGTCGATGGCTTGCGCCGTTTCTGTACACTTGCGCCCCTATGAGCGCTGCGAACACCCCCGGCCACCTCTATGTGATCGCCGCCCCCTCGGGGGCAGGCAAGACCAGCCTCGTGAAGGCGCTTCGCGCCGCGCAGCCTGACTTGCAGGTCTCCACCTCGCACACTACGCGCGCGCCGCGACCGAACGAGAAGGACGGCCGCGAGTACCATTTCGTGTCACTGGCCGATTTCGAGTCGCTGGTCGCGGAGGGTGGCTTCCTGGAGCATGCCCAGGTCTTCGGAAACCGCTACGGCACCAGCCGGGCCGAGGTCGAGCAGCGGCTCGCCGGTGGACATGACGTCATCCTGGAGATCGACTGGCAGGGGGCGCAGCAGGTTCGTGCGGCCCGCCCGGGGACGACCAGCATCTTCATCCTGCCGCCTTCGCGGGAGGCGCTGCGCGAGCGCCTGACGGGCCGCCAGACCGACAGCAACGAGGTCATCGAGCGTCGCCTGTCCGAAGCCCGGGGGGACATGTCGCACTGGTCGGAATTCGACTATGTGGTCGTGAACGACGTGTTCGACCAGACGCTGAGTGAGTTGCAGCGCATCATCGCTGGAGACGGGGCCGATTTTCGGGCAGATCGCGCAGCGCTGCAGCCCGTTTTGGCGAATCTTCTGGCGTGAAAGGCCCTGTTTCGCTTACCATTTCAGGTCCAATCTGTCCTTTTTGAACCGAGCGTACCGCCATGGCCCGAGTCACCGTCGAAGACTGCCTGCACCAAGTCGACAACCTGTTTGAACTGGTGTTGCTCGCCTCCGCCCGTGCCCGCCGCCTGGCCAATGGCGCCGAAGCCACGGTTCCGCTCGACAACGACAAGGTCACCGTCGTCGCACTGCGGGAAATCGCCGAGGGCAACATCACGGCCGAGATGCTGATCGAGCCGGAGCCGGCACCGGTCATCGAGCCGATCCCGGAAAACGACATCGACGCCCAGCTGGCCGGCTTCCGCGCCCCGCAGTTCGGCCTCGGAGACTGACACCCGCGCCAATGCCTGACTCCGACGAGGGCGAACGGCGCACCCCGATACTCGACGCACTGCTCGCGCAGTGCGCGACCTACCTGCCGCCTGACCAGGTCGAGCGGGTTCGCGCGGCAGCGGCTTTCGGAGCCGTCGCGCATGAAGGTCAGACCCGCCGTTCCGGCGAGCCTTACATCACGCACCCGCTGGCTGCGGCTGACCTCCTCGCGCGACTGCACCTCGACGCAGACACGGTCATCGCGACCATACTGCACGACACGATCGAGGACACGCCGGTCGCGAAGGATGACATCGAGTCGCGCTTCGGCAAGGACGTCGCCGAGATCGTCGATGGCGTCACCAAGCTCGACAAGATCCAGTTCAAGAACCGCGAGGAAGCGCAGGCGGAATCCTTCCGCAAGATGCTGCTCGCGATGGTGCGCGACCTGCGCGTCATCATGGTCAAGCTCGCGGACCGGACGCACAACATGCGCACGATCGGCAGCATGGCACCGACGAAGCGACGGCAGATCGCGCGCGAGACACTGGACATCTATGCGCCGGTCGCCGAGCGCCTCGGCCTCTACAGCATCAAGCTCGAACTCGAGGACCTGGGTTTCCGCGCCCTGTACCCGCACCGCTACCGTGTCATCGACAAGGCACTCAAGCGCGCCCGCGGCAACCAGAAGGAATTCCTCGACAAGATCGCCGCCGCGCTCGACACCGCCCTGAAAAAGGCGGGAATCCCCGCTCGCGTGGAGTTCCGCGAGAAGCACCTGTACAGCGTGTACCGCAAGATGCGGCGCAAGAGCGCGCTGCTGTCCGAGATCGTCGACGTGTACGGACTGCGTATCGTCGTCGAGGCCGCCGACACCTGTTACCGCACGCTCGGCGTCGTGCACTCGGTGTATCGACCGATGCCAGGCCGCTTCAAGGATTACATCGCGATCCCGCGTTCCAACGGTTACCAGTCGCTGCACACGACGCTGTTCGGCCCGAATGCAGTGCCCATCGAAGTGCAGATCCGCACGCAGGACATGCACAACGTCGCCGAGTCCGGCATCGCCGCGCACTGGATGTACAAGGCCGGTTCGAAGACCAGCACCGAGTCCGCGCAGCAGGAGCGCGCGAAGGCCTGGCTCTCGCATCTGGTCGAGATGCAGGAAAGCGGCAACCCGGAGGAATTCATCGAGAGCGTGAAGGTCGACCTGTTCCCGGACAAGGTCTACGTCTTCACGCCGAAAGGCGCGATCCTGCGGCTTCCACGTGGCGCGACGGTGGTGGACTTCGCCTATGCCGTGCACACGGACGTCGGCAACCGCTGCGTGGCCGCGAAGGTGGACCGTCGCCTCGCGCCGCTGCGCACGGTGCTTCGCAATGGCCAGACGGTCCAGATCCTGACGGCCGAGGGCGCGCAGCCTCATCCGACCTGGGTGAACTTCGTCGCGACCGCCAAGGCACGCACGGCAATCCGTCATTTCCTGAAGTCGCTTAAACGCAGCGAGGCCGTCGACCTTGGCCGGCAGCTGCTGAATGCATCACTGTCGGACTTCAACCTGACGGTCGACACGGTCGATCCGAAGAGCCTGAAGTCCACGCTGTCGGAACTGGGGCTGCGCGAAAAGGACGACCTGCTCGAGCGGGTCGGCCTTGGCGAGCGACTGGCCGCGCTGACCGCACGTCACCTGTTGCCGCAGACAGCGGACGCCGAAGGCACGCGGGCGCCGCTGGTCGTCGCGGGCACCGAAGGCCTGCTCGTGAACTACGCGCGGTGCTGCCACCCGATCCCCGATGACCCGATCCTGGCCTTCCTGAGCCCCGGTCGCGGCATCATCATCCATCGCGATGACTGCGCGAACGTCGAGGGGTACCACAAGCATCCCGAGAAGTGGCAGCCCGTCAGCTGGCAGGCAGACCTGCATCGCTATTTCAGTTCCGAAGTCCGCATCGAGGCCATGAACAAGGTCGGCATGCTGGCTGCCATCTCCGCGGCGATCGCGTCCACGCAGACGAATATCGGCCAGGCGTCCGTCGAGCAGCGCGGCAGCGACATCGCCGCGATCACGCTCGTGGTCGAGGTTCGGGACCGCCGTCATCTCGCGCGGGTCATCCGCGCCATCCACCGCATGCCGGAGGTGCTGCACGTGTTCCGCACGGTGGCACGCCCGCATCATTCGCGTCGTAACCGCACGAGGACTCCGCCGACATGAGCCGCCAGATCATCCAGACCGCCGATGCGCCCGCTGCCATCGGCACCTATTCGCAGGCCGTGCGCGCCGGCAACACGGTGTATGTCTCGGGGCAGATCCCGCTCGACCCGGCCAGTGGCCAGCTCGTCACGGGCGACATCGATGCGGAAATCCGCCGCGTGTTCGACAACCTGCTCGCGATCACGAAGGCCGCCGGCGGCAGTTTCGACAACGTCGTGAAGCTCAATGTCTTCCTGACCGACCTCGTTCATTTCCCGCGCGTGAACGAGATCATGGCGACCTATTTCACGCAGCCTTACCCGGCGCGTGCGGCGGTCGGCGTGGGCGCGTTGCCGCGCGGCGCACGCGTCGAGATGGAGTGCATCCTCGCGCTGTGACGGAGCCGTCCGCCGCATCGCCCGATGACGCGCTGTTCCTGCTGCCGTCCCGTTACGAGGACCGCACGCAGGTCACGGCGCTGGGGGCATTGCTGCCCGGCACGCGTGCCGTCGTCGAGGGGGAAGTACAACTGTCCGAGGTGGTGTTCCGACGTCGTCGCGCACTGCTGGTGCGCATCTCGGACGGCACGGGCTTCCTCAACCTGCGCTTCTTCTATTTTTCCCGGGCGCAGGCTGACGGGCTGGCGCGCGGTACACGGCTGCGCGCCTTTGGCGAGGCGCGGCGCGGACCACTGGGTCTCGAGATGGTCCACCCCGAGTACCGGCGTGTCGCCACGCAGGATGCCGAGCCGCTCGATGACCGGCTTACGCCGATCTATCCACTGAAGGAGGGCGAGACGCAGGGCCGCGTGCGCGCGGCGGTCGACCGCGCACTTCGCAAGTACGCCGCCGCCGGCGCCACCGACCTGCTGCCCACGCGCATCGTCGAACAGCTTGCGCTGCCCACGCTGATGGATGCGCTGCGCTTCGTGCACCGGCCTCCCGTTGGAACCAGCCTCGCCGATCTTGCCGCTGGCAGGAATCCTGCGCAGCGTCGGCTCGCATTCGAGGAGCTGCTCGCCCACCAGCTGTCCCTGCAACTGCTCAAGCGCGCGATCCAGTCGGATCCCGCTGCAGCATTGCCGGACGACGGTGGGCTGGAAGCAAAGCTGATCCACTCGCTGCCCTTTTCCCTGACCGGCGCCCAACAGCGCGTACTGAAGGAGGTGGACCTGGACCTCGGGCAGCCGAAGCCCATGGTGCGGCTGGTGCAAGGCGATGTCGGCTGTGGAAAGACCGTTGTGGCTGCCGCGGCCGCTGCGCGCGCGATCGGCAGCGGGGGACAGGTTGCCGTGATGGCACCTACCGAGCTGCTGGCTGAACAGCATTTCCGCTCGATGTCGGGCTGGTTCCAGAAGCTCGGCATCACCGTGGCGATGATGACCGGGTCGCAGACCGCCAAGGCCAAGCGCAGCGCACTTGAAGCAACGGCCAGCGGCGACGTACAGCTGGTCATCGGCACCCACGCGCTGTTCCAGGAAGGGGTGGCTTTCGCGAAGCTGCGGCTTGCCATCATCGACGAGCAGCACCGTTTCGGCGTGCAGCAGCGCATGCAGCTCAAGGAAAAGGGTGCGAAGGACGGCCTCGTGCCGCACCAGCTCATCATGACCGCGACGCCGATTCCCCGGACGCTCGCGATGACTGCCCATGCGGACCTGGACGTCTCGGTGATCGACGAGCTGCCACCGGGCCGCACGCCCGTGCGCACCGTGGTCATCGCCGAAGAGAAGCGTGCCGGCGTGGTCGCGCGCATCCGGGCTGCCTGTCTTGAAGGCCGGCAGGCGTACTGGGTTTGCCCGCTCATCGATGAGTCCGAGGAACTGGAGTTCCAGGCGGCCGAGGAGACCTTCGCCACGCTCACCAGCGCATTGCCGGACGTGAAGGTCGGACTGGTTCACGGGCGCATGACCCCGAAGGACAAGGATCGAGCGATGCAGGCCTTCAAGGCCGGCAGCACGCAGCTGCTCGTTGCCACCACGGTGATCGAGGTGGGCGTCGACGTACCCAACGCCAGCCTCATGGTGATCGAGAACGCGGAGCGCATGGGCCTGGCCCAGCTGCACCAGCTGCGAGGCCGCGTCGGGCGCGGCTCCGCGGAGTCCAGCTGCGTGCTGCTCTATCGCAGCCCGCTGTCCGCAATGGCCAAGGCCCGGCTGGCCACGATCCGCGACAGCAACGACGGCTTCGAGATCGCGCGCCGCGACCTCGAGCTGCGCGGACCCGGCGAACTGCTGGGCACGAGGCAGACCGGTCTGGCCGAACTGCGCGTCGCGGACCTCATCCGCGACGCGGACCTCCTGCCGCAGGTGCGCGAGACGGCCGAGCAACTGTTGCGCGAGAATGCCGACTGCATCGATCCCCTGAGACGGCGCTGGGTCGGCGGCGCGGAGGATTACGGGCGTGTCGGTTAAATCGCTTCGGCGCCGATTCATCGACGCAGCACAGCTCACGCGACTCGACAAACCCATTGGCATCGGCCTGCTGCTCTGGCCCCTGCTGTGGGCACTGTGGATCGCCACCGGGGGTCATCCGCCCCTGAAGATCTTCGTGATCTTCTTTGCCGGCACCGTGGTCATGCGTTCGGCGGGCTGCGTCATCAACGACTTCGCCGACCGTGACATCGATCCCCACGTGAAGCGCACGCAGGATCGGCCGCTTGCCGCGCGCCGCCTGTCACCCCAGGAGGCCCTGGGGATTTTCCTCGCCCTGCTCGCCGTCGCGCTCTGGCTCGTGCTGCAACTGGACTGGCTCACCGTCGCCTGGTCAGTCGGCGGCGCGCTGCTCACCGCGACCTATCCCTTCATGAAGCGCTTCTTCCCGTTGCCGCAGCTGTATCTCGGCGCTGCTTTCGGCTGGGCCATTCCCATGGCTTTCGTCGCCACGACCGGCGGCGTGCCACCGATCGGCTGGCTTCTGTTCTCGGTCGCCGTGCTGTGGGCCGGCGTGTACGACACCGTCTACGCGATGGTCGATCGGGACGACGACCTGAAGCTCGACGTACATTCGACCGCGATACTCTTCGGCCAGCACGATCGCCTGATCGTCGGTGCGCTGCAGATACTCGTGCTGGGCGGTCTGGCCGCCACCGGTTTCGTGGCGAACCTCGCCTGGCTTTACTGGATCGGACTCGCAGTCGGCGCCGCACTCTTCCTGTACCAGCAGTGGCTGATCCGCGAACGCACGCGCGAGGCTTGTTTCAAAGCCTTCCTGAACAACAACTGGTTCGGACTCAGCGTGTTTGCCGGTGTCGCGGCGGGCCATCTGTTGCGTTGACCGCAGCAGGATGCCCCACGTCCGGAGTCCGCCCTCAGCGTTTCTCCGTCGCCAGCCGCTCCGCCAGCCGGGCCCGCGCGGCCTGCACGTAGTCCTTGCAGCCCCCCACGCCCTGCGTTGCACGCTCGAAAAGCTGCGACTGCTCGGGATGCGGGGTCAGGAGCACGTCGCAGGGCATCGATTCCAGCCGTGAAAACGATAGCTCGAAATCCGCGAGCGCATCCGGGTAGTCCTTGCTCGCGCTGAACTTGAACCGTTCGGCGGACACGGGTGACAGGCTGTCGGCGTAGACGATGTGCCGGCATTTGTCCTTCTCGCAGGCATCCCAGGTCCAGGTTGTGCCGCCGGGCGTATGTCCCGGTGTCGCGAGGACCTTGAACCGGTTGGATCCGACGCCGAGCAGCTGCTCGTCGCTGACGATCCAGATCGATTTCACGGGCGGGATGGCCGGTGCTTTCAGCCCGTACTGCGGGTCGCCGCGGGTAAGCCTGCCGGTGCGGAGGACTTCCTCTGAGGGACGACGCAGATAGACCGGCGCACCGGTCAGCGTCTGGAGCGCCGAAAGGCCTGCGGCATGGTCCCAGTGCGCGTGGGTATTGAGGATCGCCTTGATGTCGGTGGGTCTGAAACCCAGCACCTCGATGTTCCGGGTGATCTGGGGAACCGCTTCGGCCGTTCCGCCATCGATGAGCGTGTGGCCGTAATCGGACGTCACGAGTATCGACGTGATGCCCTTCGTGCCGACGTAATACGTGTTGCCGTAGATCTTGAATGGTGCCCGCGGCGCGCCCCATTCGTCGATTTGCGCAGGCGTGGGGCCGGCGCACATCGCGGTGATCGGCGCAGCAAGGCCAGCACCCAGCAGGGCGCAGGCGATTACGGCAGGGAGGTCAGCGGACGGCTTCTCCATGGAACGATGCTCCTCTGAGGGTCCAATTCAGCAGCAAGGTTGCGAGCAGCAGTACGGCGGCACCGGCGTTGTGCGCAGTCGCCAGCCCCAGCGGGAACGCATGCAGCACCATCACGATGCCGAGGGTCAGCTGCAAGGCGAGTGCGGCGAGCACGCCGCGTGCAGCAAGGCGCGACGCGCGGCCGGCGCCGACGCGCAGCACAGTGACCGCCGCAAAGAGCAGCGCGAGCGTCGCGACAATCGCGCCGAGACGGTGCGTGAAGTGGATCGCGACGCGTGCAGGCAGGTCGAGGACGCCCCCTTCGTAGTTCACGCCGAGGCCCCGCCAGAGCACGAAACCATCGTGGAAGTCCGCCTCCGGCCACCACTGCGCCTGGCAGGTCGGCAGGTCCGGGCAGGCGATGGCGGCATAGTTGGTGCTTGTCCAGCCGCCGAGCAGGATCTGGACGACCAGGGCGACAAGCCCGAGGAGCGCCACGCTGCGTGCGATCGTCAACCGCGACGCCGTGAGCGTCGGCGAGGGCGGCAGCGCGGGCTTCGGTTCACGCAGCGACAGCCACAGCCACCACAGCACCGCGACCGTCAGCAGGCCGAAGGCGAGGTGCGAGGTGACGATGATCGGCTTCACCTTCCACGTCACGGTGAGCATGCCGAGGATGCCCTGGAACACGACGAGCCCGACGAGTGCCCAGGGCAGGCGGCGCGGCACGCGCGGCTCGCGACGCCACGCGAGGCTCAAGCCCGCGATCGTCACGATGATGAGGCCGAGCGTCGAAGCGGCGTAGCGATGGATCATCTCGCGCCAGGCCTTGCCCACTTCCAGCGGCGCATCCGGCGTACCGGCGTTCGCAGCCTGCGCGCCCAGCGGCGTGACGTGGCCATAGCAACCCGGCCAGTCCGGGCAACCGAGTCCGGCATAGGTCAGTCGCACGTAGGCGCCGAAAACGACGACGCAAAGTCCGAGCAGGACTCCGGCGATGGCAAGGCGACGCAGGATCGAGATGCGGTTCATGGCGGTCATCCGATATGCGAGAGCTTCAGGAGCTTCTTGAGATCCGTCAGCAGTCCTTTCGGTGGTTGGTGGACATCGTAGGCCATCACGAGGTTCCCCAGCGGATCGACGATGTACAGGGAATGCTCGCGGGCCTGTCCAGGGAAGGCACTGACCAGCGCGGATCCGGCGGGGTCCGGCACCTCGATCAGCTTCAGGCCCGGGTGCGTGCTCTCGAGGAACTGGCGGTCGCAGCACTCGCCGGTCGCGATGAAGAAGCGCTCGACCCGCTGCATTTCCTGGTTCAGGGACAGGCGGGTCTGGCGTGCGAACACCAGCGACTCGCGGCAGTCCGCATCGCAGGCGCCGTTGCCGACGTACACCAGGGACCATTTGCCATCGCGAAGCGCCTTCGCGTCGTCGGGCAGGGGCCGCACGGGCGTGATGAGCTCGCCGTGGTTGGTCTGACCAACCGGTCGCCAGTCCGATCCGTAATACAGGTAGAACGCGACCGCCACCGGCAGGAAGAACATCACGATGAGGATGTAGAGCGTCTGGCGGTTGCCACGCTGCGGGGAAGTTTCGGTCATCGGCGTTTCTCGAGGTTCAGCAAGACGAAGAGCAGCAGGGTCAGTCCGGCGAAGGACCACCACTGGATGGCATACGAATAGTTGCGGGCAGGCTCGAAACCCGGCGGCCGGTCGTCGGCGGCGATCACCAGGATCGGCGCCACCACGGTCCGGCCCAGCGCAACGGCAAGATCCTCGCGGCGCGGGAAGGAGGTGACCTTCGGCCAGGCCGCATCCGCCGCGGGTGCTGCGCGCCCGGAGGCCATGCCGGGCACCGGCAGGTCTGCGAGCCGGCCGGCCAGCGTCCGGGGTTCGGCGTCTGCCGGGGGCAGGTCCGGCAGCCGGTCCCGGTACCCGGAAAAGGCGATCCAGCCGCGGTCCACCAGAAGGACGTTCCCATCCGCCAACAGGAAGGGCGTGAGGATCTCGTAGCCCGGCTTGCCATCACGCGTGATGTTGTCCAGCAGGAACTGGCGGTCCGGCTCGAAGCGGCCGTCGATACGGATCCGCGTGTGGCGGGGAAGCTGCCCGAGGCGGTCCGTCGTGACCGCCAGCGGGGGCGCCTTGGCAGCCTGCTCGTAGGCTGCCCAGTCGCGTTCGCGACGTTCGCCGCGCCCCCACTGCCACAGTCCCAGCGACGTGAAGAGGACGCACCCGGCGAGCGCCAGCACGAGGAAGGGGCAGCGAAATCGCAGTCGGCGCGCGCCGAGGGTCAGACTGATCGGCATAATGTGGCGATGAACCCCAAGATCCTGGTCCTCGCGATCGTGGCTGGCATCCTGTACAGCCTCGGCTCGGCCCTCTACCACCTGAGCTCCCCGAAGGGAGATCCCCGCCAGCAGTTGCGTTCGCTGACCTGGCGCATCGCGCTGTCGGTCGGGCTGTTCGTGCTGCTGTTCGTGGCCTGGTATTTCGGCTTGATCCAGCCGCACGGCCTGGGCGGGTAACCGTGGAAGATTGACGGGCAGTCACCCGTCAACCGGGGGCACCGGCCGCGCGATGCGCGACCGGGCCCGGGACGTCGGTCAGATCCAGTAGACGAATACGAACAGGATCAGCCAGACGACGTCGACGAAGTGCCAGTACCAGGCGACGGCCTCGAAACCGAAGTGGCGCTGCGGCGTGAAGTGGCCCTTCAGCGTGCGGCCCCAGATCACGAACAGCATGATCGCGCCGATCGTCACGTGCAGGCCGTGGAAGCCGGTCAGCATGAAGAACGTCGAGCCGTAGATGCCCGTCGACAGGCGCAGGCCGTATTCCGTGTAGGCCTCGTGGTATTCCGTCGCCTGCAGGTACACGAAGATGAAGCCGAGCAGCCAGGTGGCGGCCAGGAAGGTGCTGAGCACCTTGCGGTTGCCGGCGCGCAGCGCGTGGTGGGCGATCGTGATCGTGACGCCCGAGGTCAGCAGCAGCGCGGTGTTGATCGCCGGCAGGCCGAAGGCGTGGATCGTCTCGAAGCTGCCGTCGGCGTGGCCGCCGATGCGCGCCGGGCCGTTGGTGGGCCAGGCCGGGCTGTAGTCATTCCACAGCAGGAGCTTCGTGAAGATCTTCACGCCCTCGCCGCCGATCCAGGGCACCGACAGTTCGCGCGCATAGAACAGCGCGCCGAAGAAGGCGGCGAAGAACATCACTTCCGACATGATGAACCACATCATTCCCATGCGGAACGACTTGTCCACGTCGAGGTTGTACATGCCCTTCTCGCTCTCGCCGATCACGGTCGAGAACCAGCCGAAGAACATGAAGGCCAGCATCAGCGCGCCGGGAATGAAGGCCCAGCCGCCCGCCCACTCGTTGAGGTAGCTGATGACACCCGTCATCAGGACAAACAGCGAGAGCGAACCCACGATCGGCCACTGGCTGCCGTGCGGGACGTAATACTTGCTCGCGTCGTGGTGCGTATCGGTATGGGTGCTCATGAGGTCACTCTGTCGTCGGATTCTTAACGTTTGGCCGAGGGCGCCTGGGTGTCGTAGAACGTGTAGGCAAGCGTGAGGCGGTCGACGTGGCCCGGCAGGGCCGGGTCGACGATGAAGCGCACTGCCATTTCACGCTCCTCGCCCATCCTGAAGTGCTGCGGGGTAAAGCAGAAGCACTCCGTTTTGCGGAAAAAGGCCGCAACCTTCGACGGCGCGATATCCGGGACCGCCTGGCCCCAGGTGTCCCGGCCCGTCAGGTTGTGGGCGACGAACTTCGCCTCGTACAACCGGCCCGGGTGCACCGTCATGCTGTGGACCGCCGGCTTGAACTGCCAGCTCCCCACGGTCGGCAGTTCCGCGAGGAACTCCACCGTCACCGTGCGTGCGTCGTCCGGCTTTTCCAGCACCGACTCGGTCTTCTGGAAGGCACGCTTGTCGCCGGCGCCCGTCCAGTTGCACAGCACGTCGTAGAACGGAATCAGCGCCCAGCCGAAGGCGAACGCACCGACGGCGATCGCGCTCAGGGTGAGCGTGAGCCTGCGGTTCGACGACTTCGGCGGAGCCTGGTCCATCAGCCGCCCCGGGCTTTGTGGATGGACCAGATGATGTAGCCGGCGTACAGCGCGATCACGAAGCCGCCCAGCCACAAGGCCGACCTGCGCGCGGCCTTGCGGGAGTTGTCCGTCGGATCATTCATCGTCGCGTCGGTCATCGATCAGTGGCCGGTCGGGCTCGCCTGGATGATGGCCGCCTCGGCGGGCGCCTCTTCCCAGGTGTGGTACGGGGCCGGCGACGGCACCTTCCACTCGAGGCCGCGCGCGCCTTCCCAGACCTGGTCGGAAGCCTTCTCACCGCCCTTGACCGTCTTCCAGATCAGGACGAGGAAGAGGATCTGCGAGGCGGCGAACCCGAAGGCGCCGATCGACGAGACCAGGTTCCAGTCAGCGAACTGCGTCGAGTAGTCCGGGATACGACGCGGCATGCCGGCCAGGCCGAGGAAATGCTGCGGGAAGAAGAGGACGTTGACGAAGACCGTCGAAAGCCAGAAGTGCCACTTGGCCAGCGACATGCTGTACAGGTGGCCGCTCCACTTCGGCAGCCAGTAGTACACGGCGCCGATGATCGCGAAGAGCGCACCCGGCACCAGCACGTAGTGGAAGTGGGCCACGACGAAGTAGGTGTCGTGGTACTGGAAGTCGGCCGGCGCGATCGCGAGCATCAGGCCCGAGAAGCCGCCGATCGTGAACATGAACAGGAAGCCAACGGCCCACAGCATGGGCGGCTCGAAGCTGATCGAGCCCTTCCACATCGTGGCGGACCAGTTGAACACCTTCACGCCCGTCGGGACGGCGATCATCATCGTCGTGAGCATGAAGAACAGCTCGCCGGCCAGCGGCATGCCGGTCGTGAACATGTGGTGCGCCCACACGATGAACGACAGGAAGCCGATCGATGCGGTCGCGTAAACCATCGACTCGTAGCCGAAGAGCGGCTTGCGCGAGAAGGTCGGCAGGATCTCGGACACCACGCCGAACGACGGCAGGATGAGGATGTAGACCTCGGGGTGGCCGAAGAACCAGAAGATGTGCTGGAACATGACCGGGTCACCGCCGCCGGCCGCGCTGAAGAAGCTCGTGCCGAAGAAGTGGTCGGTCAGCAGCATCGTTACGGCGCCCGCGAGCACCGGCATCACGAGGATCAGCAGGTAGGCCGTGATGAGCCAGGTCCAGCAGAACAGCGGCATGCGCAGCAGCGTCATGCCCGGGGCGCGCATGTTCATGATCGTCACGATCACGTTGATGGCGCCCATGATCGACGAGGCACCCATCAGGTGGACCGCGAAGATCGCCATCGGGAGGCTGTCACCACCCTGCAGCACGAGCGGCGGGTAGAGCGTCCAGCCGCCGGCGGGTGCGCCGCCCGGCATGAACAGCGTGGCGACGAGGATCAGCCAGGCAAAGGGCAGGATCCAGAAGCTGAAGTTGTTCAGGCGGGGCAGCGCCATGTCGGGCGCGCCGACCTGCAGCGGGATCATCCAGTTCGCGAGGCCGGTCCAGGCCGGCATCATGCCGCCGAAGATCATCGCCAGGGCATGGACCGTCGTCATCGAGTTGAAGAACGAGGGGTCGACGAACTGCAGGCCGGGCTTGAAGAGCTCGGCGCGGATAACCATCGCCATCAGGCCGCCGATGATGAACATCGCGCCGGCGAACACGAGGTACATCGTGCCGATGTCCTTGTGGTTGGTCGTCGTGACCCAGCGCGCCCAGAAGCTGCTCGGGGCGCCGTGATGGTCGTGCCCGGCGTGGTCGGTGTGTGCGTTGCCCATGGAGATCTCTTGGTCTTGAAACTGTTGCGTATCGGTGTGCGACGGGTCCGCGGGATCAGCCCGCGGTCGCCGGGGCCGGCAGGCTCGCCTGCTTCTGCTCGTCCTGCTTGGCCTTCAGCCAGGCATCGAACTCGTCCTTCGGCTTGGCGACGACGACGATCGGCATGAAGCCGTGGTCGCGGCCGCAGAGTTCGGCGCACTGGCCGCGATAGACGCCCGGCTTGTCCGCGTCGATCTGGAACCAGATCTCGTTGACGAAGCCCGGGATGGCGTCCTTCTTGGCCGCGAGGGCCGGCACCCACCAGGCGTGGATGACGTCCTGGGCCGTGACGAGCATGCGCACCTTGGTGCCCACGGGCACGACGACCGGGTTGTCGACGCTCAGGAGGTAGTTGTCGACGGTGTTCACGTCGACGCCGGAATTCATCTGGCGGGCCGCGTCGCTGTCACGCGAGAGCGTCGAGAAGAAGCTCACGCCCTTGTCGAGGTAGTCGTACTGCCACTTCCACTGGTACCCGGTGACCTTGATCGTCAGCTGCGTCCTGGACGCGTCTTCGATCGAGATCAGCGTGCGCGCGGACGGCACGGCGAGGATCACGAGGATGGCGACCGGGATGATCGTCCAGATGATCTCGGCCTTGGTGCTGTGGACCATCGCGGTGTCGGGGATCGCTCCCTTCGACTTGCGGAACTTCACCAGCGACACGAGCATCCAACCGAACACGAAGATGGCGATGGCAACGCACCACCAGAGGATGGTCATGTGCAGCGAGTACACGTCGCGCGAAATCTGCGTGACGCCGCGGGTCATGTTCAGGCCCCATTCGGCGTGGGCGGCGGGAGCGGCAAGAGCCGCGACGAAGGCCGCGACGGCGGAGAGCGATCCTGGTTTGCGAAGCATCGAATGACCTTAAAGATGTGAATCCGGAACACGAACCATCAGGTGCCTCGCAACGGCGGCGATTCCGCCGTCCGGCCAATCAGCCGGCCCAGTTGCCGCGCGACACCCTGTCTCTCCCCTTCTGTCAGGAACTGCCCCACTTCACAGGCACGCCCTGACGCCTCGATGAGGAGCCGGGACGGACGCGACGGGGCATAAGACCGCAGAATTGTAACCCGTGCCCAGTGGCGCGGAAACACCGTGGTGGCATCCAATTCCCCTTTCCGGCGATTCTCGACCCGGACTTCTTCTTCTGTAATGAGAATGGTTTGCAGCTGATGTCTGCGATCGAGGCTGAACTTCAGCCCGAGCCCCAGGCCAAGCATCTCCAGGCCGGCGAAGGGCAGGACCGGCCAGAAGCCCTTCAGGGTAAAGAACAGCGCGAGTCCGAGGCAGCCGCTGCAGACGAAAAGGAAGAACTGGCGGGCCTGCCGCGGGCTCAGCGAGCAGTGGGGCGAAAGCTCGATGCGGGCGGTGGCCGGCTCCATCGCCGGATGCTAGCACCGACCCAGCAGGGGGGCGGGCAGGCGTATTGCCAGCGACTCGATGTAATCCTGGACGTCCGGGAATCCGGGATCGGCCACGTTGGCGACCCAGCCGGCGAGGGGCAAGCCGCTCGCCATGACAGCGTCGGCGGTCAGCAGGGCGTGATTCAGGCAGCCCAGGCGGATACCGACAACCAGCAGGACCGGCAGCCCGAGCGCCACGGCGAGGTCCGCCATCGTCGGGCCGCGCTGTCCCGGGGCCAGCGGCTCCCCCACGGGCACGTACCAGCCCCCGGCACCCTCGACGATCACGAGATCGGCTTGTGCTGCAATGCGATGGAAGTCTGCCACCAACCCGGGGATGTCGATGCGGCCTCCCGCATCCCGGGCCGCCAGGTGCGGCGAGGTGGGCCGCGGCAGGCAGCAGGGGTTCACGAGCCCATAGGGCAGACGCACCGCGGCTGCGGCGGCGAGGTCCAGCGCATCGTCGTTGCGCAGCCCCTGGGAGGTATCGATCGCCCCGGCCGAGACCGGCTTCATTGCTGCAACGCGGCGGCCCGCTGCTGCCAGCTGCCGGGCAAGTGCCACGGCGACATGCGTCTTGCCGACGCCCGTGTCGGTACCCGTCACGAAAACGCTGCGGTCGATGTCGATCACGGCCGCGGCTTCCGCAGGGACTGCAGCAGGCGATCGGGCGACAGCCGTGTTTCGGCGGCGACCGGCAGGGGACGCGCCATGGCCTGGGGTGCCCAGGCCGCGCCAAAGACCACCTCGTAGGTGGCCGGCAGGCCCTGTGGCTGCCGCAGGAGTTCATACGCGCCGATCATGCGCTGGAGTGCGCCGCGCCCGGTCAGTGCGCGCGCCCGTCCGGCGTTCACGTTATGCGCGCCGATCGCCTTGAGCTCGCGCATCAGCGCCATTGCTTCGGCGTAATGCAGCACATGGCGGTCGACATCCAGCACGGGCTCTCCATAGCCGCCGCGCTGGAGCGCACTGCCGAGATCATGCATGTCGACGAAGACGTTCACGTGCACGGCGTCGTCCACCGACGCCCACGCGCTGCGCAGTTCGCGCAGGGTGTCCGGTCCGAAGCTGCTGAAGAGCAGCAGTCCGCCGGGCTTCAGAACGCGTGAGATTTCGGCGAGTGCCGTATCCAGCGGCTCGCACCACTGCAGCATCAGGCTGCTGAACACGAGGTCAACGCTGGCATCGCGCAGCGGCAACCGCGCGGCATCGCCGGCCACGCAGCGGATGGGACGCCAGAAGCGGCTGTGCCGGCGCGCTTCGCGCAGCATGCCCTCGGCGAGATCCATCGCGACGACCTGTGCCTTGCGGTAGCGACGCTTCAGGGGCTCGGTACCGAGGCCGGTGCCGGCACCCAGATCCAGCACGACCTGGGGCTCGATGGTCAGTCCATCAAGCCGCGACAGCAGTTCGCCGCGCACGGTGGCCTGCAGCCGCGCGGCGGCATCGTAGCTGGCGCTCGCACGACCAAAGGAGCGCGCGATGTCCCGCTGCTGCAGGGTGTAGTCGGCGTCGCTCATTCGGAACCCAGGAAATCGGTGAGTGCCGCGGTGAACTCCGCGGCATGGGAAAGGAAGGGCGCGTGGCCGGCACGTGGCAGCGTATGCGCGCGCGCATGGGGCAGGTTGGCGGCGAGCCAGTCCGACGCCGCGGCCGGCGTGATGCGGTCATGCTGGCCGGCGATGACGAGCGTTTCGGACGCCACGCGCCGGGCGACTTCGCGCAGGTCGGCGGTGCGAAGGATCCCGAGTCCCGCTGCAAGCGCTTCGGGATGTGCCTCGCCGTGCTCCCGGAGCGCGCGCTTAAGCCCTTCCAGCGCGGACGAGGCCTCACGGCTGCCGCGCACCTGCAGCTGCAGGAACTCTTCGACCGTTGCATGCCAGTCCCGCGCCAGCTGGTCGGCGAAACGTTGCATCAGCTCGGGCGTCATTCCGGCGGCCCAGGTGCCATCGGTGACGAAACGCGGCGTG
>JBEEKA010000311.1:0-5672 GCA_041168985.1 Pseudomonadota bacterium | reverse complement strand
GGCAGCCAGAGCGTCGTCACGCAGTTCGACAAGGACGACGTCGAGGCCGCGGGCCTCGTGAAATTCGACTTCCTCGGCCTGCGCACGCTGACGATCATCGACCGGGCCGTGAAGATCATCGATGGCATCCGCGCCGCGAAGGGCGAGCCGCCGCTCGACATGAACGCCGTGCCGATGGACGACCCCGCGACCTACTCGCTGATGAAGGCCGGCCGCACCACCGCCGTCTTCCAGCTTGAATCCCGCGGCATGAAGGACCTCATCCGCCGGCTGAAGCCCGACCGTTTCGAGGATGTCGTCGCGCTTGTCGCGCTGTTCCGTCCCGGCCCGCTGCAGTCGGGCATGGTGGACGATTTCATCGAGCGCAAGCACAGCCCGGCCGGTACTGCCATCGACTACCTGCATCCGTCGCTGAAGGGCGTGCTCGAACCGACCTATGGCGTAATCCTCTACCAGGAACAGGTCATGCAGATCGCGCAGGTGCTGTCCGGCTACACGCTGGGCGGAGCGGACCTGCTCCGACGCGCGATGGGCAAGAAGAAGCCGGAGGAGATGGCGAAGCAGCGCTCGTCCTTCGTCGACGGCGCCGTGTCGCGCGGCATCGAAGCGGCGAAAGCCAACTGGATCTTCGACCTCATCGACAAGTTCGCCGGTTACGGCTTCAACAAGTCGCACTCCGCTGCCTATGCCGTGCTTTCGTACCACACGGCGTGGCTGAAGCATCACTATCCGGCGGCCTTCATGGCGGCCGTCATGTCCTCGGACATCGACCACACCGACAAGGTCGTGACGCTGATCGACGAGTGCAACAACATGGGGCTCGTCATCCTGCCGCCGGACGTCAATGTGTCGCGGCACGTCTTCACGGTGGCCGATCCGAAGACCATCCGCTACGGGCTTGGCGCGATCCGGGGCGTGGGCGAGGGCGTGGTCGAGTCGCTGGTCGCGGAGCGAGAGTCGTTCGGGCCATACCGGAGCCTCGAGGACCTGTGCAAGCGGCTTGATCTCGGGAAGCTCAATCGCAGGGTGATGGAAGCCCTGATCAAGGCGGGCAGCCTCGACAGTCTCGGTGGCAACCGGGCCACGTTGATGGCAAATCTCGCGGCGGCCATGCAGGCCGGCGAGCAGGCAGCGCGTGCCAAGGACGCGGGGCAGGTCGATTTCTTCGGCGTGGCGCTGGCGGCGCCGACGGAATCCTCGTCGGAAGCGACCTCGTCGGCGGCTCAGTTGCCGGAATGGAGCCAGGCCATCCGTCTGGCGGGCGAGCGCGAGACCCTGGGCCTGTATCTGACCGGACACCCGATCTCGCGTTTCGAGAAGGAACTGCCGCGGCTGGTGTCGGGTCGCCTCGCGGAGTTCGCCAGCGAGAAGCCACCGTCGGGAGAAGGTGGTAACAAGTTCTTTGGGGGAAGGGTCGTTACGGCGGCCGGTCTGGTCCTCGAACTGCGCAAGCGAGGCAGTCGGACGAGTTTCATCCTCGATGACCGGACGGGGCGACTCGAGGTTTCGATGTTCGAGGACGTGTACCAGCAGTACCGTGACCTGGTCGTCAAGGACGCCCTGGTGCTGGTGGAGGGGAACCTTCGCTTCGATGATTTCTCGGATGCCTGGCGCATTGCGGCGAAGCGGATCCTGTCGCTTGACGCCGTTCGCGAGGCCCAGGCCAGACGGCTCGTGCTGCGCTGGCCGGCTTCGAATGGCGCCGATCCGGAGTCGATCGCGCAGAAAATTGCCGACATGCTGGCGCCATCGCGTCCCGGCGACTGCGAGGTGCTGGTGCGTTACCACGCGGCCGGGGTCCGCTGCACCCTCAGCCTGTCCCGCGAGTGGGCGGTGCGGCCGGACCCCGACCTCATGGAACGGCTCGAACGGTTGGTTGGTGCCGATGGCCTGCAGCTGCTTTACGACGTGCCGGCCGGAGCGGCCTTGCGCACGGGCAGTCCCGGCCCGTAACCTTCCCCGATCCTTGCCTGCACAGGTTCGAGCACCCTAATGGCCGTCAACTTCCTCGATTTCGAACAGCCCATCGCCGAACTCGAAGCGAAGATCGATGAGTTGGGGCATGTAACCTCCGACTCGAATGTCAACATCAAGGACGAGATCGGTCGTCTGCAGGCCAAGAGCCGGCAGCTGACCACCTCGATCTTCTCCAAGCTGACGCCCTGGCAGATCACGCAGCTGGCGCGCCATCCGCAGCGCCCTTACACGCTGGATTACATTGGGCTGCTGTGCACCGACTTCAACGAGATGCACGGTGACCGGATGTTTGGCGATGACGCCGCGATCGTGGGAGGTCTGGCGCGCATCGACGGACGGCCCGTCATGGTCATCGGCCAGCAGAAAGGCCGGGACACCAAGGAACGTGTGCGCCGCAACTACGGCATGCCGAAGCCGGAGGGCTACCGCAAGGCATTGCGCCTGATGCGGACCGCAGAGCGCTTCGGCCTGCCCATCGTGACCTTCATCGACACGCCGGGTGCCTACCCGGGTGTCAGCAGCGAAGAACGCGGCCAGAGCGAGGCCATCGCCCGCAACCTGTTCGAGATGGCCGTCCTGCGCGTGCCGGTGGTCAGTGTCGTGATCGGTGAGGGCGGCTCCGGCGGTGCGCTGGCCATCGGCGTCTGCGATCGGCTGCTGATGCTCCAGTACTCCGTGTACTCGGTCATTTCGCCGGAAGGCTGTGCCTCCATCCTCTGGAAGAGCGCGGACAAGAAGGAAGTCGCTGCCGATGCGATGGGCCTTACGGCCGACCGCCTGAAACAGCTGAACCTCGTCGACCAGGTGCTCGACGAACCCCTCGGCGGTGCCCACCGCAATCCGGAGGCCATGGCCGCGTCTCTGCGCACTGCGCTGCTCAAGCATCTCGACGAGCTTGGCAAGCTGGATGCGGACGCCCTGCTGGCGCAGCGCGAGCGTCGTATCGCCGCTTTCGGCGTCTTCACCGACAGCGCTGCCTGAACCCGATGCCGTCCTTCGGGCCCGCCAGGCTCGGGGACCAACTTTCTGCACTCCTGCCGCCCGACGCGACCGGAATCCTCGTCGCGTTTTCGGGCGGGGCGGATTCCACTGCACTGATGCTGGCGCTGTCGGCCCTGCGGCAGGCGGGTGGCCTGGACCTGAGACTGCGCGCGGTGCACGTCGATCACGGCCTGCAGTCGGCGTCCCGCGCGTTTGCTTCACAGTGTCGTCGCGTTGCCCGGCGACTCCGGATTCCGCTCGCATTGCGCCGGATCGAGGTCCCGCTGCAGTCGGGGCAGTCCATCGAGGCCGCGGCGCGCGCGGCGCGACGCGATGTGTTTGCCGCGGTCCTTCGGCCGCGCGAATGCTTGCTGCTGGCCCAGCATGCGGACGACCAGCTGGAGACCTTCCTGCTGCAGGCACTCCGCGGTGCGGGCGTTGCGGGCCTTGCGTCGATGCCGGAGCGCCAGGGCTTCGCAGCCGGCTGGATGCTGCGTCCCCTTCTCCCGTGGTCTCGAGAAGACCTGCGTGCCTGGCTGGAGACCCAGGAAGTCGGCTGGGTCGAGGATCCGACGAACGCCGATCCGCGTTTCGATCGCAATTACCTGCGCAATTCGGTCCTGCCGGGCATCGTGGCGAGATGGCCTGCGGCCGCGGCAACGGTAGCACGCAGTGCTCGCCTAGCCGCCCAGGCCAGTGCGGTCCTCAAGCGGGAAGGGACAAAGGATGCGGAATCGGCCGCCGTGGGACCGGACCTCGAGATCGCGATCCTGCGGCGACTGGGGCCCGAACGGCAGCGGCAGGCCCTGCGCGCGTGGCTTGCCCGACGCGACCTGCCTTTGCCGGACGAAGACCGGCTGATCGAGCTGCAGCGGCTGTTGGATGTCCGCGACGACGCGCAACCCTGCGTACGCTGGCCTGGGGTCGAAATCCGCCGCCACGATGGCCTGCTGGTCGCGATCGAACCGAGGCCTCCGTCAGCAGGAGGCGTCCGTCTTGACTGGCGATGGAGGCACCGCAGGCGCCTTGACCTGCCGGATGGCGGGTCGCTGGAGCTGCGCGACGATCCGCATGGGGACATCGACATCGGAAAGCTGCCGGATGTGATTCAGGTGGGCCTCAGGGGGGATCTGGGTCGGCGCACGACCGCCTGTGACCTGAAATCGCTGCTGCGGGAGTCCCGCGTGCCGGTGTGGCAAAGGGATGGCGTGCCCCTGTTGTTCGATGGCGCGAACCTCGTTGCCGTGGCCGACCTCTGGTTCGAGGCTGCGCTGAAGCCGGGGCCCGGCGTGCGTCATCGAGGACGTTTCGTATGGCGACGAAGGTAAGCTTTCGCTAAAATTGCATTCCGTCGTCACGGATAGCGCCGTGCGCCTTTCCTACAGTCAAAAGCGGCGGTATTTCCCCCATGACCCGATACGTTTTCGTCACCGGTGGCGTTGTTTCCTCGTTGGGGAAGGGCATCGCCGCCGCGTCCCTGGGCGCCATCCTGGAAGCCCGGGGCCTGCGCGTTTCGATGGTCAAGCTCGACCCGTACATCAACGTCGACCCGGGCACCATGAGCCCGTTCCAGCACGGTGAGGTCTTCGTCACCGACGACGGCACGGAAACGGACCTCGACCTGGGTCATTACGAGCGATTCGTCCGCACGACCACCGGTCGCCACAGCAACTTCACGACCGGCAGGATCTACGAGCGCGTCATCGCCAAGGAGCGTCGCGGCGATTACCTCGGCGCCACCGTCCAGGTCATTCCCCACATCACCGACGAGATCAAGCGCAGCATCATGCTGGGTGCCGGCAATGCCGACGTCTGCATGGTCGAGATCGGCGGAACGGTCGGTGACATCGAGTCGCTGCCCTTCCTCGAAGCCATCCGGCAGCTCGGTGTAGAGTTGGGGCGGAACGCCTGCATCTACATGCACCTCACGCTGGTGCCGACCGTCGGCGCTTCCGAGATCAAGACCAAGCCCACGCAGCACTCCGTGAAGGAACTGCGCGGCATCGGCATCCAGCCCGACATCCTCCTGTGCCGCGCCAAGGATCCGCTGCCCGACGAACAGCGCCGCAAGATCGCGCTGTTCACGAATGTCGATGAGCGCGCCGTCATCAGCGCGATCGAAGTGGACGACATCTACAAGATCCCGCAGGCGCTGCACGCCCAGAAGCTCGACGAGATCGTCGTGGAAAGGCTCGGTCTGCCGGCCAAGGCCGTGGATCTCGGCGAATGGGACCGCGTCGTGCAGGCGAACGCGAATCCGGAATGCACCGTCGACATCGCGATGGTCGGCAAGTACATGCAGAACCGGGATTCCTACATCTCTCTGAACGAGGCGCTGAAGCACGCAGGCATCCAGTCGCGGACGCGCGTCAACATCCATTACATCGAATCCACCGAACTCGAGACCAAGGGCGATGCCTGCCTCGATGGCATGGACGCGGTGCTGGTGCCGGGCGGCTTCGGCGAACGCGGCGTGGAAGGCAAGATCCAGGCCGTGCGATACGCGCGCGAAAAAGGCAAACCTTACCTGGGCATCTGCCTCGGCATGCAGGTGGCGATCATCGAATACGGCCGGCACGTGCTCGGCATGAAGGATGCGCACAGCACCGAATTCAACCGCGACACGGGCCACCCGGTCATCGCGATGATCACGGAATGGCAGGACCAGGGCCGCGGACTGCAGACCCGCAGCGAAGCCTCGGATCTCGGTGGCA
>JBEEKA010000310.1:0-6775 GCA_041168985.1 Pseudomonadota bacterium | reverse complement strand
GCCTCCACGTGAATGGCGAACCCTGGGTGCGCGCCATGGCCTTCCTTCCTTCGCAGGTCGCCATCGTGGAAAGCTGGGACACCACGGGCCTGCGCGCCACCGGCAGCCACGACTTCGTCGTACAGGATGCCTTCGTACCGTCCAGCGACACGTTCTCCGTCATGTCGGATACGCCGCGCGAGGCCGGCGCCTTGTATCGCCTGCCGTTCCGGACGATGACGGAACTGCCGATCAGCGCCGTGGTGCTGGGCATCGCCCGACAGTCGCTTGCCCGCTTCGAACAACTTGTCGCCGCCAAACCTTCCCCCTTCGGGACCGGCTCGCTGGCATCACAGCCGCGCGTGGCCTCGACCCTCGCCGGGACCCGACGCGACATCGATACGGCCGCTTCGCTGTTGCAGGAACTTGGAGAAGAAGCCTGGCGGACGGCCACCCGTGAATCGCCGCTCGACCCCGCGGTCATCCAGCGCTGCACGGGGGACTGTGCGCGGCTCGTGGCCGGACTGGTCGCGGCGGTCGGCAGACTCGTGCCGCTCGCGGGCATGAACGCCCTGCACCGGGACGATCCCTTCTCGGTTGCGTGGCAGGACCTCAACGCAGCGTCCGCGCACTATTCTGTGTCGCCGCTGCTCATCCCCGACTGATCGAAGTTAGTGGCCCCAAAGCCGGCGGCTGGCGATTTCCGCGCCATCAGCCAGCGCACGGAGCTTCGCCCAGGCGATCTCCGGATGGCATCGGAGCCCCAGCCCGCAGTCGGTCGACGCGATGACGCGCTCCCGCCCGACGCGCTGCGCGAACCGTTCGATGCGCAGTGCCACCAGTTCCGGGTGCTCGATAAGCGGTGTGGAATGCGTCACCACGCCCGGCGCGAGGATCCGGTCTTCCGGCAGACGCACGTCGTCCCAGACGGCGAATTCATGTTCATGGCGCGCGTTGGCGGCCTCGAACAGGAACACCTGCGCCTTGATCTGCAGCATGACATCCACGATGTCGGCCAGCGGGATGTCGTTGGCATGCGGTCCGTGCCAGCTTCCCCAGCAGAGGTGGTAACGCACCTGCCCGATCGGCACGTTGCGCAGGGCATGGTTCAGGGCCTCGACCCGCAACAGGCAGAACCGTTTGTAGGACGCCAGCCCCGTCGGAATGCCGATGCGATCCCAGAGCGCGGCCATCCAGGCATCGTCGACCTGCACAGTGAGACCTGACGCCGCGATGGCCTCGTACTCGCTGCGCATGGCTTCGGCGATCGCCTCGACGAAAGCTTCCTGCGTGGGATAGTGCCGGTTGTGCCGACCCGCCTCGATGCTGGTCGGCGCCGTGCTGGTCAGGAAGCCGTCCGACGCCGGCACAGTGGCCAGCGCCGACTTGAACGCATCGATCTCGCGGGCCAGCTGCGGCTGCCCGACAAAGGCCACCGGACCGGTGCAGGACCAGTCGACGCGCCGGGCCTGGGAAGGCGCGCGACGCGTTTGCTCGAACAGCGTCCCGCCTTCGGTCGCATCCTTGTAGAACCCGGGGAAGTCCCGCCAGTCCTTGCTCTGCATGCCGAGCTGGAGGGAGCCAACGGTGGGCGACGATTCGAAACCGGTCAGCCGGTCGTTGATGAAGGTGACCCAGTTTCCGCCTTTGGTGACCTCGCCTTCGTTGACGAAGTCGATGCCGATCGCCCGCTGCCGGGCGACGATGTCCGTCGCCGCCGCCCTCATTTTCGCCTCGTCCGGGCCCGCCTCGCTCCAGACGTCAGCGGGATAGGGCAATGCGCCCACGTGCGTCGTCAGTATCCGGTCGTCGCTTCGTCTCATGCGCGCTTCCCCCACACGGTTATCAGCCGAGTATAGGATCGGGAAATCCAAACGGGGGGGGATGACCATGGACCGGATATGGATGCAACGCACAGGGGTCCTGACTGGACTGGGTGCATGGGGACTCGTGTCGCTGGCGACAGCGCAGACTCCGCCGCAGACCGACAGCTGCCTGCCCCGGGGATTCGCGCAGACCGCCTCCTTCCGATCGGTGGAGATCCTGCCGGACGGTCGAGTGACTTTCCGCCTCTGCGCGCCGGGTGCGACCCAGGCCATGGTCACGAGCAACGACAATGCGGACGTCATTCCGCTGGCACTTCTGGGCGGCGGCGGGCTGCCGATGACGCGGGACGAAAAAGGCCTCTGGAGCGTCACGACGGAGAAGCCTTTCGATCCCGATGTGTACCGTTTCAACTTCAGCGTGAACGGGGCCCGCGTACCGGATCCGCAGGCAACGACCTTCTCGCATGAACGGACCGGCACGAATTCCACTTTCGAAGTGCCGGGCGCGTCGGGCGCCTTCCAGGCCTGGGACCGGGCGGTGCCGCACGGCGCCGTCGGTGTCATCGATTACTGGTCCGGTTCGCTGGGCCTGCAGCGCCGCGCCCATGTCTACCTGCCGCCCGGTTACATGAAGGATGCGAAGCGTTACCCGGTGCTCTATCTCGTGCATGGCGCGGGCGACAGTGACGACAGCTGGACGAGCGTCGGCCACGCGAACCGCATCCTCGACAACCTGATCGCGGCCGGCAAGGCGAAACCCATGATCGTCGTGATGCCCTTCGGTCACACGCCGGACCGCCCGGGCGCGGACATGCTGACGAACACGGATTTCGGCGACGACCTGATCAAGGATCTGATCCCGCTCGTGGACCGCGATTACCGGACGATCGCGAAGGCGGAATCACGCGCGATGGCGGGTCTGTCGATGGGTGGCGCGCATACGATCAATTTCGGCCTGCCTCGCAGCGATGTGTTCCGGTACATCGGCATCTTCAGCATGGGGCTCGGCATGCAGGGCCGGGAACAGGACGTATCGCGTTACGAGGCGGCCCACGACGCCGCGCTCGACCGCAGCGCGAAGGAACTGAAGCTCGTCTATTACGCGATGGGCAGGGAGGATTTCCTGTACGCCACGGTCGTGCCGACGCGCGCGATCCTCGACCGGCACGGCATCCGGCACGTCTACAACGAAAGTGGCGGCGGCCATACCTGGGCCAACTGGCGGCGCTACCTCGACGATTTCGCGCCGCGATTGTTCCGCTGACGCGAAACCGGCACCAACGAAAACGGGCCCCGCGGGGCCCGTTTTCTTTCAGCGAACCCCGAAGGGCTTGCTTACTTCTTTTGCTTGCTCAGGTCGTAGGTACCCGTACCCGGCTTGTACGACTTCTCGTCGATGAACTGGCGGATGCCTTCCTTGCGGCCTTCGTTGTCGAAGAAGTTGGCCGACTCCTGCGCGCGGATCAGGTAATCCTCGGCGTTCTCGTAGGTCATCTCGCGCACGCGGCGGACGGCGTCCTTGGTCGCCTTCAGCGCGAACGGGTTCTTCTTCAGCAGCAGCTCGCAGACTTCGGTGACGCGGCCCTTCAGCTGCGACAGCGGCACGGCCTCGTTCACGAGCTTCCATTCCGCGGCCTTCTTGCCGCTGATCGATTCGCCGGTCATGGCGTGCCACATGGCATCGCGCATGCTCATCGCGTCGGTGGCGACCTTCGTTGCGCCGCCGCCCGGCAGGATGCCCCAGTTGATCTCGGACAGGCCGAACTGCGCCTCTTCCGCCGTGATGGCGAGGTCGCAGGCATGCAGCGGGCCGTAGCCGCCGCCGAAGCACCAGCCGTTGACCATTGCGATCGTCGGCTTCTGGTACCAGCGCAGGCGCTTCCACCAGGTGTAGGCCTCGCGCTGCGACTGGCGGATGCCACGCAGGCCCTGGGCCTCCGTCTCGCGGAAGTATTCCTTGAGATCCATGCCGGCAGACCAGGCCGTGCCCTCGCCCGTCAGCACCAGGACGCCCACGTCATCGCGGAATTCGAGCTCGTCCAGGGCCGCGTACATGGCGCGGTTCAGGGTCGGGCTCATGCAGTTGCGCTTTTCCGGGCGGTTGAACTTCAGCCAGGCGATGCGGTTTTCGACGGTATAGGAGACGACGTTCTGGGTGCCGGACATGGGATTCCTCCAGTAGATGAAAGGGAAGGTACCACAAATCGTTTGTCATACAACCTATTTCATATCCAAACCGTTTTTTGTGTCGCATCGCAACAGATCCCGGGCCAGTGGATTCCGCTGCAGGGCCCTTCGTGTCAAAATACGGGATTAACCGGCCCCTCACGGGGACGCCCAACCTATCCCTATCGAAACCGCACGGAACCTGCCATGCCCCGTACAACCCCCCTCGCCGATATCCGCAATATCGGCATCATTGCCCACGTCGACGCCGGCAAGACGACGACGACCGAGCGCATCCTGTACTACACGGGTCGCAAGCACACCATCGTCGACGTCCATGACACGAAGGACCTGAAGTCCTCGACGACGACGGACTACATGGAGCAGGAGCAGAAGCGCGGCATCACCATCCAGTCCGCCGCCGTCTCGGCGTTCTGGAAGGGCAAGAAGCTCAACGTCATCGACACCCCGGGCCACGTCGACTTCACCATCGAAGTGAACCGCTCGCTGCGCGTCCTTGACGGCGCCGTCGTCGTGTTCGACGGCGTGGCCGGCGTGGAGCCGCAGTCGGAAACGAACTGGCGTCTCGCGGACAACTACAAAGTCCCGCGTATCTGCTACGTGAACAAGATGGACCGCAGCGGCGCCTCGTTCACGCGCTGCGTCGACATGATCAGCAAGCGCCTGGGCGCCCGCCCGCTGCCGGTGCAGATCCCGATCGGCTCGGAAGACAACTTCAAGGGCATGATCGACCTGGTCGCCAACAAGGCGCTGGTGTGGGATTCCGACGACCGCGACGCGCAGTGGGCGATCCTGGACGTGACCCCGGACCTCGCCGACAAGCTCGGCATCACGGTTCCCTCGGACCGCGCGGTCCTCGAGGCCGCCCCGAAGTACCGCAGCGAGCTGGTCGACACCTGCCTCGAGATGGACGACGTGGCGATGGAAGCCTACCTGGAAGGCACGGAGCCGTCGGAAGACACGCTGAAGGCCTGCCTGCGCAAGGGCACGCTGACGGGCGCCTTCAACCCGGTCCTGTGCGGTTCGTCGTACAAGAACAAGGGCGTGCAGCAGGTGCTCGACGCGGTCGTCGATTACCTCCCGGCCCCGACGGACGTCGAGGCCATCGCGACGGTGGACGCGGACGGCAACGCCACCGGCCAGCGCATCTGCTCGGACGATGAGCCGTTCTCGGCCCTCGCCTTCAAGGTGCTGAACGACGCCTACGGCGCACTGACCTTCGTCCGCGTCTACTCGGGCGTGCTGACCAAGGGCATGTCGGTGCAGAACACCACGCGCGGCAAGCGCGAGAAGATCGGCCGCATGGTGGAAATGTTCGCGAAGGACGCGAACCCGATCGAAGAAGCCCGCGCCGGCGACATCATCGCGCTGGTCTCGCTGGCCGAAACGGACACGGGTGACACCCTGTGCGATTCGAACGCGCCGGTCGTGCTCGAGCGCATGCGCTTCCCCGAGCCGGTCATCAGCGTGTCGGTACAGCCGAAGGTCAAGGGCGAGCTGGAGAAGTTCGGCGCCGCCCTGGGCAAGATGGTCCGCGCCGATCCTTCGCTGCGCCTCGAGACGGACCGCGAAACGGGTCAGACGATCCTGCGCGGCATGGGCGAGCTGCACCTCGACGTGACGCTCGACCGTATCCGCACGGAATACAACGTCGAAGGCATCATGGGCCAGCCGCAGGTGGCCTACCGCGAGACGATCACCAAGGCCGTCCAGGAAAACTACACCCACAAGAAGCAGACCGGCGGTTCGGGCCAGTTCGCCGAAGTGTGGATCAAGTTCGAGCCCCTGGAGCGCAGCGCCGGCTTCGTCTTCGAGGACCAGACGGTCGGCGGCTCGGTGCCGCGTGAATACGTCCCGTCCGTCGAGAAGGGCCTGAAGATGCAGCTCGAGGAAGGCGTGCTGGCGAAGTTCCCGACCGTGGACTTCAAGGCCACGCTGGTCGACGGCAGCTACCACGACGTCGACTCGAACGCGCTGACCTTCGAAATCGCCGCGAAGGCCGCCTTCCGCGAAGCGATGAAGAAGGCCGGCCCGATCCTCCTCGAGCCCGTGATGAAGGTCGAGGTCGTGACGCCGGACAATTACCTGGGTGACGTGATCGGCGACCTCAACCGCCGCCGCGGCCAGATCCAGGAGCAGCTCGAGCGCGGCACCAACGTCGCCGTCGTCGCCAACGTCCCGCTGTCGGAGATGTTCGGCTACATCGGCAACCTGCGTGCCATGTCGTCGGGCCGTGCGTCGTACACGATGGAATTCTCGCACTACGATCCGGTGCCGAAGAACGTCGCGGACGAGGTCATCGCCGCCGCTGCCAAGCCGTCGACCGCCGGCTAAGGCCAGCGCGACAGCCTGATGGCGCAAGCGGCCCGGTGGCGAAAGTCACCGGGCCGTTTTGTTTTGGGGCACCGGTTAAGTTGCGATGGCAACCCAGAAAATCCTTGGGGTAGGATGCCGGAAGGAAACGAGGGGGTCAGCGCTTGGAACACAAACACCCGCAGCAGCCGGAGCCCGCCGCCATCGCGCGCGCGCTGAAGGCCATCGAGAAGATCGTCGGCAGCGAGGCGGTCTTCCAGACCGCGGAGGATCGCGAGGCTTACCGCGACAAGTTCCCGGTCGATGCCGGGGCGCACCACCCCTCTGCCGCCGTGGCACCTTCGACGACCGAACAGGTGCAGGCCATCGTCCGCGTTGCGGCCGAGAACAAGGTCCCGCTGTGGCCGATCAGCCGCGGCAAGAACCTGGGATATGGCACCTCGTCGCCGGTGGTCGCGGGCTCCATCGTG
>JBEEKA010000309.1:0-5312 GCA_041168985.1 Pseudomonadota bacterium | reverse complement strand
CCGGTCCAACACGCGATACAGTTTCATGACGTTCCGGGGCCCACCGTTGTAGGCAGCAACCGGGAAAATGCCTAGCACGGGCGGGTTGTCCTGATATGCCTCGCGGATCTCTGCGCGCATCTGCGCCAGTTCGATGTCGAACAGGCATATCGCCGCCTTCATCGCGTTCAACAGGTCCGTCGCGCCACGCTCGAAGTCCGGCTCAAGCCCCGCTCCGCGACAGCGACGGACCACGAGCGCATAGGTTCCGTTGCCGCGCCGGTTCGTGAACTGCATCGGGCCCAGGGCATCGGCGCTGGAGACGCTGTAGCGAAACGCCTCCTCCCGCTTAAGCCCATAGTGGCTGAGCACCTCTTCGAACGCAGCGCGGCCCTTCGTGAGGAAATCGGTGTCATCGGTCTGCTCGATGACGGCCAAGGTCGTGACGATTTCCGCCGGCACCACATCGGCCATCAATTTACCGGGGAAGGCGGCGCTGGGCACCCGCGCTTCGCGCAGGGCGCCGATGGCCCGCCGCGCCGTGCCCAGCAGGAAATCACGTCCGCCGCTGACGAAATCCGGGTCCAGGGTGTCTTCGGTGTACGGCAGGTAGACGATTGGCCGCGCGGTCGCGGCAACATCCCGCCAGCGCCTCTTGCGGAGCAGCGCGTTATCGAAGACCGGGAACCTGCGCCCGTAGACTTTGAGCGGCTCGCCATCGCGGGAGAAGGCGAACATCAGCCGCTCGGCGCCGGTTCCCTTCACGTGTCGGGCCTGGATACCGGGTGTGCGAACACGGAATTCCAGCGGTCGGCCGCCGGGGCTCCACTTGATCGGTGGGCGCGGAATCTCGATGTGCGCTACGGTCCAGTCCTTAGCGGTCTCGCTCCACAGCGCGAAGGCGACGGGACGCCCGCTGAGCGTCTCCCGCTTACCCTTCCCCGTGAAGAAATACTGAAGTTCAACGCCCCGCAGGAGCGCCTGCCCTTCGGCGACCAGATCCCGGATCACGGCATGACGCGGACGGACACCCTCCACGATGACGTTCTCAATCGGCCGGGCCGGGGGTTCGGATGCTGCGACGGCGAGTGGAACCTCGCCAGCGCCCTCTTCGGGGCCATCGGATTCGTCGTCCATCGATGGCTCGATCGGTTCCTCGGCACCCAGCGCCTCTTCGAAGACCGGCGGCTCGGCTTCACCCGCGCCACCCTGCGTAGTCGTACAGGCGGCGAACAGCAGGCTTATGGCGACGAGCGACACGCACGCGGCACCGCGCAGGAACTGAACCGGAGGGCGAATTTTCGTAAAACGCATGCTGTCGAGGGGAAGAGAAATGCCAGCTGGAGATAGTACTGTTCGACGTACAGAATGGAACCTGCGGATTCGCGGCCTCGCAGCCGCGCTTGCCGGCATGTGCTTGTCAAACGCCCCCTTTTCGCTCAGCCTGATCGAAAAGAGCGAAAGCGGGGCATCATGCGCAAATCCGTCGGATCCTTGGCAATCGTGGCCTTGTCTCTGTCTGCTCCCCTGTTCGGGGAGACCCGACCCGACCAGATCGCCTTCCGCGAGACGTACAGGGAACTGGTCGAAACCAACACCACTTTGTCCGATGGAAGTTGCACCCTTGCAGCTGAACGGATGGCTGCGCGACTCAAGACTGCGGGAATGCCGGAAGGCCAGCTGTATCTGTTCGCCGACGCCGCCCATCCAAAGGAAGGTGGTCTCGTTGCCGTCTATCCGGGCACCTCGAAGTCCCTGAAGCCGATACTCGGCATCGCCCACATCGACGTCGTCGAGGCCAAGCGGGCTGAATGGGAGCGGGATCCCTTCGCGTTGCATGAAGAGAACGGCTACTTCTATGGTCGCGGAACCGCCGACAACAAGGCGATGGCCGCAGCCCTGGTCGACACGCTGATCCGTTTCCAGCAGAACGGCTACAAACCCAGACGCACGGTCAAGATCGCGCTGACCTGCGGCGAGGAAACCAATGGCGCCTTCAACGGCGCGCAGTGGCTCGCTGAGAACAAGCGTGAGCTGATTGATGCCGAGTTTGCGCTGAACGAAGGCGGCGGCGGCGCAAGCGACGGCAAGGGCAAGGTGCTGGTCCAGTCCATACAGGCTGGCGAGAAGACCTTCGCGACCTATCGCCTCGAAACCCGCAATGCCGGCGGCCACAGTTCGGCGCCGAGGCCGGACAACGCGATCTACCAACTGGCCCAGGCGCTGGTTCGGCTCCAGGCGTACGAGTTCCCGCTCGAAATGAACGAAACGACGCGGACCTCCTTCAAGGTCGCGGGAGAAGGTCGCAAGGACGAAAAGGGCGCCGCGATGGTGGCGCTTTCGAAAAACCCTGGCGACAAGGCGGCCGAAGCCATAGTCAATCGCGACCCCACCCTGCACGCCAATCTTCGCACCACCTGCGTCGCCACGATGCTCGACGGCGGCCATGCCCGCAATGCGCTGGCCCAGCGCGCGGGAGCTTTCGTGAATTGCCGGATCTTTCCCGGCCACAAGGTCGAGGAGATCCGGGATGAACTGGCGAAGATCATCGCCGATCCACAGGTCGAAATCACGATCCTGCCGCCGCTCCGACCCTCGCCGCCCGCACCACCCCTTGATGCCAAGGTAATGGGACCGGTGACAAGGATCGTCGCGAAGTATTTCCCCGGCGTGCCGCTCGTGCCTGCGATGTCCAACGGCTATACCGACTCGACCTTCCTGGGTGCCGTCGGTATCCCGACTTACGGCATAGGGGGCGGCTGGGCTGATCCCGATGGCAATGGAGTCCACGGCCTGAACGAGCGGATCGCGGTGCGCTCGGTTTATGTCGGTCGGGATTTCCTGTTCGACTTGATCAAGGCTTACGCGGAATAATTGCCTCGATCCTCGAAACCGATCGGCAGGTGTCCACGTCGCGATGGCACGACGACAGCCCAGCCATCAGCCGGGTGCAGCGGACGTGTGATACGCCACCGTGCTGCCCAGCCACCACAATAGCAGCAGCACCACCGGCACGTGGATCAGGAACTGCACGAAGGTGTATCCGATCAGGTCGCGCGCCTTCAAGCCCAGGATGCCAAGCACCGGCAGCATCCAGAAAGGATTGATGAGATTGGGCAGCGCTTCAGCGGCGTTGTAGACCTGCACTGCCCAGCCGAGAGGGTATTCCAGATCCCTGGCGAGCTGCATGACATAGGGTGCCTCGACCAGCCATTTTCCGCCGCCGGAAGGCAGGAAGAACCCCAGTATCGCCGAGTAGGCACCCACCACGAGGGCATAGGTGTCCCGGGACGTAACCTGCGTGAACAATCCGGTGAGCAGCTTCGACAGCGTGGCGCCGCTGTCGCCAACCGCGCCTGTCAGGATGGCGCTGATCGCGCCATAGAGTGGAAACTGCACCAGTACTCCACCGACGCTGGGTACGCCGCGTGCCACCGCGGCCAGGAAGCGCCGCGGCCGCCACTGCAGCAGAAGTGCGAGTGTCAGGAAAAGCAGGTTGTAGGTATTGAGATTGGAAATGGCGAGCACCGCGCCCTTGGTCGCGAATTCCTGCCACAACCAGGCGCCGCCGAGCGTCACAAGCACCAGGGTCAGGACCGGGCTGTATTCCAGCCACTCGCCGGGTCGCGACCGCGGCGGCAGCGTGTGCTGTGTCGACGCTGCGTCCACGCCGAGCGCCGCTGCGGTCACGGCCTGGTGATCGTCAGGCGCCGACTTCCAGGCCACCCAGACCGTCACCGCCGCCAGCACGGCCGTCAGCGCGAATGACTGCCACAGAAAGATGGTTTCACTGAAGGGAATCACGCCGGTGATCGCGAGCAAAGACGGCGGCATGCTTTCGGGGTTGGCCTGCAACTGGGCGGCCGATGAGGAAATGCCCATCGCCCACACCGAGCCGCAACCCAGGACGCAGGCTGCACCCGCGGCCCGATAGTCCATGCGCAGATCCTGTCGCACTGCCAGCCCGCGCACCAGGAGACTGCCGAAGATCATGCTTAGACCCCAGTGCAGCAACGACAAGGCGACGCAGACCAGCGCCACCATCACCACTGCGCCGCGACCGGTGCGGGGTCGCGCGGCGAGCCACGAGGTCAGTCGCGCCACAGGCGGCGAATCCGCGGTCACGTATCCCGCCAGGATCACCAGTGTCATCTGCATGGTGAAGGGAATCAGGCTCCAGAAGCCGCTGCCGAACTGCCTGACGACGGCGGCGGGCTCGGCGCCGATGGCGACCGCAGCGACGGCAACCACAGCAACCAGGGTGACGGAAAACACCCAGGCATCGGGAAAGCAGCGTTCGGACCAGGCACAGCAATGCAGCGCGAGGCGCGCCAGACCCGATTGCCGGGCCACCTGGGCCGAGGCCGGGCGGGCGCTCATGTTCGCTTTCGTCCGTATACCAGCAGCATCACGCCGACGAGGATGACGACCACCGCAAGCCACTCGAGCGAACTTACCCGCTCATCATTCAGGGAGACACCGAGCAGCATGGCGATGATCGGATTGACCAGCGTATAGCTCGACGCAAGTCCGGCGCTCGCGTGTTCCAGCAGGTACATGTAGGCGCTGAAGGCGATCCACGAGCCGAAGGTGATCAGGTAGATCCACGACGCCAGCGCCAAGGGTTGTGGCGGCCACTGGACCACTTCTTGTCGCGCCCACGACATGACGGTCAACACGACGCCACCCGCCAGCATTTCGCTGGCATAGCCCATCGCACCTGGTGCGAGCCGGAACTGCCGCTGGCTGAGGACGCTGCCCAGCGACCAGCAACAGCAGGCAATGCTGACGCCGATGAGTCCGGGGATCGAGCCACTGAATGCGCTGCCATGGGTCAGAATCACCACGCCGGCAATCCCGACCGCGATGCCGAGCACCTCGACCCATCCCGGTCGCAGGCCATAGGCCAGATTGAGCAGCGTGATGAGCGCGGGAAT
The DNA here is from genome assembly GCA_041168985.1 of Pseudomonadota bacterium. GTDB lineage: Bacteria > Pseudomonadota > Gammaproteobacteria > Steroidobacterales > Steroidobacteraceae > ZC4RG30. The sequence continues at coordinate 396 of JBEEKA010000309.1, read as the reverse complement.
GATCGCGATGAAGGTGACGATCAGCCCCTGCTGGATGGTCTGTTCGGCATAGGCGGTCATGCCGGTGCCACCGGCCAACAACAGCGCCCCGACAATCAGGGCGTTTCGCCACTGCAAGGCAGTGGGCCACGGCACCCCGCGCAGGCGCATGAATACCAGCAACAGCCCGCCGGCGATCACGAAACGCACACCGATCTGCCAGAACGGCGGAAAACTGACCAGCGCCCACTGGATGGCGAGGTAGGTGGATCCCCAGATCAACCACGTGGCGGCCAGGGAAACGATGATGCCGGGCGACATCTCCCCAAGCGTAAGCCGGCTGCGCGCCCGGGGCGAGACTTTTTCAAGTCAGCTGGCAGGCGCGCCCCCACGGTATCGGCACGCAGAAGAACTCCA
>JBEEKA010000308.1:0-3043 GCA_041168985.1 Pseudomonadota bacterium | reverse complement strand
CCCGGCTATCAGCAGCTTCTGGCCGACGTGCGCAGCGGCGCCATCGACGTGATCGTCGCAGAGGACGTTTCCCGCCTATGGCGCAACATGGCCGAGCAGGGTCCGCGCCTGGCCGAGATCGCCGACCTTGGGGTTTTCGTCGTCACGCACGACTTCGACAGCCGGCAGGAAAACGCCGGGTTGCTCGGTGCTGTGATGGGTGCGAGCAGCGAGTCCTATCGCCGTGAGATCGCCCGCCGCACTCGCCGCGGCCTTGAGGGTCGCGCCCGGGCTGGCGCTGCATCCGGCTCGAAGGCATACGGATACGTCCCGGCCAGCGTCAGCGGCACGGGGCAAATCGAGATCAACGCCGAGCAGGCAGAAGTCGTGCGCTGGATCTTCGAGCGGTACGCGGACGGGTGGGCCCCCATCGCCATCGCGCGCGACCTGAACCAGCGAGGCGTCCCCTCCCCCGGCGCAACCTTGAAGCGCGCCGACAAGGTTCCAGCCTGGTCGGTGTCCACCATCGCCGGCGACGCCCGGCGCGGTCTGGGCATCCTCAACGTGGACACCTATCGCGGCGTGAAGGTTTGGGGTCGCACGGCTCGGGTGCGCTCTGCGGCCGACAGCCAGCGCCGTCGCTGCATCTTGAAGCCGAGGAGCGAGTGGGTGGTCCTACCGGTCGAGCGCCTTCGGATCGTCTCCGACGACCTCTGGCAGCGCGTGAAGGCGCGGCAGGAGTCGCAATCCATCGCAGTGGGTGGCCGAGTCGCCGATGGCATCCAGCGCGCCAGGCGCAAGTCGGAGGGCAAGCGCGGCCAATACCTTTTCTCGGGCCTGCTCCGGTGCGACGCCTGTGGTTCCCGGTTCGTGATGGCCGACGACCGCAGCTATATCTGCTCCGGCAACCTTTACGGCCGGGGCTGCACCGTCCGGCTTCGGGTTCGTCGCTCCGTGGTCGAGGACAAGATCCTGCAATCGGTCCGGGAGGACTTGCTCAGCCCGGAGGTTCTGCAGGAGGTCCGGGCCCGACTTGCGAAGGCGGTGCAGCAACGGTCCACAGAGCCGGCCGCGCGCCCGACTGCCGCCCGTATCCGCGCCCTCAAGACGGAGATCGGGAACCTGACCGACGCCATCGCCGGGGGCATGCTCCGCGCGTCGAAGGCAGTGGCCGAACGGCTCTATGCCGCCGAGGAAGAACTCGCCCGACTGGAGGCTCCGGCCCCGCCGCGGAAGGTCACGTCGATCGAGGCCGTGCCTGCCCTGCTCGCGAAGTATCAGCGCCTGGTCGCCGAACTTGAGCGAACCGCAGCGGTGGACATGCCCCGCGCTAGGACGGCGCTGCAGAACGTGCTGGGCGATGCGATCGGCATTCGCCAGGCTTCGGACGGTTCGCATCTGGAGGCCCTCGTAGGGCTGGAGATCGCGACACAATCGCAGCAAGTTTCAAGCCTGCATATAAGTGTGGTGCCCCGGGCAGGAGTTGAACCTGCGACCCCTCGCTTAGGAGGCGAGTGCTCTATCCACTGAGCTACCGGGGCGCGATGCGCCGTTTACGGCGTCGAGCGGAACGGCAATGATACCTGCAACATGACCGTTTACGCCCTGCTCAACGTCTTCTTCGGTGCCGGTTTCGGCGCCTGCCTGCGTTACCTGCTGGGACTGGGGCTCAATCCCCTGCTGCAGCCCCTGCCGCTGGGCACGCTCGCCTCGAACCTGCTGGGGGGCTATCTCGCCGGTGCCGTGGCTGCGTTCCTGATGATGCGGACGGGTTATCCGGATGGGCTGCGGCTCTTCCTGATCACGGGCTTCCTGGGTGGGCTGACGACGTTCTCGTCCTTCTCGCTGGAAATGGTGTCAATGCTGACCAGCGGACGACCGGGGCTCGCGACCCTCACGGCCGCGCTGCATCTGGGCGGATCCTTGCTGTTGACGGTCGCCGGGGCGGCAACCGTCAGGGCGCTGCTGGCCTGAAGCGACGCTATTTTCCCGCCGGTCCCTTCGGTGCCGGCCCCACGATGGCCGCCCAGGGACCTTCGCCCACCGGCAGGCGGGCCACCAGCTTCAGCGTCGCGGCTTCCACGATGCTGACGTCGTTCGATGAGCCATTTGCCGTGTAGATCAGCGTCCCGTCCGGGCTGCGGTCCACGCCCCAGGGCCGCGGACCCACCGCGACCTGCCCGACGACCTTGCGCGAGGCCAGATCGATCGCGAGGAGATTGCCGCTGCGACCGGCGGCCACATAGAGCCGGGAACCGTCCGGGGACGTCACGATACCGACCGGACGGGTCAAGGGCCCTTCCAGCTTGATCGTCCCGGTCACCGCGGCGGACTTGGTGTCGATGACGCTGATGCTGCCGTCGTTCTCGTTGCTGACGAAGGCGAGACTGCCGTCCGGCGAAAACGCCGTGAAGCGCGGTCGCGCCCCCACTTCGATCCGCTGCACGACCCTGAGGCTCGCAACGTCGATGACCGATACCCGATGATCGGCTTCCGAGGTGACATAGACCTGCTTGCCATCCGGCGACAGCGAAACCCCCTCCGGTTCGCCGCCGGTCGGAATCGTTGCCACGGGCCGCCCCTCCTTCGCGTCGAGCACGATGGCGGCACCCGTGTCCTCGCTCGCGACGAACAGCAGCCTGCCGTCGTGGCTGATGGCCAGCTGTTCCGGGTCGGACACGCCGCGGATCACGCGTTCGAGCTTCAGGCTCGCGATGTCCACCACGCCGATGCCGTCCGCGGCCTTGTCGGCCGGAGGCAGCTTGCTCTCATCCACGCCCGGCCCGGCGATCGGCGAACCACTCAACGCGACCAGCAGTTTCCGACCGTCATGCGACAGCTTGATGCCGCGGGGCCGTTTGCCCAGCGCAACGGACGCCACCACCTTGCCGCTGCCCCCGTCGATCACGCTGAGCGTGCCGGAACGTTCATTGGTCACGTAGACGCCATACGCCGCGGGTCTGGCCGCGAAAGCCAGACCCGACATCACGCCCAGCAGCACCAGTCCCAACCGTCTTGCCATTGGATTCCGACTCCTCGTCACAGATCGACCGACTGGCCCTGC
>JBEEKA010000307.1:0-2689 GCA_041168985.1 Pseudomonadota bacterium | reverse complement strand
GTTGGCGATGTCCCAGCCGACAGACGCTCCGTAGAGCGGCAGCGCCGCCTTCGACGCGAGACTCAAAGCCCTGCCTCCGAGCGATCCGAGAACGCGAGGCGCAGCCTGCTCTGCGACGCCCGCGGCCGTAGAGGCATTGCCTGCAAGACCCATGATCTCGGCGAGTCGCGACGCCTTCGCGGCCGAAGTCTGGCCGCGCATGTAGGAGCCCATCGCGTCGAGCGCGCCAGGCCGCACCGGACCATACGTCGGTCCACCCAGCAAGCGGATCTCGGCAGCGCGCGCCGCCTGCGCACCTCCATAAGGATCCCCAACCGTCACACCAGGCAGTGGCGACTCGATCGTCGCCGGAAGGTTGCGCGGCAGCGCGCGCATGTCGACCTGCGGCCGACCTATGCCGGGATCAAACGGATTGACGGTCTGAGCCAGATGACGCACCTGCGCGCTCTGCGGCTGCGCTCCTGCAGCCTGCCTCAGATGGTCGGCATAATTGAACGTGGGCGGACGCGCGCGGCTCGCTTCCAGATACTCGGTCGGGTCCGGCGTCATCCGCGACGCATCACCAACATAGAGATAATCCGGCGAGACAACCTGCGGCGCTTCAGGGCGGCCGACCAGATTACGCAGCCCGTCCATCACGTCTGCACGCGGCATCGAGAAGCCCGGAGCACCAATATCGGCTATCGTCCTAGGCGGATTGTAACGCAGCGTCGGGGCCTGGGCCTCCAGCCACGCATCGGTGGCCGGCTGCGGCGACTTTGCGCCGAACTTCTGCCAGACCTTCAGGGCGTTGCCGGTGAGCGGTCGATCGGCCATATCACTTCTCCCAGGTGAAGCCGTTCCGCCCGAAACCCCACGCTTGCGGCGCGAACAGCTTTCGCATCGCGTTCTGACGAGCCTGCATGACGTTTTCGACGAAGTCGGCTTTGAATTTCTCGGCCCGCGACAAGTCGCCGGCGTCACGATCGACGATGCGCAGCGCCAGATAGGCGGCCCAATCCAGCATCTCCAGCTGGTGCTCTTCTGGGATTTCCGGCTGCATTGTCAGATCAGCACTGGAAAAAGTTTGCAGGACGCCGCGCACGACACGCAGCTTCAGCACCGAACGGTTGTAGTCGGCCGATGGCGTCGGGAACACCCGCATCGACACCACCGACAGCGCGCCGTCACCATTGTCCGCCAGCTGCTCGTCTGTCGAGAAGGACGTAGGCTTGCCGGGCGTCGCAAGGTTCTGCGCGTTGATGTCGAAGTAGATCGGGTCCGGCGCGTTATACATATCGAAGGTCGTGTGCCCGACCTTGCGCAGATCACCGTTCTCGCCGTCGTATTTCGCCGACAGCACAGCAATCACCGACTCGTGCAGCTGGTAGTCCTGAATGCCGGTGCGCAGCGTCACCTCGGTGACTTCGCAGGTCGAGCCATCGCGAATAATCAGCGAACGACGTGCAAAGCGCTTATGCGCCTGGTCGATGTAGCGAATGAGCGTCGCATCCGACCACAGAAGGTCAGGAGACCCGGCGATCCGATCGGAACGATCGTGGAGGATGTTCTCCCGCAGCTCTGTGAGCAGCTCGCCGAGGTTCATATCCTGTCCTTATCGTTAGTTCACCAGACGATAGGGATACATCATCCGGTCTTCATAGCCAATAATCGTCTGGTTTTCTGGGTCGATGATTGGCATCGACGCCACAGCGTCGTTGAGCACGTTCAAAACCTTGCGAGGGATATTGATGTCGACTCCGGTCTTGAGCAGATAATTCGTCCCGTTGTGACCAATATTGAGGCCGACTTTCGGAATGCGATCGTTGTGCTCCAGGCGGATTTTCACCCGGTCTTCCTTGGGGGCGCGCTTCGTCGGCGCACGGTCAGAGACCGGAATTTCGATTGTCTCTCCGGTGGGCGTCTTCATCGTCAACGGTTGATCACTCATTAATCGTCCCCTTCTTCAGCAACAGCAGCATCAAAGCTGCTGCTATACTCGTCTCCTGCGCCAGCCTTGTCTAGGTTGGCCTTCAGAAATGCGCAAACTTCGTCCACATCCTTGAAGGCGTGTCCGATGTTGGGATCGCGCCACGACCCCTTGCTTGAAGCGTTGGCCTTGACGATGGCCGGATCGGCCATAATGACCTCGTAGCCGTTGGCCAGCTTCTCGATCTTGCAAACATACTCGTCCATGGCGCGATCCTCGTTAGTTCTTCAGAACCGCGAATGCGATCTTGATCGTGCCGTCGAGCGCCGCCGAAGCATGGATGTTCTGCACGATGACTTCAACAGCCCCGGAACTCGGCGTGACCATTGTGACCACCGGCATGCCGGCAGACGCAGTGCCATACCTGACCGACGCGAAGACCTGATCCGCCGCCGCAACGGACGAGTTGGTCAAGGTCAGCGTGTAGGTCGCTCCAGCCGCCGTCGTCAGAGCCTCCGACGTGATCACGCCGGCGTCCTTGTTGAGCGTTGCCGCGCCAGCCGTCGCCGAAGCCGTCTTAGTGCCGGTGTCGAGCGCCAGAGACCCGCCGGTGATCTTGCCGGTCGCTGCAACCGTGCTACCGAACGTAGCCGCGCCGGTCACGTCGAGCGTGGTCCCAACCGTCGCCGCGCCGGAAGTCGTAACCGTCGTCACACTCGGGTCGGTCGCACCACCGAACGAAGTGTAGAGCTCGGTCATCATATCGTTGACTTTGCTAAG
>JBEEKA010000306.1:0-31352 GCA_041168985.1 Pseudomonadota bacterium | reverse complement strand
ACGCGGGGGAAGAGGTCGCCGCCCTGCGTCCAGATGGGGCGGACTTCGCCATAAGGGCGCCGCAGGATGTAACGCCCGCCCCAGCCGCCCCAGCTCGGGTTCTGGTCCGAGTTCAATCCGTTGGCGATCAGCCCCAGGAATGACGGCGTGTCGCCTTCCATGATGAACATATGCCGCGGGTAATGGGCGCCCAGCGGACCCTTGCTGCGGATATTCGTCTGCAGCCACTCCTGGGTCACCGTCGAGCCATCGGCGCCTTCGCCGTTGCGGTAGTAGAGGTCGCCGCTGATCCCGGTCCAGGTCGCGCTGGCGTACTCGGTGCCGTCATCCGGGCTGGGCTTCACGATATAGGACAGCTGCGGAAATTCGCGGCGGATCCATGGCCCGGCGTCGTCCTGGTCGGAGATGGAGTACACGCGCAGCTTGGCGACCAAGGCTGCCAGTCGCGGTGCCGGCAGCGTGCGGCGCGCGGTCTGCAGTGCTTCTGCCAGCGTCGATGCACCGCCCCACAGGGCAACCCACAGCGGACGAGGGTCATCGCGCAGGGCTGCTTCGATCAGTCGTCGCGCCCCGACGGAGGGATCGCCACTTCGCAGGCCGTCCAGACCATAGGCGGCTCGCCCGGCACTGATCAGGCCGAGAAGCTGCGCCGACGTCGGCCAGCCCGGCTCGTGAAGCAGCAGGTTGTCCCGGACCTCGCCGTAGGACTCGACCACGCTCTGGATCATCTCCGGGCTGACGACGTTGCGTTTCCACGTGGACGTGGACGCGACCAGTCCTTCGATGTCGATGACATTGGCGTACAGCAGGAGACGGACCAGCGACATCTGGTCGTCGGGTTCATTACCGATGTCGGTCGATACGAACAGGCGAGGCTTGTTCGTCGCCCTGGCCGCCTCGGCGGCGTCTGCAAGGTCGGGGATCAGGGCCGGCATCAGGACGCAAAGCCAGAGACCGACAGCCGCGATGCGGGTGGTGTGGCGGGACGTTTTCATGTGGGGGCAGGCTCCTTGTGCCGCGCTCTGGTTCTGGTCAGCATACGGACACAAACGGGGGAGCGTAAGCGTCATGGGCATATCGGTTGTGGCGATCCGGCGGTCATCGGTGTCCTGGCGCATGCCGCCCCTGTTGAAGGGCCTGCTGTCGGCGGCAGCGCTGGCGCTGCTGAGTGCTGCGGCACCGGCGAAAGTGCCTGCCGCGGTGTCGCCGGTGACGCTCACGGTCGAGCATCGGGACAGGCCGCTGGGAATCGATACGACGCGTCCCCGATTTGCCTGGCAGACCGCTGCGCCGACTTCGCGGCGTGGCGTGATCCAGTCGGCGTACCGCATCGTGGTTTCCGGCTCCGGCGCGGAGCCGGTCTGGGACTCCGGCCGGATCGCGTCCGGGCGGTCCACCGAGATCCCCTACCAGGGCGCGGACCTGCGTCCCGCGACGCGCTACCGCTGGACGGTTTCCACCTGGTACGAAGATGGCGCGCAGGCGAGTGCGGACTCCTGGTTCGAGACCGGGCTGATGGATCCCGACCCGTCGCTGCGGGCCTGGGAAGGCGCCCGCTGGATCGGAGGAGGAGAAGCCGATCGGGTCCTCCATGCCCAGTACCTGCCCCTGTACGAAATCTCCTCCGGCGTCGAAATCCTGCCCGGCAGCAGCCGCGCTGGCATCGTGTTCGCAGCCAACGATGCGCGATTGATGGACGCCGACAAGAATCCGGCCGGTCTGCGCGCGGCGCGCGATGCGAGCTACTTCCGGGTGGAGCTGGACATCAGCGGAATCACGGGCAGCGCCACGTCCGCGGCCCTGCTGAAAATTTATCGGGCCGGCTATGCGGCGAAGGATGATCCGAACGTCCCCGTGCAGGCGTACCGGATCCGCAATGGACTGATCAACGCGGGCAATGCCCATGCACGCCACGAGATCCTTGTCCATGCGGAGTTCGGCGTCCTGGGTTTCCGGATCGACGGCGACGCCAGGCCTTTCGAAGGCGTCAACGACGCACGCCTGATCCTGAATCCGATGCTGCCGTCGGGCACGGCACCACACGATGTCCTGACCTTCGGCATGCTGGCGGATATCGGTTTCAGCATGGAGGCAGGGCAGACGGCACGCTTCAGCGACCTGCGGGTTTCCAATACGCGCAAGCCCGCCAATGCGCTCTTCGAGGAAAAGCTGACCTCCGGAGGCTATGCAGGGCTGTTCGCCGCCGCGGCCGGTCGCAGGGGCGGGGGACTGCAGGTCGATGCGAAAGGGTATCTGCTGTCGGGTGGCCGTCAGGGTGCCTTCGTCGTCGCGGACCCGAGCCACGGCTCGATGCCGCTGCTGCGCACCGGATTCAAGGTCCGGCAGGCCCCGATCCGCGCGGCAAGGGTTTACGTGACCGCGCGCGGTATTTACGAACTGCACCTCAACGGCAAGCGCATCGGCAACGACTGGTTCAACCCCGGTCTGTCCCAATACAACCGCACGCACTTCTACCAGACCTACGATGTCACGAAGGACATCAGCCCCGGTGCCAATGCGTTGGGCGCGGCACTGGGCGAGGGCTGGTGGAGTGGCCTGCTGAGCTATGGCAGCAACTGGAACCACTTCGGCGACCGGCAATCGCTGCTGCTCAAGCTGGTCATCGAGTATGCCGATGGGCGACGTCAGGTCGTCACGTCCAACGACCGCGACTGGAAGTTCTTCGGGCAGGGGCCGTTGATCTACTCCAGTCTGTACATGGGCGAAGTGTATGACGCTGGCCGCGAACCGCTCATCAGTGGCTGGAGCACGGCGGCGTATGACACCCGGGACTGGAAGCCGGCGGAAATCGTGCCGCCGGAGAAAGGAACCTACACCAGCGCGGATCTGGATTACGCGCAGCAACAGCTCTTGGGCCAGCAGGACGAGCCGGTGCGTGAATACCAGGCGGTCCGTGCCCGCAGCGTGCGCGAAGTGCGCCGTGGCGTGTTCGTGTATGACCTGGGCCAGAATCTAGTCGGCGTGCCGCGCATCCGATTGGCTGCTGCGCGGGCGGGCCAGCGCATCGTGCTGCGCGTATCCGAGATGCTGTACCCGGACCTGCCGGCGTCAGGCGGCAACGTCGGCATGATCATGACCGAGAACTACCGGGCGGCGCTGAGCCAGGATCTGTATGTCGCCCGGTCGGGGCCGCAGACCATCCAGCCGCGCTTTACCTCGCATGGCTTCCGGTACCTCGAGGTCACGGGCATCGACAGGGCCTTGCCGCTGCATGCCGTCGAGGGGCTGGCCCTGAGCTCGGTACAGAAGCTCACCGCGGAGTACCGGACTTCGGACGCGGACCTCAACCAGCTCTGGTCGAACATCGTCTGGTCCAACCTCGGCAACTTCCTGTCCGTGCCCACGGATTGCCCCCAGCGCAACGAGCGCATGGGCTGGTCGGGCGATCTGGGCGCGTTCGCGAGGACGGCTACGTATGTGTCCGATGCGGACGCGTTCCTGATGCGGCATTTGCGGGCGATGCGCGACACGCAGCGCGCGGGCAAGTTCTCCGACATCGCCCCGGTGGGTGGTGGCTTCGGCGGCGTGCTGTGGGGCAGTGCCGGCATCACGGTGCCGTGGGAGATGTACCAGCAGTATGGCAACGAGGCCGTGCTGCGCGAGCATTACCCGGCGATGGTCGCGTACGTCGATTACCTGCAGTCGCTCGTCGATCCCGCGACCGGTCTGATGCACGACGTGCAGCTGGGCGACTGGCTCGGTCCGCAGAACCTGCAGCTTGGACAGCAGTTCCTTGCCGTGGCTTACCACACCCACGACCTGGGCATCATGGTGCAGGTGGCGCGGCTGCTGGGGCACGAGGCGGACGCGGAGCGCTTCGCCACCCTGCATCGCGCACGACGGGACTACTTCAATGCGCGGTTCATCGACGCCGAAGGCTCGACGATCGGCTATGTCACCGGCTCGCCGATCGCCTTCGGCCCCGATGCGCTGTCCGGAACCTGGCAGAAGGCCGATACGCAGGCGTCCTATGCCGCGGCGCTGGGGCTGGGCGTGCTGGCCGATGACAAGCGGACGGTGGCGGCCCGTCGACTCGCGGATGCAGTCGGTCGTGAATCGAAGGACGACGAGGGCCGGATGCGTCCGGCGAATTCCCTGATGACGGGCTTCATCGGTACCGCCCTGGTCAGTCGGGTGCTGTCGGAGTCCGGTCGAAGCGATGTCGCGTATCGGCAGCTGCTGAACCGGGACTATCCCTCGTGGCTGTACTCGGTCAAGCAGGGCGCGACCACCATCTGGGAACGCCTGAACGGCTATACGACAACGGAGGGGTTCGGCGGCAACAACAGCATGAACTCCTTCAACCATTACTCGTTCGGTGCCGTAGGCCAGTGGCTGGTCGGCAACTCGCTGGGTATCCGGCGCGACGAGGCGGGATTCCGCAGGTTCGTGCTGCGACCGGAACCCGATCCCACCGGACAGTTGAAGTGGGCCGAGGGACATTACGATTCGCCGTATGGCCGCATCGAGAGCGCCTGGCGCATCACCGACGGGGCGACGGAGTTCGACTTCCAGGTGCCGCCGAACACGATCGCGACGCTCTATCTGCCCGGTGGCCCGGGGGAAGGGGAGCGGAAGATCGAGCTGCGATCCGGCCGGCATCATTTCAGCGTCCGCAGGACCAAGGAGACGACATGACGGCACGACGCGATTTCCTGAAGCTGGCGACTGCATCGACCGCCGCTGCGCTGGCACCCCAGGCACAGTCCGCAAGCGGCGGGACCGGCGCGGGCAGCGCAGGAGGCAACGCGCCGGGCACGCGCTGGATCAGCACGACGCAGCGGGCGCCGTGGCGGCGCATGCAGGGCGTTCGGGTCGGTCCTTTGCCGTCGGCGATGTTTGCCTACCAGGTGGAAATCCTGCCGGACAAGCCGCTGCAGACGATGCGCGGTTTCGGCGGCGCTTTCAGCGAGAAGGGCTGGCTGGCGCTGCGCGCACTGCCGGCTGCGGCGCGCGAGGCGGCGCTCGATGCGCTGTTCGCGCCGGGGCAGGGCGCAAGCCTCAACCTGGGCCGCACGCCCGTGGGCGGCAATGACATCGCACGGGGCTGGTACAGCTATGACGAGACCGACGGCGATTTCGCGCTGGCGCATTTCAGCATCGACAACGACCGCGATACGCTGATTCCCTTCATCCAGGCGGCGCTGAAGCGGCGGCCGGACATGGGTCTCTGGGCTTCGCCCTGGAGTCCGCCGGTCTGGATGAAGACCAATGGTCATTACGCGATGGCACCGGCCTGGCCCGGGCAGCCGTCCAATGGCATCCGGCCGGAGCAGATCGGACGGGAAGGCAAGGACCATTTCCGTCTCGAGCCGGCGTACCTCGAGGCGTATGCGCGCTACTTCAAGCTTTACGTCGAGGCCTATGCGCGCGAAGGCATCCGCATTGGCCACGTGATGCCGCAGAACGAGTTCAATTCCGCACAGCCCTTCCCGAGCTGCTGCTGGACGCCCGAGGGTCTCGCCCGGTTCATTCCTTATCTCGCCCGCGAGGTCGGCCCGCTCGGCGTGGAGATCTTTTTCGGTACGCTCGAGCGCGGCAATCCCGGGATGCTGGACGCGGTGCTGAAGGATCCGGCCGCAGGTCCTCTGGTGCGCGGCGTCGGCCTGCAGTGGGCGGGGCATGAGGCCGTGAAGGCCATCCACGAGCGCCATCCCGGGCTCGAGATCTGGCAGTCGGAACAGGAGTGCGGCTTCGGCACCAACGACTGGCATTACGCGCGATATATCTGGGGCCGCATGAAGGAGTACTTCGGTGCCGGTGCGAACGCCTGGTTCTACTGGAACCTCGTCATGCCGACGCCGTCCGTCAGCACCTGGGGCTGGCCGCAGAATTCACTCGTGGCGGTCGATGCAGCCAGTGGCCGCTTCACGCTGACGCACGAGTACTACCTGCTCGCGCATCTGAGCCATTTCGTTGCCGCCGGTGCCCGCCGCATCGACACGCAGAGCTTCATGGGCTACGAGAACCAGCTGGCGTTCCGGAATCCCAATGGGGAAGTCGTCGTGATCATCCAGAACGAGATGTCGGAGCCGCTGGATGTCGGCATGAAACTGGGCAACCAGCGCGTGTCCGTGACCTTGCCTGCGGACTCGTTCAATACGCTGGTGCTGCCGGCGGCCTGAGGACCAGGCCGCGCGGCATTCGATCCCTACCCGGTCGTCGGCGCGTGATCAGCGCGCCTTCGACTCCGACCACTTCTTCGCGGCCAGCTTGACGTCGACCGACTCGCCCAGATCACCGGCCGAGCGGCCGGTGGCGACGCGGTATTCGCCGGCATCGATCTGCCAGCTGCCATTGCGCCAGCGGGCCAGCAGACGCGGATCGACGTCCACGTTCACCGTGCGCGATTCACCCGGCGCGAGCGACACGCGCTGGTAGCCGACGAGCTTGCGCGTGGCGCCGGCCGGATCCTTCGACAGGTAGAACTGCACGACGTCGTCGCCGGCGCGGTCGCCGGCGTTGCGCACGGTGGCCGACAGCGACAGCGCTTTGCCGTTGGCAGCCTTCAGGCCGGAGGTTTCGAAACGCGTGTAAGTCAGGCCGTGGCCCATCCAGAACAGCGGCGCCTTGCCGGTACGCGCGTACCAGCGGTAACCCACGTCCGCACCTTCGATGTCGTAGTTGACCGTGAACGACTGGCCCGGCGTCGGCTTGCCGAAGATGTCCGGCTCGACGAAATCGGCACCCGGCAGGTCCGGGCGCGGCAGTTGGGCGAGACTCGCCGGGAAACTGATCGGCAGCCGACCCGAGGGATTCACGTCGCCGAACAGCACGCCAGCGATGGCCTCGGCGCCGCGCGCACCCGGAAACCAGGCTTCGAGAACGGCGGCCGTCCTGTCCAGCCAGGGTGTGAACACCGCGCCACCCGTTTCCAGCACGACGATCGTGCGCGGGTTGGCGGCCGCAACGGCGGCGATCAGCTCGTTCTGGCCATCCGGCAGGTTGAGGCCCGGCTCGTCGAAGCCTTCCGTCATCGGCTGCGTGGCAAAGACGATGGCGACGTCGGACTGGCGCGCCAGGATCACGGCGTCTTCGATGTTGCGGCCGTTCCTGAACCGGACATCAGCCTGCGGCGCCCGTTCGCGGATCGCCTTCAGGGGCACGGAACGGTGGTAACTCTCGCCGAAGATCATGTCGAGTTCCGGCACGTAGTTGCCCGTGGGCCGCGTCAGCGCGGGACCCCCTTCGCCCTGCACGCGGCTCGAGCCACCGCCGGTCGGCACGCCCGCGTCGGCGTAGCCGCCGATCACGGCGACGCGCTTGAGCTTCGCGGCATCCAGGGGCAGCGCGTTGCCCGTGTTCTTCAGCAGGACGATGCCCTGGTGCGCGACCTTTTCCGCCACGTCACCGTTGGCCTTGAAATCGATCGGCCGGACCTTGGGCGGGTGCGTATCCAGCCCCACCGCATACATCGTGCGCAGGATGCGCCGGTTCATGTCCTCGACGCGGGCGGCGAACTTGGGATCTCTGGCGGCCGCCTCGAGCAGCGGCTGGCCGAAGAACACCTTCTCGTCGAGCTGCTCGCCCGACTGCTGGTCGAGGCCCTTTAGCGCGGCGCCGACGCTGTGCACGGCGCCCCAGTCCGACATGACCCATCCCTTGTAGCCCCAGTCGCGCTTCAGCACCTGGTTGAGCAGATAGTCGTTCTCGCAGCCGAATTCGCCCCAGATGCGGTTGTACGAGCACATGACCGAACCCGGTTGGCCGCGCTCGATGGCGATCTGGAAGGCGAGCAGGTCGCTCTCGCGTGCCGCTGCGTCGGAGAGGCGCACGTCGTGGAAACTGCGCCCGGTTTCCTGGTTGTTGAGGGCGAAGTGCTTGACCGTGGAGATCACGTGCTCGGACTGGATGCCGCTGATTGCCGCGCCGCCCAGCGTGCCCGACAGCAGCGGGTCCTCGCTGAGGTACTCGAAGGTGCGGCCGCCGCGCGGTTCGCGGATCAGGTTCACGCCGCCGGCCAGCAGCACATTGAAGCCCTTGCTGTGCGCCTCGCGGGCGATCATCGCGCCGCCCTCGCGCAGCAAGTCCGGGTTCCAGCTGGCGCCCATCGCCATGCCGGAAGGGAGCGCCGTCGCGCCATCCTTGCGCAGGCCGAACACATAGGCCACGCCAAGGCTGGCGTCGGATTCCGCCAGATTGGGCAGGCCGAGGCGGGGTATGCCGGGGATATGGCCCGCGCCTGGTATGGCTTCCTTCGGGGCGGAGAGGCCCAGCAGCGGAACGGCCATCGGGCCATGCAGCAGCGTGTTCCGTTCCTCCGCAGTCATCAGCTTCACCGTGGCCGCCGCGCGGACATCGGGATCCGAGGCGGTCGGAGGCGGGGCAGCCTGGAGGTCGGGGGCCAGCAGCAGGCCGACTAGCGTGGCGATCCGGGAACGCATGGCAGGGTCCTCTCGACAGGTGAATGACGGGGACGCCGCTCCGGGCGCGCCGCACCCGAACGCCCCCGATTGTAATGGTGGTGCGAGCCTAGGAGACAGTAGATAGCGTTGTCAAACCAGGGGTGCCCGGGGACATCGGAACTTAAATTCCCGCGCTGACAACGTTTGCTTCCCGGGTATGATGCGGCACGTTCCTGACGGACAGGGGGGGGTGTGGGAGAGGCACGGGTCACGATCGTCGATGTCGCCCGGAGGGCGGGGGTCTCCATCAAGACCGTCTCGCGCGTCATCAACCGCGAACCGCATGTGCGTCCGCCACTGCGCGAGAAGGTGGAACTCGCCATCTCGAAGCTCGGCTACGTGCCGAATTCCGCGGCGCGCGCCCTGTCGGGCAGCCGTTCCTTCGTGGTCGCCGCGTTGTTCAGCAATCCCTCCCTCCATTACATCGCCGAACTCCAGAAGGGCGCGCTGCGCATCTGCCGCGAGCGGGGGTACCACCTCGTCATCGAGCAGGTGGACGACAGCGACCCGGCCTACCTTGACTACCTCGATCGCTTCCTGCAGGGCGTTCGCCTGGACGGCGTGATCCTGTCGCCGCCGCTGACCGATGATGCAGGCGTGATGGAAAGGCTCGACGGGATGGGCATCCCCTACGTGCGCATCGCGCCGCTGTCGGATGTCGATCGCTCCCATGCCCTGTTCTCGGACGACCGCAGTGGTGCGGCATTGCTCGCACGGCACCTCGCGAGCCTTGGCCACCGGCGTTTCGGTCTCGTGACGGGACCGGATACCCACCTGGCATCGTACGAGCGGCGGCAGGGCTTCCTCGACGAACTGGCGGTTGCCGGGTTTGGCAAGGACGCCGTGGAGGTCATCCAGGGAGATTATTCCTATGACTCCGGCATGGCGGCCGGCATCGAGCTGCTCGCGAAGCGTGCTCCCGTCACCGCCGTTTTCTCCTGCAACGACGACATGGCGTCGGCGGTCATCGCGGCGGCCACGCGGCTCGGCGTGAAGGTCCCCGACGAACTGTCCGTCGTGGGGTTCGACGACAGCCCGGTCGCCACGCAGATCTGGCCGCCGATCACGACCATCCGCCAGCCGATCGCGGACATGTCCGCCGAGGCCGCGCGGCTGCTGATCGATCGCGTCGAGGCCCGACCCTGCGTCAGCCTCCGTTTCGAGATTTCGCTCGTCGACCGCAAGTCCACGGGCATCAACAAGGCCCTTGTCCGCTAGGTTCACCGAAGAGGGAAAGAGAACATGCACCTGGATACAGCAGATACGTCTTCGACCGATCCGGTACCGGGTGTCGATGATCCGACGAACGGGATCAATGCGCCGGACCTGCAACTGTTCGTCTTTGCCCTGTTCTTCGTCTTCGGCGGCATCACCAGCCTCAACGACGTCATCATCCCGAAGCTGAAGGAACTGTTCACGCTGAGCTACGCCCAGGCGATGCTCGTGCAATCGGCGTTCTTCGCGGCGTACTTCGTCGTGTCGCTTCCTGCGGCGCGCATCGTGCAGCGCACGGGCTACATGCGCACGGCGGCCTTCGGCGTGCTGACCATGGCGCTGGGTTGCCTGATGTTCATCCCGGCGTCGAAATCGGGCGCCTTCTCCGTGTTCCTGCTGGCGCTGTTCGTGCTGGCGGCGGGCATCACGACCGTGCAGGTCGTCGCGAATCCGCTGATCTCGCTGCTCGGGCCGGCCCGCACGGCGCACAGCCGCCTGACTTTCGCGCAGGCCTTCAACTCGCTCGGCACGACGATCTTCCCGTACGTCGGTTCGATCCTGATCCTGGGTTCGCTCGCGGCGGCGCCGGATCTCTCGGACGCGGTGGCCGTGGCGGCCTATCGCACGCAGGAAACCCAGGTCGTCGTGAACACCTACCTGGGACTTGCCGCTGCGCTTGTCGTGCTGGCCGGCGTGATCTGGCTGCGCCGCAATCGCCTGCCCTGGACGCCGGTGGAATCGCCGAGCTTCCTGATGTCCTTCGACCTGCTGAAGCGCCTGCGTTTCGGCTGGGGCGCGCTGTGCATCTTCCTGTACGTCGGCGCGGAAGTGGCGATCGGTTCGCTGATCGTGAATTACCTGATGATGGACACCACGATGGGCCTCGCCGAGCAGATGGCCGGCAAGCACGTGCCGTATTACTGGGGTGGCGCGCTGGTCGGCCGCTTCATCGGGGCGGGCCTGCTGCGCCTGCTTTCGCCGGGCAAGGTGCTGGCCACGGCTGCCTGCGGATCCATCGCCCTGCTGCTGACGTCGATTTCGATCGACGGTCCCGCCTCGGGCTGGGCGCTGCTCGCGATCGGCCTCTGCAACGCGATCATGTTCCCGACGATCTTCAGCCTGGCCTGCGAGGGACTCGGATCGCGCGCCGCCGAGGGATCGGGAATCATCTGCGTGGCCATCGTCGGCGGCGCGATCGTGCCGCCGCTGACCGGACACCTTGCCGACATCACCGACCTGCGCACGGCAATGCTGCTGCCGGCCGTCTGCTATGCGCTGATCGCGGCCTACGGCATCTACGCGCGCCGTCCCGCTATCTGACGCCGCGGACGCAGATCGCGCTGACCACCACCGGCAGCGCGAAGACCGCGAACAGCAGGACCAGCGGCACCTCGCGCGCGAGGATGTAGCCGCCCAGGAGGGGGCCGATCACGGCCCCCGCCCTGCCGATCCCCATCGCCCAGCCCAGCCCGGCGCTGCGGCGTTCCGCCGGATACAGCGATGCGGCCAGCGGATACAGACCGTTGAAGCCGCCCTGCAGCGTCACGCCGATCGCAAACGCGAGCAGCAGTTCCGCCGGCACCGGCAGGCGCAGCGCGCCGAAGGCGATCAGCAGTACGGCGGATGCCAGCAGGAAGCCGGTGATGAGGCGCTTGAGCGGAAAGCGACCGGCGAACCAGGCGAGTCCGGTCGTGCCGGCAAAGGCGCCGATGTTGTAGATGGCGCCGGCGTAGATGCCATGGCGCGCGTCGAGGCCCGCTTCGATCGCGAGACGCGGGATCCAGCTGACGATGAAGTACAGCGTCATGAACGCAGCGAACGCCGCGAGCCACAGGCGGAGGGTGTTGGCGCGGCGCACGGGTGCCAGCAGATCGCCCAGCACCTGCCCGGGCGAGGCCGTCACGGCCGCCTCGTTTCTCAGTGCCGTGGACTCCGGCAGGCCCAGTGCCAGCAGCGGAAGGAGCAACGCCGACAGTGCGGCGCCGGCCAGGAAGAGCTGGGACCAGTGGGCCACGCCCAGCGCCCAGGCCGTCACGAAGCCGGTGATCGTCGCGCCGATCGGATAGCCGGCCTGGATCACGCCGACGGCGAAATGTCGACCGCGCGGCGGCGCGAATTCCGCGACCAGGGCCGCCATGCAGGCGAGCGCCGTGCCGATGCCGGTGCCGACGACGACGCGGGCGATGACGAGGTCGAGGACCCCGCGTGACAAGGCGCAGCCGGCCATGCCAAGCGTCATGAGGGTCAGGGCAACGAGGATGAGCCGGCGCCGACCGAAACGGTCCGCCAGCGGTGCGACCAGCAATCCCCCGAGGGCCATGCCCGCCAGGCCCGCGCTGAACACGATGCCCAGCGCCGTGGCGGGCAGTTGCCAGGCCGCGCCGATCGCCGGCGCGAGGTAGGACAGCAACAGCACGTCCAGTCCGTCGATCATGTTGAGTACGAAGCAGAGCGCCACCACGCGGACGGCGGTTGCCGTCCAGGTGCCGTTTGATTCAGTCCTGTCATCCTGCATGCGCTGGGTCCCCCTGACCTGCAGTGTGGCGGGGACGCGCAAGGTTGAGAAGCGCGATCGCAGCTGCGTATATCCATCTGGATATAGCGTCAGTCTTCTTCCTTGCTGGCCGAGGCTTCGGGAAGCGGGCGGCGCAGGGGCCTGCGGGACACGGATGCGCCCTCGGCAGCGGCCGGATTGGGCCGGATGCAGGAAAAACTCCGCACGGCCAGCGCATCGACCGCGCTTTCGAATTCGCGGTAGGACTCCACGAGCTGCTGGCCGAAGGGCGTGAGGCGAGCGCCGCCCCCGTCCTTTCCCCCGGCACTGAGGGCCGCAGCGGGTTCGTGGAAGGAAGTGTTGATGTTGTGAAGGAGCAGCCACGCGCGGCGATAGCTCATGCCGAGTCCCCGGGCCGCGGCTGACAGCGAACCCGAACGGGCGATGCCCTCCAGGAGGGCGACCTTGCCCGGTCCGATGGAACAGCCCGGGGACAGGTCGACGCGGACATGGGCCTGGGGCTTTTGCATTGAAGCAGTGTACCGGGGCACCGACGGGAGCTGCCAGAAGCCGAACTGTCGTATCGGCTAGAATATAGCGAGTGATGCAAGGAACTCCCGCATGGTCCCGTCCCGCCGAACCATCCTGACCGGACTCGCCGGTCTGTCGGTGCTGCCGCTGTCCACGGCAGTCCTGGGGCAACAGACTCCGCTGACGGTCTTTGCGGCCGCGTCGCTGACACAGGTCCTGCAGGACGCAGGGGCCGCGTATACCCGCCGCAGCGGGCAGCAGGTCCGCTTTTCCTTCGCGGCGAGTTCGGCCCTTGCCCGCCAGGTCGAAGCGGGTGCGCCGGCGGACGTATTCGTCTCGGCGGACGAGGACTGGATGGATTACCTGCAGGTGCGCCAGCGCGTGCAGGCCGAGACGCGCCGGGACATCGTGGCCAACCGGCTCGTGCTGGTCGCGCCGGCGGGCAGCCCGCTGCAGTTGAGGGTGGCACCGGGTTTCGCGCTGGCGGCCGCGCTCGGCAGGGACGGTCGCATCGCCACGGGCGACCCGTCCTCGGTGCCGGTGGGCCGGTACGCGCAGGCCGCGCTGGCGAAGCTCGGGGTATGGAACGCGGTCAGCGCCCGGATCGTCGGCGCGGAGAACGTGCGGGCGGCGCTGAACTTCGTCGTCCGGGGCGAAGTGCCGCTGGGCATTGTTTATGCCACCGACGCCCGGGTAGAGCCCCGGGTCCGCGTGGTGGACCTGTTCCCGGCGGATTCGCATGCACCCATCCGCTATCCGGCGGCAGCGCTGGTCGGTGCAAGGCCCGCTGCGCCGGATTTCGTCGCGTTCCTGCAGGGGCCGGAGGCCCAGGCCCTCTTCGCCACCGCCGGCTTCGGCAGGCCCTGAACCGATCCATTCCACGGCTTTTGGGTGTCGCGGCGCAACATGAAGCGCATTCGGGGACCGGCTTCGGTTTGCCCTCATTCGGGGCGTCGCGCAGGGGTGTGAACATCATTGCCGACGCAGGAAGTGGCACAGTCCACTCGACCACAAGGGGAAGACCATGTCTCTGTTCTCGCTGCTCGACCGGTTCCGCAAGCCCGGTGACCTGGCTACCGCGCCGCTGGCCGAAGCCGTCCGCCGCACCCAGGCCGTGGTGGAGATCGGTCTCGACGGCCTCGTGGGCGAAGCCAATGACGTCTTCCTCCAGGTGCTCGGGCAGTCGGCGTTCGATGTCCGGGGCCATGCCTTCGAGTCCCTGTTCGAAGCCGGCGGCACGGACCGTGGCGCCTGGCGCGCCGCCTGGGACCAGGCCTCGCGTGGCGGATCCTGCGCGGCGCTGCTCTGCCTTCGAGGCGTCGGCGCGGAGCCGGTCTGGATGCAGGCGTCCCTGACTGGGCTGGCCGGCCCCGGCGGAAGGACGCGCTCCGTCGTGGTGCTGGCCACGGATGTCACGGCGCTGCATGCGGAACGCGACCGCCTGGCGGCGGACCTGAAAGTGCGCAGCGACATCCTGAACATGACGAGCATCGTGTCCGAGGCGAACAAGAAGGGCGAGATCATCGCCCTCAACGACAAGTACACCGAAGTGTCGCAGTACAGCCGCGATGAACTGCTGGGCAGCCCCCACAACATCACGCGCCACCCGGACATGCCGAAGGAAGTGTTCAAGGAGATGTGGAACACGATCGGCCACGGGAAGATGTTCCGTGGCGTGGTCAAGAACCGGGCGAAGGACGGCTCCCCATATTACGTGGACGCGGTCATCGCGCCCATCCTCGGCAAGAACGGCAAGCCCGAGCGTTACATCGGCGTTCGCTACGACATCACGGCCGCCGAGACCGAGCGGCAGAACATGCGCGGCGTGCTGGGTGCGATCGATGAGTCCTTCGCGTACGTCGAGTTCACGACCACCGGCGAGGTCCTGCGCGCCAACGACCGGTTCCTCAAATTGACGGGCTATCGCGCCGACGAGATCACCGGCCGGCACCATCGCCTGTTCATGGATCCGGCAGAGGCCGCGACGCCCGACTACGCGCAGTTCTGGGCAGAGCTGGGCCAGGGCCATGCCAAGGCCGATGTCTACCGTCGACGTTCGAAGGAGGGGCGCGACGTGTGGCTGCAGGCGGCCTATGCGCCTGTGCGCGACGAGACGGGTCGCGTCATCAAGGTCGTGAAGATCGCGACCGAGCCGGCGCAGCTGCAGGTCAACGAACAGGTCCGTCTCACCGTGGCCGAAGCCAGCGAGGTGATCGCGGCCGCAGCGGCTGGCGACCTGACGCGGCGGTTGTCGGCCGAAGGCCGGACCGGCACGGTGGCAACGCTCATCGAAGGCATCAACGAACTGCTGGGCGTGATGTCGGGCCTGATCTCGCAGGTGAAGGGTTCGGCAAGCGAGGTGTACCGCGGCGCCGACGAGATCAGCCAGGGCAACACGGATCTCTCGCAGCGTACCGAACAGCAGGCTTCCAGCCTCGAGGAAACCGCTTCGTCGATGGAACAGATGACCTCCATCGTGAAGCAGAACGCCGACAACGCGGCCCAGGCCAACCTGCTGGCCCACGCCGCCCGCGACCAGGCCGAGAACGGTGGCGCCGTGGTGTCGAAAGCCGTGCGCGCCATGGCGGGCATCGACGAGTCCTCCAAGCGGATCGCCGACATCATCGGCGTCATCGACGAGATCGCGTTCCAGACGAACCTGCTGGCGCTCAATGCGGCGGTCGAGGCGGCGCGCGCCGGCGAACAGGGCCGGGGCTTCGCCGTGGTGGCCACGGAGGTGCGCAACCTCGCCGGGCGCTCGGCTTCGGCGGCGAAGGAGATCAAGGGGCTCATCCGCGACAGCGTGCAGAAAGTCAGCGAGGGATCGGAGCTGGTCACGCAGTCCGGCGCGACGCTCGACGGGATCGTGACCTCGGTGAAGAAGGTCGCGGACATCGTCGCTGAAATCGCCGCGGCGTCGCAGGAACAGCATTCGGGCATCGAGCAGGTCAACAAGGCCGTGATGCAGCTCGATGAACTGACGCAGCAGAACGCGGCACTGGTGGAGGAAGCCTCCGCCGCCAGCCGGTCCATGGCCGACCAGGCGCGGTCACTGAACGACATGGTGAACAGTTATCGCGTCGACTTGCCGGTCGAGGACGAATGCGATTCGCGGCCCGTCCTTGTCGCGTCGCGCCGGGAGCCCGCAAGGCCGCGCGTCACGAAGACGCCGCCGACGCTGCGTTCGGTGAACGTGAAGGCGAAAGTCGAAGACAGCGTCTGGAAGGAGTTCTGACGCTCAGGCCGTGAAGGCGCCGCGGATCCAGTCGATCCGGTACGCGGCGCCGTTCGGCGCGAGGTCGAGCACGTCGAAGCGGCCGCGCAGTTTCGCCAGTTCAGGCCGCGACATGAGAAGGTGGCGCGAAGCCCTGACGATCCGCTGCTGCTTGCGTGTATCGACGCTGGCAGCGCCGCCGCCGTAGTCGGCACGGCTGCGCAGCCGTACCTCGGCGATCACGAGGATGTCCGGCGGCTCGCGGGCGATCACGTCGAGCTCGCCGAGCCGGCATCGGTAATTGCGAGCGAGGATCGTGAGGCCCCGAGCGACGAGATGCGCCGCTGCGGCATCCTCTGCCTCCTGGCCCCGCAGACGACGGTCCATCGTCGCCATGTCCTGCTTCAGGGCGCCGTGTAGATCTGTGGCTTGCCCTTGCGCAGCTGCGCCCAGTCGAGCTCGCGGCGGATGCGGCCCTGGGAGTCCGGCGACAGGCGACCGGTCACGCCGGACAGCGGCCACTGCCACCGCGGGCTCGTCAGCGCGAGCATGAGCTGCGCGGCGTCGTACCCGAAGGCGAAGAGCCGCGGCAGGCGCAGGCCCTTGTCGGCCCAGCCGGCCTGCGTGGCCGCGCGCGCGTCGGCGACGGGACCGACTTCCTGCAGCATCCAGGGCATGTCAGGGAACTGCACGCCCTCCAGGTCCACGTTCGCCGCCGGATCCGGATCGAAGCCATCCGACGTCATGTAGGTCGGTACGTCGCCAGCGTAATAGAAGCGCAGCTGCGCGCGGATCTGGCGCAGCGCCACCGATTGGCCCGCGGCGAATATCAGGTCGACGTCCGCGCGCCGGCGCGGCTCGAACTGCAGCTTGCCGACCTGGCCTTCGAGGCGCTTGTGGCGCGCCCGGCTTTCGTCGATGCGCAGGGCCGCGGTGATGTGCGGCATGAAATCGTTCGATGCAGCGTCGTAGGCCTGCACGTCGAGCAGCACGCCGCCGCCGGCCATGAAGGCATCGCGGAACGCGGTGGTCACTCGGTTGCCCCAGTCCCCGGTCGGCGCGAAGACGAGGGCCCGTTTCTGGTTCTGGGCCAGCGCGCGGCGAGCGACCTGCTGCGCTTCGTCTTCCGGCGACAGGGCGAACTGCCAGGTGTTCATCGGCGTGGGCATGTCGTTCGGCAGTGCGTTGAGCAGCAGCAGCGGGGCGCGCCGCAGGGTCCCCGCCACCGCCTGCACGGTGTTTTCGCGCGTCAGGGGGCCCACGACGAACCCGGCGTTGTCGGCCTGTGCGGCGCGAAGCGCGTTCGCAAGGCCCGGGTCACCCGTGTCGTAAACCTTCACCAGCGGACGCTGGGACTCCGGCAGCACGGTGAGCGCGGAGAGGAAGCCATCCCGCACGAGTGCGCCCGCCACTGCCTGCCTTCCGGTCAGGGGCAGCAGCAGCGCCACCGGGCCGCTGCTGAGTGTCGTCATCGTCACGGGACCGGAAGCCGGTCCGTTAAGTTCGGCCATGGCAATGCTCGTTGCAGGGTGTACAGGGTATTTCTTGCGCCAGCGCACGAGTTCGCGCGAAACGCCGAGGGGACTGTGGGCGGCCGTCGAGGCGATCTGCCCGATCTCGAGCCAGCCCCGCACGAGGGGATCCCGCGCGGTCTGGGGCTCGAGTTTCACGCCCCGCGTGGCGGCATCGCGCAGTGACGCGAGGAGCGCCGCGCGCGCCGCCTCTCGCTCGGGTTCCCCGGGCAAGGACTTTTCCAGTGCCAGCGACGCCTGGACTGCGTCGGCCGAGCGGCCGACCGCCAGGGCGGCACGCTGCACGGACTGCAGCACACGCGGGGAGCGCGGTTCGGGCAGGCGGCTGGCGAGGCGCCAGGCCTCAGCCGGCAGTTTTCGCGCGAGCAGCAGGTCGATCTCGACCAGCCGGCGCTCTTCGGCCTGGGTCGCATCGACGCTGGCGGGTGGCAGGGCGGCGAATACCCGCTGCGCATCGGCGACTCGATCAGCGGTCAGCCATTCGCGGACGGCGGACAGGCCACGCGACAGCGCTACGGGTGGGGTGGCGCCGATGGCCAGCCGCTCGAACAGGGCCGCCGCTGCTTCATGGCGCCCCGACTTCGTCAGCTCGAGCGCGTTCTCCACCGAAGGGGTCGCGACGTCCGGACGCATCGCGATCGGCGGACCGCAGGCCGTCAGCAGCAGGCCCGCGAAAAGCAGGATGCCGGCAGCAAGTTGCGTCGGAAGGATGCGGCGGGGCAAAGTCGCGGCCTCTGGAGCCCTGGTTCGAAGTGAGGAAAGTATAGTGTCTGCTGCACAGGGCCGGATCGATGTCGTCGCCACGCCCATCGGCAACCTGGCCGATCTCTCGCCCCGCGCGCGTGACAGCCTGGCTGTCGCCAGCGTCGTGGCCGCCGAGGACACACGCCACACCGGTACGCTGCTGCAGGCACTGGGCCTGTCGCGCCCGCTGGTTTCCCTGCATGAACACAACGAACGGCAACGCATCGATGAACTCCTCGCCCGGCTGGGCCGGGGTGAAACCATCGCACTGGTCAGCGACGCCGGCACGCCGCTGGTGTCCGATCCGGGTTACGCGCTGATCAGCGCGGCCCTCGCGGCCGGCCATGCCGTGCGCTGCATCCCGGGTCCTTCCGCGGTGCTCGCCGCACTGTCCATTGCCGGACTGCCGACGGACCGTTTCTGCTTCGAGGGCTTCCTGCCCGCGAAGGGCGGGGCGCGTCGCGAACGCTGCCAGCGGCTCGCCGGCGAAGCGCGCACGATGGTTTTCTTCGAAGCGCCACACCGTATCGTCGACACGCTCGGCGACCTGGCTGAAGCCTGCGGCCCCGGTCGGCGTGCCGCAGTCTGCCGCGAACTGTCGAAGACCTTCGAGACGGTATACCGGGGAACGCTGGCGGAGCTGCTGGATATCGCCGGCAAGGACGCCAATTTCGCCCGCGGCGAGATCACGCTGGTGCTCGAGGGTGCGCCCGTGGCCAACGATGCGCCGGACGATGCTTTCGTGAGGCGGGCGCTGCAGCTGCTGAAGGCGGAACTGCCGCCCTCGCGCGCCGCGGCCGTGGTCGCGCAGCTCACGGGCCGGCGCAAGTCCGACCTCTATGCGCTGGCCGTCGGCGGCGACGCGGCGCCACCGACGGACTGATTGCCGTCAGCGGCGGATGTTCCACTCGCCGCGACCGACGCGGCAGGCGGTGACGGTCTCCGTGAACGGCTGCCCACGCCGCTCGCTGTGCAGCTTGACCTCACGGCAGCCGCGAGGCAGGTCGCGCATCGGCTTCACGATGTAATCGACACCGGCATCCGGGTTGCGCCAGCGCACGGCCTGCCCGACGTTCGCCATCTCGAAGGCCTGGCCCATGCAGGCGCGGTCGCGGTTGTCGATGGAATCGCCCAGTGCCTTGCCGGCGATGCCGCCGACGACGGCGCCGATGATCGTGGCGATGCTGCGGTTTTCCGGCGAGGCCGTGCGGTTGCCGATGACCGCGCCACCGGCCGCGCCGATGACTGCGAGTGCTGCGTCGGTGTTGCAGCGACCCGAGGCGATGCCGTAATCGCTGTTCCAGGTGTCGCCGGTATAGCCCCGGTAGACGCGCACCTCGCGTCGATCGTCGTCGCCCCGGTGGCGGTCATTGCCATGCCGCTCCTTGTCGCGACGGCCGTGGGCAGGGGCCCAGTCCGGCGGGTCGGCGAAGGTCGGGGCTGCCACGAGCCCGGCAAGCAGTGCGGAAAGGATGAGAGTGCTGCGCATGCTGGATTCCTCCGGCCATCCCTGTGGATGGGATTCGACCCTCATCTTCCCAGAACAGGCTGAACGGCGGTGAAACGAGGAACTTTCGGCCCGCGCCGGACGACCAAGCAGGACGGTGCGTCGCGCGTTGACAAGCCGGAAGGGCGGCGGCAGCGTCGCGCCATGTTTCTGGATTGGACATACAGGCGACGTCAGATGAAATTTGGAAGGGTCATCGCCCTGCTGGTGCTGGGCGCGTTGCCAGGGGGGGTTGTCCAGGGGGCGCCGCCGGATTTAACGGGCGTCTGGACAGCCAGCCGGGACGGCAAGGGTGGGCCGGCCCGGGAGAACTTCGCGGTGGAATTCAACGCTACCGCCGGTTTCACGGCCGAAGGCAAGGCGCGGATCGCCGAATACCGCGCGCTTGTGGACGAGTCGGGGGATTCGCCAGGCGCGTGGTGCGTCCCGACCGGCATGCCCGGCGCCCTGCTGCTGGGTGGCGGCTATCCGATGGAGTTCATCCAGCGGCCTGAGCAGCTCACGATCATCTTCGAGGCCCATGGCGAGGTGCGGCGCATTTATCTCGCGGGGCCGAAGGTCGATCCCGCGGACCTCCTGCCGACCCGCGAGGGGTATTCCACGGGGCGCTGGGATGGCGAAACGCTCGTTGTCGAGACAACCGGGCTGAAGGAATCGGTGGACCAGATCGTTGCCCACAGCGAGGATGCGAAAATAATCGAGCGCTACCGGCTCGACAAGGACCCGCAGACCGGCGGGCGCCTTTTGAAGGCCGACGTGACAGTGGACGATCCCGTGTTTTACGCGAAGCCGGTTTCGTTCACGCGTGTCTGGGCCCCGCTCGAGAACGGCCGGATGATGGATTACGACTGCACCGAGCCGGCCTGGGAAGATCGACTGGATACGCTGCGCCGACAGGCTCGCGGCGCTGCTGCGGGACATTGACCCGCTTTCGGGAGTTTGAATGAAGAATCGTCCGCCGTTCGCGGCCCTGTCCCTGGCGCTGATTGTCCTTTCGCTGTCCGCCTGCGGCGGAAGCAAGGCCGGTGCGTCCCTGGCTGCGCCCCCTCAGCCGGAAGTGGGCGTGCTCGTGGTGCGCCCGAAGCCCGTGGGACTCTCGGTGGAACTGCCGGGGCGGACCGCAGCCTATCGCGTGGCCGAAGTGCGGCCGCAGGTCGGGGGCATCCTGCAGAAGCGCCTTTTCACCGAAGGCAGCGACGTGGCCGCCGGTGCGCCCCTGTACCAGATCGATGCCGCAACCTATCGCGCGACGCTGTCCGCCGCTCGGGCGCAGCTGGCCTCGGCCGAGGCACAGGCCGCAAACGCCCGTCTCATCTCCGAGCGCGCCGAGAGGCTGCTCTCGCAGAAGCTCATCAGCCAGCAGGACCACGACAACGCCCAGACCGCGCGGCGTCGCACGGAGGCGGATGTCGGCGTGGCGAAGGCCTCGGTCGAGACCGCGGAGCTGAACCTGGCTTACACGACCGTGCGCTCGCCGATAGCCGGCAACATCTCGCGTTCCAAGGTGACCGAAGGCGCGCTGCTCAAGGCCCTGCAGGACGATTCGATCACCACGGTGCAGCAGCTCGACCCGATCTACGTCGACCTCATGCAGTCGAGTGCGGAACTGCTGAAGCTGCAGCGTGATGTCGCGGCAGGTCGGCTGAAGGCGGCCGGTGCGCAACCCAAGGTCACGCTGGCGCTGGAAGACGGATCGACCTATTCGCAGCCCGGCACCTTGCAGTTCGCGGAGACCGTGGTCGACCGGGGTACCGGTTCCGTGCTGATGCGCGCGGTGTTCCCGAATCCCCGGCGTGAATTGCTGCCGGGCATGTATGTCCGCGCGAAGGTCGTGCAGGGCACGGCCGAGCAGGCCCTGCTGCTGCCCCAGGGTGGCGTTACGCGCAACGCGAAGGGCGAGGCCGTGGTGCTGCTCGTCGATGGATCCGGCAAGGTCAGCGACAAGGTGATCCGCACGGGCCGCGTCGTGGACAACCAGTGGATGGTCACCGAAGGCCTGGCGGGCGGCGAGCACGTGATCGTCGAGGGCCTGCAGAAGGCGAAGCCCGGCATGACGGTCCGCGCCCTGCCGGTCGGGCAGGACTGATCCGCCGTGCTGTCGCGCTTCTTCATCGACCGCCCGGTCTTCGCCTGGGTCCTTGCGCTGGTGCTGATGCTGGCCGGCGCGCTGTCTTTGCTGCGCCTGCCGGTCATGCAGTACCCGGCGATCGCCCCGCCACAGGTCGCGATCGGCACGTCGTACCCGGGGGCCTCCGCGCAGACCGTGCAGGACAGCGTCGTGCAGGTCATCGAGCAGCAGATGAACGGGCTCGATGGGCTGGATTACATCTCAGCCGAAAGTACGGCCGACGGCTCGGCTCAGGTCACGCTGACCTTCGCGCAGGGCACGAATCCCGATATCGCGCAGGTGCAGGTCCAGAACAAGCTGCAGGCCGCGGCTTCGCAGTTGCCCGCCGAGGTCCAGCAGCAGGGGCTGCGCGTTTCCAAGCCGACGCGCAACTTCCTAGTGGTGCTGGGCTTCAGGTCCACCGATGGCAGCATGACGAGCGAAGAGGTCAATAACTACGTCGCGTCGAACATCGTGGATCCGATCGCCCGGACGGCCGGTGTCGGTGACGTGCAGTTCTTCGGTGCGCAGTTCGCGATGCGGATCTGGCTCGATCCCGAAAAACTGGCGGCCTACAAGGTTTCCGCCGGCGACGTGATCACCGCGATCCGCGCCCAGAACGTGCAGGTTTCGGCGGGCCAGGTCGGCGGCCTGCCTGCCGTGCCGGGGCAGGCCCTCACCGCGACGGTCATCGGCCCTTCGCGCCTCACGACGCCGGAACAGTTCGGCGGGATCCTCTTGCGGGTGAATGCGGACGGGTCGCCGCTGCGCATGCGGGACATCGCCCGCGTCGAGCTTTCCGCCGAGAACTATTCCCGCGACGTGCGTCACGAGGGACAGTCGGGTGCGGCGATGGCCGTACGCCTCGCGGTGGGCCAGAACGCACTGGAGACGGTCGACGCGATCCACGCGACGCTAGAACGCCTGAAGCCCTTCTTCCCGAAGGGGCTCGTCCCGGTGTTCCCGCAGGACACGGCGCCCTATGTGCGGGAGTCCATCCGCGAAGTCGCCAAGACGCTCCTCGAGGCGATCGTCCTCGTGTTCCTCGTCATGTACCTCTTCCTGCAGAACTTCCGCGCCACGCTCGTGCCGACGATCGCGGTGCCGGTCGTCATGCTGGGTACGTTCGCGGTGCTCGCCGCATTCGGTTACTCCATCAACACCCTCACCATGTTCGGCATGGCGCTGTCGATCGGACTGCTGGTGGACGACGCGATCGTCGTCGTCGAGAACGTAGAGCGCGTGATGACGGAAGAGGGCCTGTCGCCGCGCGAGGCGACGCGGAAGTCCATGGACCAGATCACCGGTGCGCTCGTCGGCATCGCGCTGGTGCTGACGGCGGTCTTCGTGCCGATGGCGTTCTTCGGCGGCTCGACGGGCGTGATCTACCGCCAGTTCTCGATCACGCTCGTATCCGCGATGCTGTTGTCGGTCTTCGTGGCACTGGTGCTGAGTCCCGCGCTCTGCGCGTCCCTGATCAAGCCCGTTAAGAAGGGTTCGCATGCCACGCACCGCGGCTTCTTCGGTGCCTTCAACCGTTTCTTCGATCGGAGCAACGCCGCGTACCACCGGCGGCTCCATGGGGTCCTGGCGCGCACGGGCCGATACCTGGTCGTCTACGTGCTCCTCGTCGGTGCCCTGGTGCTGCTGTTCGCGAGGATCCCGACGTCCTTCCTGCCCGACGAGGACACGGGTTCCATGTATGCCATGGTGCAGGCGGCGCCCGGTGCCACGCGGGAGCGCACCGCGCAGGCCCTCGAAAAAGCGCAGGACTACTTCCTGGCACATGAAAAGGACGTGGTCGACAAGATCATGACCGTGAACGGGTTCAACCTTGCGGGCACCGGCCAGAACATGGGCCTGGTCTTCGTGAAACTGAAGCCCTGGGAAGAACGCAAACTGGCCACGCAGAAGGTGAAGGCCATCGCGCAGCGCGCGAGCAAGTACTTCGCCACGGTCCGCGACGCTACGATCATCGCGGTGGTGCCGCCGTCCGTGTCGGAGCTCGGCAACGCCTCCGGCTTCGACCTGCAGCTGCAGGATCGCGGCAGCATCGGACGGGACGCGCTGCTGGCGGCGCGCAACCAGTTGCTGGGCATGGCGGCCAAGGAACCGGCGCTGGTCGGCGTGCGGCCCAATGGCATCGAGGACGCGCCCCAGCTCAAGCTGGACATTGACCGCGAGAAGGCCGGTGCGCTCGGCGTGTCGGTTCCCGACATCAACACGACGCTGTCGGCGGCCTGGGGATCGGCCTATGTGAACGACTTCATCGACCGCGGCCGCGTGAAGCGCGTGTACGTTCAGGGCGAGCCCGCTGCGCGCATGCAGCCGGACGATGTGGGCCGCTGGCAGGTGCGCAATGCCAGGGGCGACATGGTGCCCTTCTCGTCTTTCGTGAAGGCGAGCTGGGTGATGGGTCCACAGAAGCTGACGCGCTACAACGGCGTGCCGTCGTTCAACATCCAGGGGCAGGCGGCGCCGGGGCACAGTTCCGGCGAGGCCATGAAGATCATGCAGGGCCTCATCGCCAAGCTTCCGCCGGGCGTCGGCTTCGAGTGGACGGGCGTGTCCTTCGAGGAGAGCCGTGCCGGGGCAAAGGCGCCCGCGCTGTACGCCATCTCGGTCGCCGTCGTGTTCCTCTGCCTCGCAGCCCTGTACGAGAGCTGGACCATTCCGCTGACGGTGTTGCTCGTCGTGCCGCTGGGCGTGCTGGGCGCGGTGCTCGCGACGCTGGCGCGCGGCCTGTCGAACGATGTCTTCTTCCAGGTCGGCCTGCTGACGACCATGGGGCTGGCCGCGAAGAGCGCGATCCTCATCGTCGAGTTCGCGAAGGAGTACTTCGACCGCGGCATGCCGCTGAAGGAGTCCGTGCTGCGGGCGGCCCACCAGCGGCTGCGGCCGATCCTCATGACGTCGCTGGCGTTCATGTTCGGCGTGCTGCCGCTGGGGCTGGCCTCCGGCGCCGGTTCCGGCGCGCAGAATGCCGTGGGCACCGGAGTCATCGGCGGCATGCTGGCCTCCACGTTCCTCGCCATCTTCTTCGTGCCGCTTTTCTTCGTCGTGGTGCTGGGTCGGTTCAAGGTGAAGCCTGGCCACCTCGATCCGGAAATCGCCGTGAAATGGGCACCGGAAGGTCCGACCTGATAAGGTTCGCGCCGGCTGGAGGGCGAGCCGGCTGGGCAGCCGCTGCGCCGTCCCGGGGAAACCCGGGTGGCGGGGAGGAAAGTCCGGGCTCCAGTGGACACGGTGCCAGGTAACGCCTGGGGGGCGCGAGCCCACGGAAAGTGCAACAGAAAGCAAACCGCCTAAGCATCCTTCGGGATGCCGGTAAGGGTGAAACGGTGCGGTAAGAGCGCACCGCGTCGCTGGCAACAGCTGACGGCACGGCAAACCCCACCTGGAGCAAGGTCAAATAGGGAAGTCGTGGCAGGCCGCAAGGTCTGCCACAAGCGTGGGTCCCGCGTGCTTCCGGGTAGACCGCTGAAGGGGCGTGGTGACACGTCCCGTAGAGGAATGGCTGTCCTCGACAGAACCCGGCTTACAGGCCGACTCGCCCTCCCGCCACTTGGTGCCGGACCTCAATCCGGCCCGAGATTCCCGGCCCAAGTGCCCGGATCTGCAGAAGAACTTTTCCCACGATTCCCCCCACCCGGATGCGACACTCGTAAGTCGCTGTGCTGACAGAGTTTTGATGCCGCAAATCCGTTGACAGCGTCGCGCGCCGATTCCTATAGTGGCGGCAGGTGGGTGAAAGTGGGGAGAAGTGGGCGACCCTGCTCCTTAAGGCATGTTTCGCGGCGCAACAAAAGTATCGATCGACGACAAGGGACGGATGGTGATTCCCACCCGTCACCGCGCCCTGCTGTCCGCGCACAGCGAGGGCCGGGTCGTCGTGACCGTGGACCGCGACCAGTGCCTCCTGATCTACCCGGTGCCCGAGTGGGAGCAGATCGAACGACGGCTCATGAGCCTGCCGAGCCTGCATTCCCAGTCGCGGCGCCTGCAGCGCCTGATGGTCGGCCATGCGACGGACCTCGAGCTGGACGGCCACGGCCGGCTGGCGCTGACGGCCGAGCTGCGCGAGTTCGCGGGACTTGCGCGCGCCGGAATGTTGATCGGTCAGGGCAACAAGCTCGAACTCTGGGACGAGGCCCGCTGGAACGAGCAGCGCGATGCCTGGCTGAAGAGCGAGCAGGCCACGACCGACCTGGCTACTGAACTCGATTCCCTGTCGCTTTGACATGGGCGCGGTGCGAGGGAGAAGGGATTGGATGAGCACAAGCCGGTGCTTGTCGAAGAAGGGCTCGTCGGGCTCGGTCTCGGCGCGGACGCGCACGGCCCGCACGACGGACTGTTCGTCGACGCGACCTTTGGTCGAGGCGGTCACGCGTCCCGCATCCTTCAGGCCCTGGGTCCGGACGGGCGGCTGCTCGCGATCGACCGCGACCCGCAGGCGGTCGAAGCCGCGCGTCGGCGCTTCGCTGCGGACCCGCGCTTCACGATTGTCCATGCCCCGTTCGGCGAGATCGCGGCACTGGTCGCGGCACATGGCGGAGGCCGTCCCGTTCGCGGGGTTCTGTTCGACCTCGGCGTGTCTTCCCCGCAGCTCGATGAAGCCGGGCGTGGCTTCAGCTTCCAGTCGGACGGCCCGCTCGACATGCGCATGGACCCGACGCGCGGGGAAAGCGCGGCGCAGTGGGTCGCCCGCGCATCAGCCGATGAGCTCCGGGACGTGATCGGACGCCTCGGCGAAGAACGTTTCGCGGGCCGCGTTGCGCGCGCGATCGTCGAATCGCGGGCAGTGGAGCCGATCACGCGCACGGCCCAGCTGGCTGCAGTCGTGTCTCGGGCGGTGCGCACGCGCGAGCCCGGCAAGAACCCTGCGACGCGGAGTTTCCAGGCGATCCGCATGCACGTGAACGACGAGCTGGGCGAGGTAGAACGCGGCTTGTCGGGTGCGCTGAAGGTCCTGTCGCCCGGCGGCCGTCTTGCCGTCATCAGTTTCCATTCGCTGGAAGACCGGCTGGTGAAGCAGTTCATGCGTCGCGAGTCCCAGCCGGATCCGGCACTCGCCAAGCTGCCGATGCTGCCGGCCGGCTACGCGCCGCGGCTGATGCTCGTCGGTCGCAAGCAGAAGGCGTCGGACGCCGAAGTGGTGGCCAATCCCCGCTCGCGCAGTGCCGTACTGCGCGTTGCCGCACGCACGGAGGCCGCATGATCCGTGCCGGCCGAGGTTTCTGGACGATGGCCGCCGTCATGCTGTGGTTCGTCGCGCTGGCGTCGGCTGCGTCCGTGATCCATGCCCGGCACCGGGCCCGCGAACTTTTCGTCGAGCTCGAAAAGCTCAATACGCGGCGTGACAACCTCGAGATCGAATGGGGCCAGCTCCAGCTCGAGCAGAGCGCATGGTCCTCGCCGGCCTTCGTCGAGCAGGTGGCGCTGACACAGCGGCACATGACGATGCCTGCGCCGCGCACGATCAAGGTGGTGCAGCCATGAAGCGGGCGCGGCCGGTGAAGCCCACCCTGCGACCGGCGGACCCGCGTTCGTTCCGGCGCCGCATGTTCGCGCTCTATGGACTGCTGCTTGCCGGCGGGGCCGGGCTGCTGGCGCGTGCAGTCGACCTGCAGCTCGTGCACAACCAGTTCCTGGTGGGGCAGGGCGACCAGCGCTTCATCCGCGAGGTGGCATCGGTGGCGCACCGGGGGATGATCCTCGACCGCAACGGCGAACCGATGGCCGTCAGTACGCCGGTGGACTCGGTCACCGCGAACCCCCGGCAGCTGGCGCAGGTCGTCGACCAGTGGCCGGTGCTGGCGCAGGCCATGAACAAGGACCGCGAGGAAGTCGCGCGCCGCCTGGCCGGGAACCAGGACCGTACCTTCATCTACCTTGCGCGGCACATGAAGCCGACGGATACGCAGGCCCTGCGCAGGCTCGGCATGCCGGGCGTCGCCATCGAGCGCGAGTACCGGCGGTATTACCCGTCCGGCGAGGTTGCCGGCCATATCCTCGGTTTCACCAGCATCGATGACGTGGGCCAGGAAGGCGTGGAGCGCGCCTTCGACGAGTGGCTCGGTGGCGAGGATGGCCGCAAGCGCGTCATCCAGGACCGCATGGGCCGCAAGGTGGAGGATGTCGAAAGCATCCGCGCGACGCGGCCCGGCAAGGACCTGCGCCTGTCGATCGACCTGCGCATCCAGTACCTCGCCTACCGCGAGCTGAAGGCGGCGATCCGCGACCAGAAGGCCCGGTCGGGCTCGATGGTGGTCATGGACGTGACGACGGGCGAAGTGCTGGCGATGGTGAACCAGCCGACCTTCAATCCGAACGACCGCGAACAGTTCACGCCTGCGATGTTCCGCAACCGCGCGGCGACGGACATGCTGGAGCCCGGCTCCAGCATCAAGCCCTTCATCGTCGCGGCGGCGCTGGAATCGGGTCGCTACGACGAGAACAGCCGGCTGGATGCGAGCGCGGGGTTCCTGCGCGTGGGTTCGCACAACGTCGAGGACGAGCACCCGATCGGCGTGGCCGGCCTCGAGACGATCCTCGCCAAGTCCTCGAACGTCGGCATGAGCATGATCGCGCTGTCGCTGGAGCCGCAGCAGATCTGGTCGACGATGCGCCATCTCGGCTTCGGCCAGGTGACGTCGAGCCGCTTCCCCGGCGAGTCGGCGGGCGTGCTGACGAACTACGCGAACTGGCGTCCGGTCACGATCGCGACGATGTCCTATGGTTACGGGCTGTCGGTCACGCCGCTGCAGCTTGCCCATGCCTATGCGACGCTCGGCGCCATGGGCGTGGCACGTCCCGTCTCCCTGCTGAAGGTCGAAGGCCCGGTCGCCGGCGAGCGCGTACTCAGCGAGAAGAGCGCCCATACGCTGGTGAAACTGCTGGAATCCGTCGTGTCGCCCGTCGGCACCGGCAAGCAGGCCGCGATCCCGGGCTATCGCGTGTCGGGCAAGACGGGCACCGCGAAGAAGGCCGGCGTCGGGGGCTACGGCTCCGGCCATTACGTCGGCGTATTCGGTGGCGTCGCGCCCGCATCCAATCCGCGCCTCGCTGCCGTCGTCATCATCGACGACCCCAGCGCGGGCCGCTATTACGGTGGCGACGTCGCCGCGCCGGTGTTTTCCGCGGTCGTCGGCGGCTCGCTGCGGCTCATGGGCATCAAGCCGGACGACATCGATGAGTCCCGGCAGGATCCCTTCCAACCCGTCCAGACGCTGGCCCGCCGATGATGCTGGCCACGCTGCTCCAGGGGCTGGCCACTCCGGGACGCGACGCGGCGCTGAGCGACATCACGCTGGACAGCCGCGAAGTCCGTGAAGGCAGTGTGTTCCTCGCATGCCGCGGCGCGCGCCACCACGGACTTGATTTCGCAAGGGAGGTCGCGGACCGCGGTGCGCGGGCGATCCTGTGGGAACAGGAAGGCGGGCGGCGTCCGCCGGACCTGCGCTCCGACATCATTGTCGTGCCCGTGCCGGACCTGCGTGACAGGGCGAGCCTGCTCGCGGCGCGCTTCTTCGGGGATCCCTCGCGGCAGCTGTCGGTCACGGGCGTCACCGGCACCAATGGCAAGACGACCACGGCCTGGCTGCTGGCACAGGCACTGGGCGCCGGTGGCCGCCGCGCGGCATACCTCGGCACGCTCGGGAGTGCCTTCGAGGGCGGTCTCTCGCCTGGCGAATACACGACTCCCGATGCAGTCGGCGTGCAGCGCCGACTTGCCTCGTTCCGCGCACAGGGCGCGGACTGCGTGTCGATGGAGGTGTCCTCGCATGCGCTCGACCAGCGCCGCGTCGCAGAGGTGCGCTTCGATGCGGCCGTCTTCACCAACCTCACCCGCGACCATCTCGATTACCACGGCAGCATGGAGCGGTATGGCGCGGCGAAGTCCCTCCTGTTCGAGTCGGCCGGGCTGAAGACCTGCGTCGTGAACGCCGACGATGCCTTCGGTGCGGGACTGCTGGCGCGCCTTTCTGGCGCCTGCGCCGTGGCCACCAGCAGCGCGGTCGACTTCGTCCCCACGTCGGGGCGCGCCTTCCTTCAGGCGCGCGGCATCACCGCCGCCGCCGGCGGGACGCAGTTCCAACTCGTGTCCAGCTTCGGCGATGCGCGGGTCGAGAGCCGTCTCGTCGGCCGCTTCAATGTCGACAACCTGCTGGGCGTGCTGGGCGTGCTCCTGGGCAGCGGCCAGTCGCTCGCTTCCGCCGTCGCCTGCGCGGTACAGGCCGAGGCGCCGCCGGGCCGCCTGCAGACCTTCGGCGGCGACACGCTGCCCCTCGTGGTGGTCGATTACGCCCATACGCCGGATGCGCTGTCCAAGGCGCTCGAGGTGCTGCGCGGCCACTGCACGGGACGTCTGTCCTGCGTGTTCGGATGCGGCGGCGAGCGCGACAGGGGCAAGCGTCCCGAGATGGGTCGGGCCGCTGCAGCCCGCGCCGATTCGCTCTACGTCACCGACGACAATCCGCGCGGCGAAGACGCGTCCGCCATCGTGCAGGACATCCTGCAGGGCGCGCCCACCGCCCGCGTGATCCACGATCGCGCCGCCGCGATCGACGAGGCCGTTGCAGTCGCAGGTCCCGGCGACGTCGTACTCGTGGCCGGAAAAGGCCATGAGGAATACCAGCTGGTGGGCGGCGAGAAGCGACCCTTCAGCGATGCGGCGACCGTCCGCGCGGCGCTGTCGCGACGGAGCGACCGTTGAAGCGTTCGCTGCAGAGTTTTGCGGCCCTGGCCGGCGGCCGGCTCGTCGGTGCGGACGCTTCATACGCGCAGGTCAGCACCGATACGCGGCAGCTCCAGCCCGGCGACCTCTACCTCGCGCTGCGCGGCCCGCGCTTCGACGGCAATGACTATGTCGCTGCGGCAGCCGGCGCCGGCGCCGCCGCAGCCGTCGTCGAGCGACTCGATGCCTCGGTGGAACTCCCGCAGATCCTCGTGGAGGACGGGCAGGAGGCGCTGGTCGCCGCCGCTGCCGGGTGGCGCGCCCAGTATCCGGGCCTGGTGCTCGGCGTCGCCGGCAGCAATGGCAAGACGACGACCAAGGAAATGCTGGCCGCGATCCTCGCGCAGCGCGGCCGCTGCCTGTCGACGCGCGGCAATTTCAACAACCACATCGGCGTTCCGCTGACGCTGCTCCGGCTCGAACAGGGCGATGCAAGCGCCGTGATCGAGATGGGCGCGGACCGGGCGGGCGAGGTGGCGCATCTGGCCGCCCTCGCGCAGCCCCGCATCGGCCTTGTCACGAATGCCGGCGCGGAACACCTCGAAGGCTTCGGCGACCTCGATGGCGTGGCGCGTGCCGAAGGCGAGATGTTCGCGGCCCTGCCGGCGGACGGCGTTGCCGTGATCAACGCGGATGATCCCTACGCGGGTCTCTGGCGCGGCATGACGACCTCGTCGGTCGTGGCTTTCGCAGTCGACTCGGCGGCCGATTTCCGCGCCGTCGACATCATCGAGTCGCTCGGTGAAACGGGTTTCGAACTGCGTTTCACGCTCGTCGCGCCCGAGGGTCGGAAGGAACTGAAGCTCAACGTGGGCGGACGCCACAACGTGCTGAACGCCCTCGCG
>JBEEKA010000305.1:0-8654 GCA_041168985.1 Pseudomonadota bacterium | reverse complement strand
AGTTCATCAAGATTCATCACAATGCGGACGGCACCTTCCCCAATGGCGTGCCGAATCCGATGCTGGAGGAGAACCGCCAGCCCACCATCGACGCCATCCTGAAGCACAAGGCCGATGTGGGCCTGGCCTGGGACGGGGACTTCGACCGCTGCTTCTTCTTCGATGAGCAGGGCACCTTCATCGAGGGCTATTACCTCGTCGGCCTGCTGGCCGAGGTCTTCCTCAAGAAAGAAAAGGGCGCGCGCATCGTCCATGATCCCCGGCTGACCTGGAACACGCTGGACATCGTCGATCGATACGGTGGCAAGGCGGTTCTGAGCAAATCGGGACACGCCTTCATCAAGCAGGTCATGCGCGACTGCGATGGTGCCTACGGTGGCGAGATGAGCGCCCACCATTACTTCCGTGACTTCGCCTATTGCGACAGCGGCATGATTCCCTGGCTGCTGGTGCTCCAGACGATGTGCGAGCGGGGCATGTCGCTGTCGGCCCTCGTGGGCGAGCGCATGAAGGCCTTTCCGGCCTCGGGCGAGATCAACCTGCGCGTGCCGGACGGCAAGGCCGCGGCGGCGTCGATACAGTCGAAGTACGAGTCGGCCGCGCTCTCCGTGGATTTCACGGACGGCCTGTCTATGGACATGGGGCCCTGGCGCCTGAACCTGCGGTCGTCGAACACGGAACCGCTGATCCGCCTGAACATCGAATCGCGCGGAGACGAGGCGCTGATGAAGGCGAAGACCGACGAGATCCTCGCCTTCCTGAAGGGGCAGGGTGCGGTGCTGGCGGACCACTAGTCCGCCTCCCGGCCGCTTAGACGGCGAACTGCTCCCGGTTCATGCCGGCCTTCTCGGCTTCGGCGAGCCAGCGCGGCGTCTTGCCGCGCCCGCTCCAGGTGTTGCCGGCACCGTCCCTGAACTTGATCGGGGCCGGACCTCGCGTGCCGCCCGCCTTCGAGGATTTCTTCTTTGCCACTGGCGCCGCCGAGGGCGCACTGGCCTTCCCGAGGTCGGAGACCGTCACGCCCAGCTTCTTCATCAGAGCCAGCACCTTGCGGATGGCGGGTTCCTTGGATTTCTCCGCCTTGGCGAGTTCCTTCTGGAGTTCGGCGATGCGGGCCTTGATCTTGTCGGCGGAAAGCTTCGGCATTTTCAATCCTTATAATCCATAAAATCTTGAAAAGATTACAGGATTATCGGGGGATATAAAAACGCAAAATACGCCGGTTCGGTCCGATTATAGATCCGGCGTGTCAAGAGACCAGCCCGAAACGCCAGGCCCGCGGTTCCGCGGCGCATGGCCCTGTTTTTCGAGCATGGCCTTGAAGGCCTGGAAGGGCACGGCCTTGCCGAACAACCAGCCCTGACCGATGTCGCAGTTGACGAGTTGGAGCAGCCGCAACTGTTCCTCGGTCTCGATGCCTTCCGCGACGGTTTCGAGCCGCAGCGACCGCGCCAGGTTCATGATCGTCGTCACGACGGTGGCGGCATTGGCGTCGGTGCCGATGGCGCGCACGAATGAACGGTCCACCTTGAGCGTGTCGATTGGCAGCCGGGAAAGGAGCGACAGCGAGGAGTAACCGGTTCCGAAATCGTCCATCGACACCCGCACGCCGAACTCCCGCAGGGCACGCAGCTTCTCGATGGATGCCTCGACGTCGCGTACGAGCACGCTTTCCGTGATCTCCACTTCGAGCTGGGGTCGCTTGTCGCCGAACTCCAGCGAAAGCGCCAGGACGTTGGGCACGAATTCGGGCTGGTTGAGCTGCAGGGGCGAGATGTTCACGGCGACGCGCAGGTTGCCGTGTCCCAGCTTGAACAGCTCCTGGCTGTCGCGCATGGCCTGCCGTATGACCCAGTAGCCGACGTCGATGATTCCGCCGGAATGCTCGAGCACGCTGATGAACTTGTCGGGCATCTGCAGCCCGCGGTCCGGATCGTTCCACCGCAACAGAGCTTCGGCACCGAGGACCTTCCCGGTGCGGATATCGACCTGTGGCTGGTAATGGAGCACGAACTGGTCCTGCTCCAGCGCGCGATGCAGGCTCTGGATGAGCTGCAGGCGCGCGGCGACTTCCTCGTTGATGGAGCCGGAATAGTCGATATCGGTGGCTTCGACTTCCTTCGCGCGCCGCAGGGCTGTCTCCGCATGCTGCAGCAGTTCCATCGGGCTCGCGGCGTCCTTGGGATAGATGGACAGCCCGGTCCGGATGTTGATGTTGATTTCCTTGCCCGCCACTTCGAAAGAATCATTGAAGACGGAGCGGATGAACTCGCGCGAATGGCCGATTTCGCTGTCCAACGCCTGAGAGCCGGCAAGGTACATGGCGAACGTACCATTGCCGAGGTGGGCGAGGCGGTCCGAATCCCCGACCCGTGCCCGCAGCCGCGCCGACGTGGCCCGCAGCAGCTGGTCGCCGAATTCATGGCCATACGAGTCGTTCACGAATCCGATGTGGTCGAGTTCCAGCGTAAGGACGGCGATCTGCTCGGTGGACTCGGACGTGGATATCGTGCGCGCGATGCGGTCGCAGAAGAGTTCACGGCGCGCGAGATGGGTCAGCGCGTCGAACCTCGACAGGAATTGGAGGGCCTCGTCCTTCTCGAAGTACTGCAGTGCGAAGCCCACGTCGGTGGCGATGTCCTCGAGAAGCTCCAGTTCGCTGTTGTCGTAAACACCAGCCTCGCCCGATTCGAAGACTATCGCGCCGACGGCCTTGCCATCGACCAGCATCGGTATCGCCGCAATGGCACGGACGCCCGCCTGGCTCAGCTCGAGTCGATGGCAGATCGGTCGGCTGCTGTCATCACGCAGGTCGTCGCAGACCGCGGGCTTCAGGAAGGCCAGCGCCTCGTCCACCAGGTTCCGATGCTCCGCCAAATCCCCGCCGCTGAAAGACAAGCCCAGCGTCCTCAGGGGATCGTCCAGCGAACTTTTCCAGGCAATGGGTCGAAGTACCGTCGAACCTTGCTCGGCAGGCAGTCCGATGACCACGCGCAGGTATCCCCCGCGGTCGACGGCAAGCCGGCAGATCTCATGCAGCATCCTGTCGCAGTCGTCGGCTTTGGCAACGGTGGCGTTGACGCTGGACAGCAGGGAGTGGACCCGGTTCAGTCTCGCGATGTGCACTTCATGCTGCATGCGCAGCGTGATGTCGCGGTCATTGCCCCGGTATCCGACAAGGGTGCCTCCACGCATGAGGTGGATGGCCGATCGTTCCAGCCAGCGCAGGCTGCCATCCCGGTGCAGCCATCGGGAGTTGACACCATTGACGCTGCGCGTGGCGTCCGGCGCAGGCAGCAGCATGGGCGCACGCCAGACGTCGTCCGGATGCATGAAGTCCGTGGCGGTCCGCCCGATCAGTACATCCGGCTCGAATCCGAGGATGTGTCTTACGGCGCCGCTGCAGAAGGTGTAGCGCCCTTCGGCATCCATTTCCCAGATCCAGTCCTGGGACGTATCGATGATGTCACGCAGGCGCCGTTCGCTGGCGAGCAGCTGCGCTTCCGCATCCTGGCGTGCCTTCTCCGTGGCGAGTTCGCTGATCGCCCGGGTGACGGCCGTGGACAGGCGGGAAAGGTTCGATTTCAGTACGTAGTCGGTGGCGCCCTGCTTGAGGGCCGCGATCGCGCGGTCCTCTCCGATCATCCCCGACACGAAGATGAAGGGAAGAGTGGCATCTGCCTTTCGGATGATCTCCAGCGCGGCCATGCCGTCGAAACCCGGCAGGTTGTAATCCGACAGGACGATGTCGGGCTTGAAGCGCTCCAGGCCGTCCCGCAGGGCGACCTCGTTGTCCACGTGCTCGACCACGAACTTGAGGCCCGAACGCCGCAGCGTCAGTTCGACCAGTTCCGCGTCGTAGGGCAGGTCCTCCAGGTGGAGGATGCGCAGGTTGTCCGGCATGTTCATGTCGGGGCCCCGGTGGGCAACGCAAAGGAGAAACAGGCGCCCTTGCCGGGTTCGCCGCGGGCGAAGGCCCGGCCGCCATGTCGCGTAACGATGCGCTGGACGATGGCCAGTCCGACGCCTGTGCCGGGGAACTGCGATTCGCTGTGAAGCCGCTGGAAGACGTTGAACAGCTTGTCGTAATAGCGCATGTCGAAGCCGGCCCCGTTGTCCTCGACATGGAAGATGATTTCCCTGCCGTCATCGCCGGATTCGGCGCGGACGGTGATCCGGGGGTCTTCGCTCTTTCCACTGTATTTGGCGGCGTTGTCCAGAAGGTTGATCCAGACCTGTTCCAGCAGGTGCATGTCGCCCCTGCAGTGGGGCAGGTTCAGGACCGTCAGCTGCGCCTTGGTCTCAGGGTGTGCATTTCGGACCGCCTGCCAGGCGTTCTGCACGAGCGCCGGCGTGTCGCAGTCCGTGGGGACCATTGCGTGGCGGTTGAGGCGGGAGAAGGACAGGAGGTTCTCGATCAGGACCCCCATCTTCGTGGCGCCATTGCGGATGTTCTGCAGGTAACGCTGGCCGGCCTCGTCCAGCTGGGTCGCGTTGTCCTCCGCGAGAATCGATGCGTAGCCCTCGATGGCCCGCAGCGGTGCACGCAGGTCGTGCGACACGGAGTAACTGAAACTTTCGAGTTCCCTGTTGGCGAATTCCAGTGCCTTGCTTTTCTGCTCGAGCGCGGCAGCCGATGCCCGTTCGGTCTCCATGGCTTTTCGCTGCGCGGTGATGTCGTCGATCAACCGAAGGACGTAGCGGACCTCGCCCCGGGGATCGGGGATCAAAACCGTGCGCACGTCGATGGTCAGCTTGCCTCCCGGCGCATCAAGTTCGAATTGACCGTTGGAAAGCCACTGCCGGTTGGCAACCAGGCTCTGCTCCTCGGCCAACAGCGCACGTTCGATTTCCTGCGCGCCGAAGGGGCAGCCCTTCGCACCCAGAAGCAAATCGATGGGCTTGCCGCTCATCTGCGCCATCATGGGGTTCACGCGCACCAATGTCCGGCCCGCCGCCTCACGCAGGTAGATCGCGACCGGGGCGTTGTCGATGATCGAGTCTGAAATGCGTCGCTGTTCCTCGGCTTCTGCCAGCGCGGCCTGTCGCCGTTCGCGTGAACTCCTGCCGTAGCGGTAAAGGATCGCGAGTGTCACCAAGCTCGAGATCAGGAAGAGGGTCAGGGTCAGCTGCAGTCGACGGAACGCCGAAGCAATCTTGGTTTCCCGGGCCGTCGTGTAGGCATCCAGCTGACTCCGGATGTGCGAAATGGTTTCCGTCACGTCGGCGGTCTGCTGTCGGGCCAGCCTGAGGTCGATGCCGGCAAGGACCGCGGCGGGACCTCCGGCGGCGACGGATTCCGCGATTTTCAGGTGGTCTTCCCGCGCGCGAAGTTGCTGCTGGAGGATCTTGAAACTGGGAAGGATTTCGGGCTCGTCCGCAAGCAGACCGGCAGCCCGCGCTTCGCTCTCGTGCATGGCGTCGAGCGCGCGGTGAAACCGTTCGACAAGCTCGCCGTCCCCCGTGACCATGTAACCGCGGAGTTCGGCGATCGCGGTCTGCAGCGAGGTCTGGATGGCATCGAGGGCACCCAGCGTGACGTACTGGTGCTCGAGGTTGTCATTGGCCGCCGCGAAGCGTTTCGCAGCCTGGTAAGGCAGCAGCCCGGCGATCAGCACCATGATGCCGGCCGAAACGACGCCGAACAGCATGGTCCTGGAATTCGTCCGATTGTTCATGACGACCCCATGCCCCCGAGGCACAGATATTTCAGTTCCAGGTAATCGTCGATCCCGTACTTCGATCCTTCCCGTCCCAGACCGCTCTCCTTGACGCCGCCAAAGGGCGCGACCTCGGTGGAGATCAGGCCCTCGTTGATGCCTACGATGCCGTACTCTAGCGACTCTGCGACCCGCCAGACGCGGTGCACGTCACGCGAATAGAAATACGCGGCCAGACCGGATTCCGTGTCGTTCGCCAGCGCTATCGCCTCGGCCTCCGTGCGGAAACGAAACAGTGGCGCCAGGGGGCCGAACGTTTCCTCGCGCGCCACCCGCATTTCGGCGGTGACGTCGGTGAGGATCGTGGGCTCGAAGAAGCTTCCACCCAGGGCGTGGCGCTTGCCACCCAGGGCAATGCCCGCCCCGCGGGAAACAGCATCCTTGATGTGCTCCTCGACTTTCTCGACCGCCTTGCCGTCGATCAGGGGGCCGATCTGCGTTCCTTCGGCCACGCCGTGGCCGACCTGCATGGCCTTGACCGCGACCCGGAGTTTCTCGGCGAACGACTCGTAGACGCCGTCCTGGACCAGCAACCGGTTCGCGCAGACACAGGTCTGGCCGGCATTGCGGAACTTGGAGGCCAGGGCGCCCTTCACGGCCGCGTCCAGATCGGCATCGTCGAACACGATGAACGGGGCGTTGCCGCCCAGTTCCATCGACACTTTCTTGAGGGTCGGCGCGCATTGCGCGGTCAGCTGTTTCCCGACCTCGGTCGAACCGGTGAAGCTGAGCTTGCGCACGACCGGGTTGCGGGTCAGTTCGCCGCCGATTTCAGCGGCACTGCCCGTCACGCAATTCACGACGCCAGGCGGTATGCCGGCCCGATTCGCCAGTTCGCACAGGGCGAGGGCGGAAAGAGGTGTCTGGCTTGCAGGTTTGATCACCACCGTACAGC
Source organism: Pseudomonadota bacterium (assembly GCA_041168985.1). GTDB lineage: Bacteria > Pseudomonadota > Gammaproteobacteria > Steroidobacterales > Steroidobacteraceae > ZC4RG30. Next base: position 2,039 of record JBEEKA010000305.1, on the reverse strand, counting down.
CCGCAGCGAGGGCAGGGCCCACCTTCCGCGTGATCATGGCCGATGGGAAGTTCCAGGGCGTGATGGCGGCGCAGACGCCGATGGGCTGTTTCAGCACCAGGATTCGCTTGTCGCGACCGTGTCCCGGGATGGTGTCGCCGTAGACCCTCTTTGCCTCTTCGCCGAACCACTCGAGGAAGCTGGCTGCGTAGGCGATTTCGCCGCGGGACTCTGCCAGCGGCTTGCCCTGCTCGGCGGTCATCAGCCGCGCCAGGTCTTCCTGATGGTCCAGCATCAGGTCGGCCCAGTTCCTGAGAAGTCGGCCACGCTCCTTTCCGGTGAGCGCTTTCCACCCGGACAGGGCGGCCTCGGCAGCCTCGATGGCACGGCGCGTCTCCGCCTGGCCGGCCCGAGGAACCTTGCCTACTGCCTCGCCTGTCGCCGGATCGATGACCCGCATCTCTGCGCCGCTGTCCGCCGGGACCCAGCGCCCGTTGATGGCGCAAGCGTCGCGAAGAAGCGATGGATCGTCTAGCTGCATATCGTAGGACTATGCCGTAACTGCGGTGCAAAAACGACGCGCGGCGTGCAGGGGAATTCCGAAGCGCTGTGGCAGAATCGGCAGTTCAGGCTTGTTGCGAAGCCGCAGGGGATTTCATGAAGCTCGACGACCTCATTGCCATCGACGTGCACACCCACGCCGAAGTCTCCTGCCGCCAGCCGGAGGACGACTTCGCCAACGAGTTCGAGGAGCAGAAGAAGAAATACTTCAAGTCGGGCAATCCCCCGACCATCCAGGAAACGGTCGACCTTTACCGGGAACGGAAGATCGGCCTCGTGATGTTCACGGTCGACACGGAATTCGAGATCGGCCGCCGCCGCGTTCCGAATGAAGAAGTGCTTGAAGCGGCCAAGGCCAACAGCGATGTGATGATCGCTTTCGGCAGTGTCGATCCCCACAAGGGCAAGCTGGGGCTGCGCGAGGTCAGGCAACTGATCGCCGACGGGATAGGTGGCTTCAAGTTCCACCCGACTTGCCAGGGTTTCTATCCCAATGACCGCATGGCCTACCCGTATTACGAGGCGATGGCCGAGGCGAAACTCCCGGTGATCTTCCACAGTGGGCACTCGGGCATGGGTTCCGGGCTGCGTGGCGGTGGCGGCATGCGCCTCAAGTATTCGAACCCGATGCATCTCGATGACGTCGCCGCGGATTTCCCGGACATGACGATCATCATCGCCCACCCTTCCTGGCCCTGGCAGGACGAGGCGCTCTCGGTCTGCCTGCACAAGCCGAATGTCTATATCGACCTGTCGGGGTGGTCGCCGAAATACTTCCCGCCCCAGCTGATCCATTACGCGAACACGCAGCTGAAGTCGAAGATGCTCTTCGGCACGGATTTCCCGCTGATCACGCCCGATCGCTGGATCAAGGATTTCGATGCGGCCGGGTTCCGGCCGGAAGTGAAGCCGCTGGTCATGAAGGAAAACGCGATCCGCGCCCTGGGTCTCCTGGAGAAGGAATGATGCTCATCCGCCGACTCTTGCTGTCACTGGCAGCCGCCGCACTGGCCTTCGGTCCCGTCGCAGTCGCACAGCAGAGGGCAGCCAGGCCGCTGAAGATCGTCGTGTACGGCGGAAGCGGCAATATCGGCAGCCGCATCGTCAGGGAAGCCGTATCGCGTGGGCATGTCGTGACCGTCGTGGACCGCGCCCCGAAGGCCGAGTTGGCGCCTGCGGGCGTGAAGCTCGTCCAGGGCAATGCCCTGGACGCGCGGGATATCGCCGGGAATATCGCCGGGCAGGATGTCGTCGTGTCGTCGGTCATCGTGCGCCCGGCCCCCACGGCGGATTTCGCGCTGAAGATCGCGCAGGCCATGGTCGAAGCCCAGCGGATGCAGCAAGGCACGGCCCGGACAAGACTGATGGTCGTCGGCGGTGCGAGCAGCCTGTATACGGCGGATGGAAAACGCGTCGTGGAAACGCTTCCGGACACGCTGCCGCAGGGCACGCAGTGGGAGATCCGTTCCGCCGTTGCGGCGCTGGATTGGCTGCGGTCG
>JBEEKA010000304.1:0-6473 GCA_041168985.1 Pseudomonadota bacterium | reverse complement strand
TTCGCCGACAGGTCGTCCGTGCTAGTCCGGCCCAGCAACTGGGACAGGGCGCCCTTGGGCCAGGGCTGCCCCTGCTTGCTCGGGAAGTCGCCGTTCCGGGTCGCCGCGCCGACAAACAGCGCGCGCTCGGCACGGGTGAAGGCGACGTAGAGCAGCCGGATGTCCTCGGCCAGGCGTTGGGTATCGTCCTCATCGACGTCTCCCTTCGAAGCTGGCCGGAACTCATGGGCGAAGGGCACGAAGACCACCGGGTACTGCAGGCCCTTGGACTTGTGCATCGTGATGACCTTCACGAGGCCGGCATCCGTTTCGAGCCGCAGCTGCGCCGCGCCCTCGTCCTCCGGGCGGTCACGCAGCTGCTCGGCGAGGAAGCGCACGACGGCGGCCTCGCCCTGCAGCTGCAGGCTCGCCTTCTGCAGGAGGTCGCCCAGGTGCAGCAGGTTCGTGAGCCGCCGCTCGCCGAGGTCGGTGTCGGCCTGCAGGCGGGCGGGGATGTGCTGCTCGTGCAGGACGGCGTAGAGCATCGCGAGCAGGCCCTGCTTCTGCCAGATGAGCTGCCAGCGCGCGAAACACTCGGCTTCCTGCTCGAAACGCGTTTCGTCCGCGAACAGCCGGTCGAGGTCCTCGAAGGAATGCGCGAAACAGCGCGTGGACAGGGCCGCGCGCAGGGCCGTCGTCGAACGCGGCTCGGCCACGGCACGCAGGATGTACCAGAGGTCCATCGCCTCGTCGGTCGCATAGACGCTGTCGCGGTCCGACAGGTACACGCTGCGCACGCCGCGGTCGGACAGCGCCTTGCGGATCAGCTGCGCGTCCTTGCCGGTACGCACCAGCACCGCGACGTCGGAAGGCAGCATCCGCTTTGCGTTGAGCATCGCCACGATCTGCGTGGCGAAGCCCAACGCCAATTCGGCACGGGCGTCCGCGGCCTTCTGGGCGCCGGCGTCGCGGGATTGCCAGACAGTCATCGCCGGCAGCGCGCTGCCCTTCTCATCACGCAGCGGCTCGACGGCCTTGCAGGCCTCGACCTTCGCGTAACCCACCTCACCGAGCAGCGGCTTTGCGCGATCGAAGATGTGGTTCACCGCATCGACCAGGCCCTTCGTCGAGCGGAAATTGCCGGTGAGCGTGTGGATGCCGGCCGCGTCTTCGCGCGCCGACAGATAGGTTGCGAGATCCGCGCCCCGGAAGCGGTAGATGGCCTGCTTCGGGTCGCCGATCATCACGAGCGAAGCCGGCGTGGGATGCGGATCGCGGTAGATGCACGAGAGCGCGCCGTACTGCCAGGGGTCCGTGTCCTGGAATTCATCGACCAGCGCGACCGGGTATAGCTCGCGCAGGCGACGGGCCAAGGCTGCGCCGCGATCGTCATCGTGCAGGGCCGTGTACAGCCGCTGCAGCAGGTCGCTGAAATCGAACTGCGCCAGCCGCGCCTTGCGCTGCGCGAGTGCTTCCCGCAGCGAGCGGGCAACGTGCGCGAGCAGGGGTTCGATCGACGGTGCAGGCCCGCAATCCACCACGGCATCGAGCAGGCGATAAGCCTCGTGTTGCGGCCACAGCTTGGCGGCAGCGGCTTTCGATGCATCGATCTTGGCCTGGCTGAAGCGCTTGATGTCATCAGCCACCAGCGAGGCGCCGTCGCACCAGTCCCGCATCAGCCGCAGGTACTTCTCGTGGCTGGGCGCCTGGTAGATGTTGTTCTTGAGGACCTTGTCCTTCATCGCCTTTATCAGGCTGGACTCGATCGCATCGATATCAGCACGCCAGGCCTCGCGGGCCGCACGCTGCGCCACCTCGAAACGGTCGGACCAGACGCGGACCTCGGCGAACCAGTGGTCCGGCTCCTGGGGCGTTTCGGTCAGGCCCACACCTGGCGCACGATCGAGACGCGCGAGCATCGGTGCCACCTTTTCGAGCAGCTTGTCCGGCGTCTTCGGCAATTCGGGCGCGGCACGCAGCGCTGCCGCATCGGCCGGGTAGAACCAGCGACGCCAGTAATCGCGTACGACATCCTGCAGCAGGGCCTTCGGATCCTCGACCCGTTCCTGCTGGAAGAGGCTCACGCTGTCGAAGGCATGCTGGCGCAGCATCCGGCTGCACCAGCCGTGGATCGTGTGGATCGCGGCCTCGTCCATCCACTGCGCCGTGGCTTCGAGATGGCGTGCATCCGCAAGCCAGCCTTCCCGCGGCCTCGCATCGCGCAGGGCTCGCAGGTCGGCGTCGTCCTGCGCGTCCGCCGCCAACGGCAGCTGCCGGAACACCGCAACGGCTTCGCCGATGCGCCGCCGGATGCGATCCCGCAGCTCCTGCGTCGCCGCCTCGGTGAAGGTCATCACGAGGATCTGCGGCGGCATCAGCTTCTGGTCACCGGGACCGGCCCCAAGCAGGAGGCGCAGGTACAGCATCGCCAGCGTCCAGGTCTTGCCCGTGCCGGCGCTCGCTTCGATGACCTGCAGGCCTTCGAACTTGAAGCGGAGGATGTCCATCTTCTGCGGGGTGACGCTCATTCGGCATCCCCCTTGAAGGACTTCACCATCCCCCGGTACACCGGACCGGCCCAGTCCATCACGTCATCAAGGATGTCGGCCGTGCCGTCGAAACTGCGACGCAGGTAGGGCGACCAGGCGCGTTCGCCCTTGCGACGGGGCGTGCCTTCGAAGACCTCTTCGAGACGATCCGCTTCGTCACGGCTGCCCGACGGCTCGAGCCATTCGATGGCGGTGCGACACGGCAGGCCCATCGGCTTCTGCCACGCTGCGCGCCAGGCGCGGGTCCAGGCCTGCAGCTGCTCCAGCGCTGCGGCCTGACCGATCCGCCTCGGCTCCAGCACGACATCCGGGCCGCAGAGCACGGTGGAAATGTCGTGGCCCATCGCCTCGAGACAGACCTGGGTGACCCAGGCCGCGATGAATTTCTCGTACCGCGGGCGCTTGTCGCGGATCAAGGCACCGGGGCGCAGTTCCAGCTGCAGCCAGCGGCCGTCCTGACTGCGCAGGCCGGGTACTGCGCCTTGCAGCCTCAGGCCTTCGATCACCAGATCGACGATGAGTGCGTCATCGCGCAACGGCCAGCTGTCGAGCCAGGGCTTCGCGTGGCGGATCACGGATTGCGACGTGCCCACCAGCTCGCCGAGCACGCGCTCGCCGGCGGCGCCCAGGGGCAATCGCCCGGAGAGACGCAGCCGTTCGCGCGCATCTTCCTCGCCGGCCGTCATCCAGTCGCGGATGAAGTCCGACTTCGCCTGGTGCTCTTCGAGCGCATCAAGTTCGAAGGGCTCGTCTTCATCGAGCGCTTCATCGGGTTCATCGAGGCGCACGTTCAATCGGCTGCGCCAGAAGGTTTCGACGGGCTGCTTCACGAAGCGCCTGAGATCCTCGAGCGAGATCGCGTCCGGCAAGGCGACCGCGGCAGAACCCGTGCCGGCAATGCGGACCGGCAGGTCGTCCGCTGCCCTGGGTTGCCAGTCGGTGTCATAGGTCCTGAAGGCGGGCTGTCCGTCGGGTGCGGATTCGAAGTACTGGCGCGAGAAAGGCTGCAGGGGTTGCAGCACGGGTACGTCGGGCAGCTTGAAGCGACGCGCGAGCTCGTCGCGCAGCTGGCCGATGACGACCGAGGGCGCGAGCTCCGCGTTGTCCGTGACGCGATGGCCCATCCAGCTGATGTAAAGCCTTTCTCGCGCGGAGAGCAGCGCTTCAAGGAACAGGTACCGGTCATCGTCGCGGCGCGACCGATCGCCGGGCCGGGGGCGCGTTTCCGCGGTGTGGCCGCTCACCATCAGGTCGAAGTCGCGCGGCGTGCCCGGACGCGGGTAGGCGCCATCGTTCATGCCGAGCAGGCAGACAAGCTTGAACGGGATCGAACGCATGGGCATCAGCGTGGCGAACTGCACGCCACCACCGAAGAAGCGCTGCTGCAGGCTCGTGCCTTCGACGGCGGCCAGCCAGTGTTCACGCACAACGAGCAGCGGGACTTCCGTTTCGAAACCGCCGGTGTCGCAGAGCGTTTGCCACTGTTGCAGCTGTTCCCGCAGCCGCTGCAACAGGCGTTCCGCTTCATCGTCGCCCTTCGTGTCGAAGAAGCGATCGAGCAGGGCATTGAGTTGCCGGACCCAGTCCCCCGGCGCTTTCGGTTCACGCAGGGCGTCGAGGGTGCATCGCATGGCATCGATCCAGACCGCAAGGCCGCCGATGCGCTGTGCGGCAAGCCCCGTCATGCCGGCCACGGGCAGCACGTCCTGCCAGGGCGCCTCACCGGGAATCGCATAGCCCAGCAGTAGACGTTCAAGTCCCGCCGCCCAGGTGTTCTGCGCGAGACCGGGCAGGCCTTGCGGCAAACCCTGCGAGGCACGGTGTGCGCCATCAAGACCCCAGCGCACGATCGCCTGCTCCAGCGCGTCGCGCAGCGATTCGATGTCGGACTCCTGCAGGCCGAAGCGCTTGCGGATCGCCGCGACTTCGAAGAGCGACAGCCAATCAGTGATCGCGACCCGCGATTCAGGCAGGTGGAGCAGGCGCTCCAGCGCCTGCACCAGCGGCTGCTCACGCGGCGACGTGTCCGCGACGCTGTAGGGCAGGTGTCGCGCGTGGTCCTTGTCGAAGCGTCCGAACACGGCCTGGATGTGGGACACGAACTCCGTCATGTCCGGGACCATCACCATGATGTCCGAAGGTTTGAGGTCTTTGTCCTGGTCCAGCAGCGCCAGCAGGTGGTCGTGCAGCACCTCGACTTCGCGCTGCGCGGAATGGGCCTGCACGAAGCGGATCGATTCGTCGAGGGGGATGTCTTCAGGTTCCGATGGCAGCGGCTCGAGATTCAGGATGGCCGCTTGCAGGCGCGCGAGTCGCGTTGCCTGGCCGGGGTCGGTGAACCAGTCCACGCGCGCAAGCTGATGCGGTTTGTCAGGCGTCTGGTCGAAACCATCAAGCAGGTGCAGGTAATCGCGCCCCTGCTTGCCGAGTGATGCCAGCAAGGGCGGCGCTTCGGCATGGAGCGGCAGGTCATTGCGCGGCGTCTGGCGATGGCGCGCGAGTTGCTTGAGCAGATCGCGGCCTTCGACGATGTCGCCCCAGTAGTGTCGGCAGGGATTCTGCACGGCCACGATCACCTGGCAGACGCGGCCCAGCTGAGCGAGGGCTTCGACCTGCTGCATCGGCAGGGCAGAAATGCCGAAGACGAACAGTCGCCGCGGCAAGCCGGCAGGTCGCGAATCTGCATGGGCTTCCAGCGCCTTGATGAAGGCGCCATGTACGGCTGCACGCGAGGTGTTCTCGTGGCGCGGACCCACGTCACTGCGCAAGGCACGCCACAGGGCCGGCTGCCAGCGGTGCTCCGCCGGCGCCGCACTGTCGTCGCCGCGCTCCCAGGCCTCGAGCCAGTCCGCGCGGTACTGCTGATAGCCATCGAAGACGTCCGCGACCTGCTGCGCCAGCTGCCATTTGCGACGCCCGTCGTCATCCCCATGCAGGTAATGCGCGAGCGGCGCGTACAAGGTTTCGTTGTCGGCCACGCAGGCCGGCAACAGCCGCAGCAAACGCCAGGTCAGCGCCGCCTTGTCGAAGACAAGCTGTGTGGGCACGGCGCCGCGGCCCAGCACGGCGCGATACGCGCGCCACAGGAACGTGGACGGCAGGTCGATGTCCGTCGCCGCGCAGATGCCGAAGGCCCTGTCGTCGGCCAGCGCCTGCTGCAGCCAGTGCTTCATGCCGTTGCTCTGCACGAGGAAGACCTCGCGCTCGAGCGGCGCCAGCGGCCGCTGCCGGATCACGTCGATCACGAGATCGCGGAGGTCCTCAAGGCGGTTGCCGTGCAGGACGAGGAAGCCGGTGGGTTCAGGGGCGTCGGACATGAGGGCGGATTGTGGCCCGGCGGAGGCTCAGGTTGTGAGCCGGTATGTTCGCCTGATTCGGGGCGCTCGCGACGGATTCACGCGTCGCCGTGTCCCCACTGCCCCATCAGGCTGGCGGCGCCCTCCCGAGGTACCGCCATGCAGCCCGAAACCTAGCATTTCAACGGATCGAATTCCAGAATAAACGTACCGACGTTTAATGGGTGCTGACGTGGCGCCCATGGAACTCGAATTTGATCCCGACAAGGATCGCCGGAACCGGGCGAAGCACGGAATCAGCCTGGCAATGGCGCTGCATCTGGATTGGGACAGCCTGGATGTCGTTCCTGATCTTCGTAGGCCGTATGGCGAGAATCATTACATCGGTGACGGGATCATCGACTCGCGCCTGCATTGCGTGGTTTACACAACTCGATCTGCCGTGGTTCGCATCATCAGCTTGCGCAAAGCAAACAGTCGTGAAGGATTGAAGTATGGCAAAGATGGTCCGCCTGCCCATTAAGCCAGTCAAACGGCGCAGCAAGGTTCTGATACTGCCGACTCCAGAAGAGGACGAGGCCATCAACCGTGGCATCGCTGAAGACCCTGACACCTGGGAGTTGACCGCCGAAGAGTTCGCCCAGCTGAA
>JBEEKA010000303.1:0-19833 GCA_041168985.1 Pseudomonadota bacterium | reverse complement strand
AGATGAAGATCACGTAGATGGCGGCCGGATCGGCCTTCTGGAAGACCAGCAGGCCGATGGGCAGCCAGGCCAGCGGACTCACCGGCCGGAGAAGCCCGATCACCGGCTGCATCATGTCGTGCAGGAAGGACAGCCGGCCGATCGCGAAGCCGGCCGGTATGCCGACCAGCGCCGCGAATCCGAAGCCGATGCCCACGCGACCCAGCGAATGGAGGATGTTCCAGCCGATGCCCACGTCATTGGGACCGTGGCGGTAGAACGGGTCGGCGAACAACACGCGCGCCGACTCGAACGTGGCCATCGGCCCCGGCAGCTTGCCGGTCAGCTTCGCCACGAGCGTCCAGCCCAGCACGAAGAGCGCGAGGCCCAACAGTGGAGCAATGATCCGACGTCCCCAGGTGGCTGACATGCGACGACTCCTTTGCTCAGGCCTTGATGGCAAAGGCATCGGCGTAGGCGGCCGGCTTGCTGCCGTCCCAGGTCACGCCATCCAGAAGCACGGACTTGCGCAGCGGGGACTTCGGCACCGCGACCTTGGCCGCCTCGGCCGCCTGCGTGTAGAGGTCGATGCGGTTGACCTGTTTCGCCACCGCGGCGTAATCCGGGTGGGTCTTCAGCAGGCCCCAGCGCTTGTGCTGCGTCAGGAACCACATGCCGTCGGACAGGTAGGGGAAGTTCACCGCGCCGTCATCGAAGAACTTCATGTAGCGCGGGTCCTGCCATTTGCGGCCCAGCCCGTTGTCGTACTGGCCGAGCATCCGACCCTCGATGACCTCGACTGCCGTGTTCACGTAGCTCTTCTGCGCGATCAGCTTCGCGATCTCCGAGCGGTTGGACAGGGTGTCCACGTAGCGCGATGCATCCAGCACAGCCGACACGAGTGCGCGCGCCGCATTCGGATAGGTCTTGACGAATTCCGCGGTGGTGCCGAGGGCTTTTTCCGGGTGGTCGGGCCAGATGTCCTGCGTGGTCACGGCCGTGAAGCCGATGCCGTCCTGCACGGCACGCCCGTTCCAGGGTTCGCCCACGCAGAAGCCATCCATGTTGCCGATACGCATGTTCGCGACCATCTGCGGCGGCGGCACCACGATCGTCTTCACGTCGTTCAGCGGGTTGATGCCCGCCGCGGCAAGCCAGTAGTTCAGCCACATGGCGTGCGTGCCGGTCGGGAAGGTCTGCGCGAAGGTCAGCGGCGTGCCGCCCTTCGCGACGCGCGCCTTCAGCTGCGCCGGCGTCGTGATGCCCTGGTCCTTCAGCGCATTCGACATCGTTATGCCCTGGCCGTTGCGGTTCAGCGTCATCAGGACGGACATGTCCTTCTGCTGCCCGCCGATACCAAGCTGCACGCCGTAGATCAGGCCATACAGGACATGCGCCGCATCCAGCTCGCCGTTCACGAGCTTGTCGCGCACTGCGGCCCAGGAGGCTTCCTTGCTCAACTCAAGCCGCAGTCCGTACTTGCGGTCGAAGCCCTTTTCCGCGGCCGCGACGAGCGAGGCGCAGTCCGTCAGGGGAATGAAACCCACCTTCAACGCAGCCTTTTCCGGCGCGTCCGAGCCTGCCGCCCACGCGGTCTGCCGCATGCCGCTGCTCACCATGTCGGCCACACCCGCGACGGCCGTGAGGCCCGCGATGCGCAGGATCTGGCGGCGCGTCGTGGCGCCCTTCGCGTTCTGCTTGCCGGAATCATTCATTGCGTGCTCCGTAAAAAAAGAACGGCGTCCTCCATGTCCCCAGGGCACAGCCATGCCGCGGGAAGGAAGGACGCCGTTGTCCGTTCATTCAGTGTTCGGGTCGCTACCGCCATTGGCAGCGCCCGACAGGGATAAAGCAATCGCCGTGCCAGCCTCGGAAGCGCAGCAGGGGGCTCTCCTGGCGTGGACGGCGTCCGGACGGAACCGCACTGGTGCAGACGCGCACCAGTGGGGTGCGCTGCACGTGACGTGATGTCAGCTCAACGAGGCCGCATCGACGATCAGCTGCGCGAGTTGCGCGACCTTCACGCCGCGGTTCATCGCGTTCCGACGCAGGAGTGCATAGGCCTCCGCCTCGGTCAGTCCACGCTGCTGCATCAGGATGCCCTTGGCCTTGTCGACGAGCTTGCGGCCGGCCAATTCGTCCCGCACCTGCTCGAGCTCATCGCGCATGCGCCGCGTCTCGCCGAATCGCGCGATCGCAACGTCCAGCACCGGCCGCAGCCGGTCGGGATTCATTCCATCGACGACGTACGCCGACACGCCGGCCTGCACTGCCGCACGTATCGTCTCGTCGCTGCGGTCCGCTGTGAACATCACGATTGGGCGCGGCAGGGCATCGTGCGTCGCGCAGATCTGTTCCATGACGTCGCGCGACGGCGAGTCGGAATCGATGATGACCGCATCGGGCTGGTGCCGCCGGACCCGGTCCGGCAAGGTGAAAGGATCCGTCACCCGTGCCACGACCTCGCAGCCCGCGAGCACCAACGCATGCTCCAGCTCGGACACCCCCTTGTCCGTGTCATCCATCAGCATGATCCGCAGCACGTCGAGTCCCTCTGACCAGGGCGGTCCGGGGGCGGCCGCCACGGGTAGGATGAAGCAAGTCGCGTGCCAGACCACGGTCGGGACGCCGATCGCCATTCCGGTCACCCCAAGGTCGCGGTTTTTCGTACAATCGCCGCCCGTACATGCGCCCGTAGCTCAGCTGGATAGAGTACTGCCCTCCGAAGGCAGGGGTCACTGGTTCGAATCCAGTCGGGCGCGCCATAAAATCAATGACTTAGTCCGCCTTCATCCTGTCCGGGCACTGCCTCCCGGCGCGAATATCTGCCGCAACGACCCACTAATGCGCACCCACAACCGCTGCCGGCGGCCGCGTGCCGCTATCGTTCCGCAGGGGCTGCGCTGGGCCGTCTCAGCGCCCATGCGGAGTGGATCATGTCGAAGAAGGCTGCCGGTAATCCCAGACTCCTGTTCGCGCTTCGCGCTCTGCACTGCAGCGCGTTTCTCTTCCTCTCCTATCTCTTGTTCAGCCGGCTGCAGGTCACGGGCTTCACGGTCGGCTTCTGGGTGGCGTCGGTCGCGCTCCTGCTGATTTACCTGCTCGAATTCCGGATATCACCGGCGTCACCCCGTTCGACGAAACCACTCTAGGCCGGCGCGGGGGTGCCGGGCCCCTGCGCGGTCAGCCAGGACGGCTCGGGTGGCACATGGGCGGATGGAATCCTGTCGACATGGACACGTTGAACGACTTTGAACGCGGATGGATCACGGGATGGCTGCGGTCGCGCGGCATTTCCCGACCGACCAGGGCGCAGTTCGCCGAGGCCCTGTTCGCCATGCTCGATACCCCATCGGGGGACAGGGCGGCGGACCCCCTCCCGCCCGACTAGCCCCCTGCCTGCTGCCGCGCGTCAGGAAACGCCTGAGGCGTGAATCGGCGGCAGCGCCTAGCCAAGGCTGTAATTCTTACAGCAGAATCAGGGCTTTCCTTTGCGATGACCGCGGAACGCCCCGGCATGTCAGTTTCCTCCATGAAGTCCTGGCTTGATTCGCTCCTGGAGTCGGGGCTGACTTCCCATGACGCGGAGACGCGTCCGCGCAGGGTGGCACTGACGCTGGTCACGTTCGTCTGCCTGCCTGCGGCGCTGATATGGGGCATTGCCCTGGTCTTGCTGCAAAGGCAGGTTCCGGCACTGATCCCCATGGCCTATGTCCTCGTCACGCTGCCGGCGCTGACCCACTTCCTGCGCACCAGGCGACTCCACGTCCTCCTCTACACGCAGCTCACGCTCATCCTGGTCCTGCCCTTTGTCCTGATGTGGTCGCTGGGTGGATTGGCATCGGGCAGCATGCTGATGCTCTGGTCGGTGTTTGCTCCGGTTTCCGCGCTGATCTTCTTCCAGCGTCGGACTGCGGCATTGTGGTTCATGGCATTCATCGGCCTGACTGCCTTGTCGTTTGCGATCGATGGCCTTGTTTCGTCATGGGCCTCGCCGCTGCCGCAGTCCGCGGTGGAAGCCGTCTTCGTCGCGAACATCATCTGTGCGTCGGCCGGCCTCTTCCTCCTGCTGTCGTATTCCGTCGCGGAAGAGAAGCGGGCCAATTTCGGCCTGTCCCGGGAACGAGACCGGCTGAAGGCGATGCAGGACGAAGTCGCCCGGCAGAAGTCGAAGGCCGACGAACTGGGACACATGCTCCAGGTCGTGCTGGACAACATCCCGGTGCGGATCTTCTGGAAGGACAATGACCTTCGTTACCTGGGCTGCAACCAGCTGTTCGCCGAGGATGCGGGGAAAACCTCGCCCCGGGAACTCGTCGGCAAGGACGATTTCGCGATGGGCTGGCATGAAACCGCCGAGCTGTACCGCAGCGACGACCGGAGCGTGATCGAATCGGGACAGGCCAAGATCGGATTCGAGGAGCCGCAGACCCACAAGGATGGTTCCGTGACGTGGCTGAAGACCTCGAAGGTCCCTTTGACCGACGAGAACGGGCAGGTGCTCGGGGTACTGGGCACGTACGAAGACATCACCCGCGACAAGGTCATCGAGAAGGAACTGGTGGATGCCAAGCTCGCGGCGGAAGCGGCCAGCATCGCCAAAAGCAATTTCCTCGCCCAGATGAGCCACGAAATCCGCACGCCGATGAATGCGATCCTCGGGCTCGTCTACATCCTGCGCAACGAGATTTCGGACTCGCGCAATCGGGGACACATCACCCAGATCTCGGAATCAGCCACGCATCTTCTGGGCATCCTCAACGACATCCTGGACCTCTCCAAGGTGGAGGCCAGCAGCCTGCGGCTCGAGGAAATCCCGCTCACCATTCCCGCCATCGTGCACGACACGGCGGCCATGATCCGCACGCAGGTGCAGGAGAAGGCGCTGGTCCTGCACGAAGAAGTCGATGACGCGCTCGTCGGGCTGCCGCTGCTTGGCGACCCCTTGCGCATCCGACAGGTCCTGCTCAATTACGCGAACAACGCGATCAAGTTCACCAACCAGGGTGCCATTCATATCAGGACCCGGCTCGACGCGGACCTGGGGGACCGGGCCAGGATCCGGTTCGAGGTACAGGACACCGGAATAGGCGTCCCCGAAGCGTTGCAGGACCGGATTTTCAATGCTTTCGAGCAGGCGGAATCCGGCACGACGCGGCAATACGGCGGCACCGGACTCGGCCTGGCCATCGCCAAGCGATTCGCCGAACTGATGGGTGGCGAGGCCGGTGTCATCAGTCGCGCGGGTGCCGGCAGCACCTTCTGGTTCACCGCGGTGCTACGCCGCGGCGCGGCGCAACCCACGTCACCCAGCACGCCGACTGCCCGCATCCGACGGGATGCCCGGGTCCTCCTCGTGGAAGACAACGAAGTGAACCAGATGGTCGGCCGGATCCTCCTGAAGCGGATGGGACTGGAAGTGGACATTGCCGCTGACGGCGTGGAAGCGCTCGAGAATGCGCGGAAGAAGGACTATGACCTCGTTCTGATGGACCTGTGGATGCCGCTCATGGATGGTCTGGAAGCCACCCGCAGGTTGAGGGCTTCGGGCAAGAACATGCCCATCCTCGCGATGACGGCGACCGCGGTACATCAGGATCTGGAAAACTGCCGGCTGGCCGGGATGGACGATTACCTGCCCAAGCCCGTCGAGCCGGAGCGACTGGAGGCCGCCCTTGCCCGCTGGATACCGGATCCGGCTTCAATTTGACCGGAGGGCCGGATCCACGCTGAGTGACAGGCCCTCGTTGTTGTTCCGTTCGGTCCGGATCCGCTTGCCCTGGTAATAGATCTCAACGGCGTCTTCGTCGGAGACGGCCACCGCGAAGGGGGGATTGCCCACGACCCGCTGGCCCACGTCGGGCTGCAGGGATCCGCTGATCACCACCGATCCCGAGGCATCGCTGGCGTGGATCGACACCGGGCGGACCACGACAAGGTAGAACCGGTGCTCAGGATCATCCGGCACCGCTGTCGCAGGGACACGCAGGGTCGGCGCCGGGACGGAAACTACTTCGGCAGGAGCCGGCGCGGTCTCGGGGACCGGCGCAACGTCCGGGACGACCGGCTCGGCGACGGGCGCCACGACATGCGACGTCGTCGCCGCGGGCGGGGCCTGACCCGGCGTTCGCGCCATGTAAAAGCCCCCGACCACCAGTGTCACCACGACGGATCCGACAGCGACCCACGCCAGCTTCACTGCCATCGCAGGCCGTGTCCGGATCGTCCCGACAGGCGGCGAGAGGGCCTCGACCGGTGCCTGGACCGGCTCGTCCGGTGCACCGTCGAGCGAAGGGTCCACGCCCAGGTATTCCGCGCAACGCCGTGCAGCGCGCGCCGCGTAAGTGGCGCTGTAAAACGGGCGGTGGTCATCGGTCTCGAGTCCGGTGACCTGCGTGTCCGACAGCTGGACGAGCCGCGCGAAGTCGGCAATGGACAGCGACTTTCCAGCCCGCGCCTGCCGGAGTGCGGTGGCAAAGGGGGAAAACGCGCGGTCCGCGGCGTCCGTCATCGCCTGCTCAGCGCTTCATCTTCTTCTCGAACTCGATGTACGCCTTGTCGCGCTCGATCCAGTCCTCGAAGGTGAAGGGATGGAAGATGTGCCCCATCCCCTGGAATTCGTCGTTCTCCGAGTACACGGTGTTCTTGTTCTCGAAGTTCTTCTTCATGTATTCCATCATCCCCTTGGTCGCGCCCTTCATCGCGGCGTGGTTCGACACCAGATGGAACCCCCACTCCAGCAGCTGTTCCAGCGTGCAGTCGCTTACGCCATCGGTGGCGTGCAGGTCCGGATAGAACCGGTATCCCGGCACCTCCGCGGCAATCCTACGACATTCCGGTTCGCAGCCGGCATGGCAGATGTTCTGGATCATGGTGATGGGCGCACCGGCCTCCACGCCCATCTTCGCCCGCCGGATGGCCTCGTCCAGCCCCTGGGAGAACTCGTTGCCCCCCACCGCGCCGGTCTGCGCGGCGCCGCCGCCCTTGATGTCCGTGCGCGCGATGATCATGCAGTCCGTGCCCGCCACGCCGTCGACCGCCGCCTTCACGTGCGTCGCCCAGCGCTCGGCTTCCATGTAGCCCTGGTGGTGCCCGTAGTGGTAGCCCGCGTACATCGTGCCTTCCCGCGTGTCCTCGATGGAAATGCCCATCGCGCCTGCCTCGGCAAGCCGCTTGCAGTTGCGGTAGACCTCCAGCGGCGTGCGCCCGCCGTTCTCGCCGTCGACGATCAGCGGCAGGCTGGATGAGTTGATGATCCGCGACGCCACCCAGATGTACTCCTCCCAGTTGTACGCGCCGGACGGGATGCCCAGATGGGCGTATTCCAGTTCGACGCTGCTGAGCAGGATCGAGTTGTAGCCGCAGATCTCCGCCACGCGCGCCGAAACGCAGTCGTACACGCAGGGCGACCACACCATTTCGCCGCCCTCCAGCAACTGCCTGATCGTAGTCTTCGCTGCCATGATTCAGTCCTCTTCGCTTTCCGTATCCACGTCCCGCGTCGTGCCCAGCACGCCTGCGGCTTCCGGTTCGGGCAACTGGTCCACGCCCTTGAGCCGGCGCGTCAGCACGTTGTTGCGCGTCTGCGCCTTCTCGATGCTGTGGGTCGCTTCCTCGAGCTTCTTCTTCGTGTGCGCGAGTGCTTCGCCGAACTTGCCGAACTCGGTCTTCACCGCGCCAAGCACTTCCCAGACCTCCGACGAGCGCTTCTCGATCGCCAGCGTGCGGAAGCCCATCTGCAGGCTGTTCAGCATCGCAGCCAGCGTGGTGGGTCCGCACAACACGACCTTGCAGTCCCGCTGCAGCCAGTCGACCAGGCCAGGCCGGCGCAGCGCCTCCGCGTAAAGGCCTTCCGTCGCGAGGTACATCACGGCGAAGTCCGTCGTGTCCGGTGGGGCGATGTACTTTTCCCGGATCGTCCGGCCTTCCTGCCGGATGCGCGTTTCGAGCGCCTTCCCCGCCTCATCCACGCCGGCGACGTCGCCGCGGTCCTGTGCGTCGAGCAGGCGCTGGTAATCCTCGATCGGGAACTTCGCATCGATCGGCAGATGGACTTTCGCGCCATCGGACCTGCCCGGCAGGCGGAGCGCGAACTCCACGCGCGCGGCGCTGCCCGGCACCACGGCCACGTTCCTGTCGTACTGCTCTGCGGTCAGGATCTGCTCGAGCAGGTTGTCGAGCTGTACCTCGCCGAAACTGCCGCGGGTCTTCACGTTGGTCAGCACCTTGCGCAGGTCGCCCACGCCGGTGGCGAGCGTCTGCATTTCTCCGAGACCCCGGTGCACGCTCTCCAGCTGGTCGCTGACGCGTTTGAAGGATTCACCGAGTCGCTTTTCCAGCGTTTCGTGCAGCTTGTCGTCGACCGTCTTGCGGATCTGCTCCAGTTCGGTCTTCAGCGCGGTGTCGAGCGTGCCGCGGAAGGTGTTCATG
Organism: Pseudomonadota bacterium; assembly: GCA_041168985.1. Lineage (GTDB taxonomy): Bacteria > Pseudomonadota > Gammaproteobacteria > Steroidobacterales > Steroidobacteraceae > ZC4RG30. Next base: position 11,424 of record JBEEKA010000303.1, on the reverse strand, counting down.
GCACCCAGCGTGTCGGTGCGAAGCTGGACGATGGCCTCGGTGTTGGTCCTGAAGCCGGCATCGATGCGCTCGGCGACTTCACTGCGCAGCCGCGGCTGCGAGTCGGCCAGCGCGCCCAGGCGCCCCTGCAGCTCGGACAGCTCGGCTGACAGGCGCTGCACGGCGTCCCGCGCTTCCTTGGCATGGAGCGTGGCATCGGAACCGCGTCGGGACTGGCCCAGCAGGAGGATCACGCCGACCAGCGACAGGAGCGCGGCAAGTCCGCTGAGCACGACGATCAGGCTGGGCATGTAGGGCTCCTAGGCAGCAATCCCACTGGATGGCGACAGCGGACTATACCGATGGCGCGGCCCCCGGGGACGACCCGGGCGGACTCAGCGCAGGAGCCGGGCGATGGCAGCAGCCAGGTCGTCGACGCTGTTCGGCTTCAGCAGGATGTCGTCCACGCCGAGGGAATGGGCGATCTCACGATCCTCCTGCCTGACGTAGCCGGACATCAGGATCACGCGCATCCCCGCCGCGGACGCACGGACCGCGCGCAGGACGTCGAACCCGTTCCAGCCCGGCATCGACAGGTCGGTCACCACCAGGTCGAAGCGGGAAGGATCGGCTTCCAGCTCCCGGATGGCCTCGGCCGGATCCGTCATGCCCGTTACCACGTAGCCGAGCCTTCCGAGCCCGCGCTCCATCAGTCGAACCAGCGCGGCTTCATCGTCGACGAACAGGATGCGTCGGCCGTTTCCGCTCGCGGGCTGTGGCTGGAGCAGGCGTTCCTTGGCGGTCGGGCTTCCGTCCTGCAGGAGCGGCAGGTAGAGGTCGACGTCGGTCCCTTCGCCCGCACGGCTCTTCACGTCGATGGTGCCCGCATGTTCCCGCAGGATGCCGTGGACCATCGGCATGCCGAGGCCCGTGCCCTTGCCGACCGGTTTCGTCGTGAAGAACGGGTCGAAGATATGCTCGAGGACATCGGGTGGCATGCCCACGCCGTTGTCCTGGATCGACAGCAACGCATAGCGGCCGGCCGGCAGCACCTGTCCGCCGATGGAGGTCTTTTCACCGAGCACCACCACGGACAGCAGCGCCGTGATGTTGCCGCGCATGCCTTCCGGCTTGTCCTCGACGGCATGGGCGGCATTGGTCAGCAGGTTCAGCAGCGCCTGATGGATCTGGGACGCATCCATGTCGACGAGGAATTCCTGGTCCTGCGTCACCTCGGCATTGAGACGCACGTTTTCCGGCAAGGAAGGGCGGAACAGCTTGAGCGTCTGTTCGAGAACGAGCCGGAGGTCGGCCGCCTGTCGCTGGCCCTGTTCGGCCCGCGCGAACAGCAGGATACGTCGCACGAGGTCCGCGGCCCGCTTCCCCGCGTGTTCGATCTGCTCGAGGCTCTCCTGCGGCGAAACCCCGCCAGCCATGTCGGCGCGGGCCAGCGCGGCATGGCCGGAGATGGCCAGCAACAGGTTGTTGAAGTCGTGCGCGATGCCTGCCGCCAGGGTGCCCAGTGCCTCGAGCCGCTGCGTCTGGCGATTGATGTTTTCGGATTGCCGGCGTTGCGTGATGTCCTCGAAGGTCAGGAGCAGGAAGCGCAGGGATCCATCGAGATCGCGGCGCGCAACGCCGTGGAAACTCAGGGTCCGGCTCCCGACGAGATCCTTCCGCCTCAGGATCAGTTCTTCGTTCCAGGTGTCAGCGCCCCGCAGGAGCCTGTCGCCCGTGAAATGGTCCGCGGCCACCGGTTTGCCATCGAGCGTTTCGAGCTGGTGCATCTGGCGCAGTTCGACCAGCGTGCGCGGTCTCGGATCGGTGGGGTCGTTGCCGAGGAGCTTCATCGCCGCGGGGTTGATGTGCAGCAGCTCGCCGTTCGGGGCCGAAACGACCAGCCCGACTTCCAGCGCGTCGATGATCGCCGCGAGCTGCGCGCGGCTGTCGGCCAGCGCCAGTTCCTGCTGTCGCATCCGCGTGATGTCGCGCGCGACGCCGAGCACGCCGGTTATCACGCCGCTCTCGTCGAAGAGCGGGGACTTCACGACATCAACCGTCTTGACTTCGAAGTGTGCCGGGCGCGTGAACTGGTAGCGGACCTGCCCCACGCCGCCCAATACCTGTTCGTCGGTCGAACGGGCCTTCGCGATATGCCGATCCCCCTTGAAGGCTTCCTCGTCGGTCTTCCCGATCACGTCGAAAGACTTCACGCCGATGATCTGTTCGCCGGCGTCGCTGAAAAGCAGGTATCGGCCTTCGCGATCCTTCGCGAAGATGAGGTCCGTGGACGATTTGGTCACGGACTCCAGCAACATCAGGACCGACAGGCGTTCCCGCTCGAGTCGCTGCCGGTGCTTAAGGGAACGCCACGCCAGCCCTGCCATGACACCGAACAGCAGGAGCGCGAAGGCCACGCTCCAGCGGTAGACCCGGTCCTGGCTTGCCGCCATCTGGATCTGCCTGCTTCGAAGCTGCAGGTCCACCTGCTCGGCCGTGCCCTGCAGGCGGCCCAGGGCAAGCCGTATATCCACGTCACGCCTTGCATCCCGCGCGGATGCCGTTTCGGCCTGCAGCAAGCGATCGAAAGTATCGAGTTCCCGGCTGAACTCGGCACGCAGGTCAGACGCTTCAGGCAGCACGGCGACGGCCTGCAGGTACTCGTCGGCCGCCTGTCGCAGGAGCTGCAGCCCGCGCGCGCGCTGCCAGCCGCCCTCCTCCTCCGAACCGAGGGAAAAATGGAGCAGTCCCTGGGCAAGGTCCTGCGTGGCGCGGCCCTGCACGCGGATCACGCGGTTCGCGGACTCGAGGCGGTTCACGTCCGCGAAATGCAGGTACACCAGCGCCGTGGTCATCACGCTCGCGAGCAGCGCAGGCACCAGGATCAGCCGCATGTGGGGAGCGCGTCGGAGGCGCTCGGTGTTGCCGGTCATTGGACGATCAGGTCCTGTTCGGTGAGCGCATGCCGGAACGCGAGTTCGCGGAAAGCCTGGCTGGCCTGGTATTTCCCGAGCGCCTCATCCCAGGCCGACTGCAATGACCGGTCGGACAGGTTGAACGCAAAGGCGACTTCGCCCCAGCGCCAGTCCGGATTCCGGGGTTTGCCATCCAGGACGTCCAGCTCCTGCGGGCGACCCTGGGCCAGGATCCGCAGCTGGGCGACCGGCATGACCAGCCCCTGCGCCTCACCGGAAATCACGGACGCGGCGCCCGCGGGAGGATCCGGTACCAGCAGCAGGTTGTCGTGGCTGTAACCCGAATCCAGCATGCGCCTCTCGGAGCCGGTCCGGTCCATGATCGCGACCCGCAGCGCCGGGGTCGGCTTCAGGTCCGGGAACGCGGGCAGGTTCAGGGGATTGCCCTTCCGGACCATCAGCGCGGGGCCGGAATGGGAAACGGGCCGGGAGAAACGCATGATACGCTGCCGTTCCGGCGAGATGTAGAAGCCGCAGGCGATCACATCGAAACGCCGTTCCAGCAGGTCCGGGATCAGCGACAGGAACGATGTCTGGATGAACTCGACCCGGCGGATGCCGAGCCGCCCGGCCAGTTCCCGGGCCAGCTCGGGCATCACGCCCTGCACCTGGCTGTCCGGCCCCACGAAGGCAAAGGGCGCCTCGACGGCAAACCCGACGCGCAGCAGATCGTCCTGCCTTGCACGCTGCAGCGACTCATCGGCGCCCGTTAACCCGAAAAGGGCCGCCCCGAGAAATGCCGCCAGGACGGCGATTCCCGAAACGAGGGGCCATTTGTAAGAACTACTCACGCTTTTCGGGGAGTTCTTCGAAAAAGTGGCCCCGACATTACCTCCAAAATGGAGGGATTGTCTTGCGAGCCCCTCCCGATACAAGAACAGGGGGTGCCCACGCCCCCCCGCCGAGCCGCTATACTTAGCGGCTGCGACCGTCCCCCAATTGCGCAGGATCGATTCGTGAGCAAGCAAGACACCCACTTTTTCAACATCTTCAGCGTCGTCCTCGGCATTTTGGTCGCCTTTGCGATCTGCGTTTTCGCCTACGCCCGCCACGTGGGAAAGGTCGAGCAGACGCCGCACGTGCAGTCCGAGCAGAAGTACCTGGAAAGCGTGCAGTCCCACATCGGGCCGCCGGTCAAGGTGGCCGTTGCCGGACAGGACAACGCCGGCCTCGAGATCAAGCCGTCGGCTGCCGCCGGCCCGGCGGTCGCCGCGGCCCTGCCGGCCGATGGCCCGGCCGCCTACGAAGCGGTCTGCAAGACCTGCCACGGTGTCGGTCTGGCGGGCGCGCCGAAGGCCGGCGACAAGGGCGCCTGGGGCCCCCGCGTCGCGCAGGGCAAGGCCACGCTCTACCAGCACGCGATCGCCGGCTTCAACGGCAAGGCAGGCGTGATGCCGGCCAAGGGCGGCCGCCCGGACCTCACCGACGAACTGGTTAAGCAGGCCGTCGACCACATGATTTCGCTCTGACGAGACGTTCAGGGACGCGCGGCCTTCCGCCCGCGTCCCGTCGCATCAGGCCTGGCCCCGCAGGGCCAGCGCCTCGCCCAGTTGGACGGCGCTGACGCGCTTCCCGCCCCCAAGGTCCGCGATGCTGCGGGCCACCCTCAGCACCCGATGGCTCGCCCGCGCCGACAGCTGCAGCGACTCGGTCGCCTGCGCCAGCAGTCCCAGCGCAGCCGGTTCGAGGGTCGGCAGCAGGCCCGTGGCATCCGCCCGCACATTCAGACAACCCTGCCGCTCCAGCTGGCGCTGCCGTGCGGCCGCAATCAGGCCGGACGCGTGGGCGGTCGTCCATTCGGTGGCAGGGTCCCGGTCCCTGTCGAACAGGGCCGGCGCCCCGACGCGACGGACGGACAGCTGGATGTCGATCCGATCCAGCAGGGGTCCGGACAGGCGCGCACGGTATCGCCGCACCTCAGGCTCCGAACACCGGCAGCGGCGCGAAGGGTCTCCGTGGTAACCACAGGGACAGGGGTTCATCGCGGCGACAAACTGGAACTCAGCCGGGTACTCGGCGCGCAGCGATGCCCGCGCCACGCTGACCTGGCCGGTCTCGAGCGGTTCCCGCAGCGCCTCGAGCACGCGCCGGTCGAACTCCGGCAGTTCATCGAGGAACAGCACCCCGCGGTGGGCCAGGCTGACCTCGCCGGGCCTGGCATCGCGCCCGCCACCGACGATCGCATGGGCCGAAGCCGTGTGATGCGGCGCACGGAACGGGCGCCGTCCCCAGCCCTGGACACCGGGCCGCCTTTGGGCGATCGCGTCGATTGCCGCCACTTCCAGCGCCTCACCATGGGACAGCGACGGGAGCAGGCCCGGCAACCGCTGCGCCAGCATGCTCTTGCCGGCGCCCGGCGGGCCACTCAATAGAATGCTGTGGCCGCCGACTGCCGCGATGACGAGCGCCCGCACCGCCTGATGCTGGCCGCGCACGTCGGCGAGGTCCGGCAGGGGATCGGACGGGGCCGCGGGAAACGGAGGCTCGGCTGGCCCGGTTGCCGCGGAAGACCCGCCCGAAAGCTGGCGGCAGAGATCCGCCAGCGTGCCCGCCCAAAGCAGGCTGCCGCACCCGGCCAGACGGGCCTCCGCCGCATTGCCCGCCGGCACGACCAGACGGTGACCCGCCCTGTTGCCGTGCAGTGCCGCCAGCAGCAGCCCGGGCACCGGCTTCAGTTCGCCATCCAGCGCAAGTTCACCGTACAGCTCGCTGTGTTCGAGGTCGGGTTTCGGCTGCAGCTGGCCGGATGCGACGAGGATGCCGACGGCGATCGCCAGATCGAAACGCCCCCCTTCCTTGGGCAGGTCGGCGGGCGCGAGGTTCACGGTGATGCGTCCCGCCGGCCAGTCGAAGCCGCACTGCGCCAGCGCGGCGCGCACACGTTCCTTGCTTTCGCGCACTACCGGAGCGGGCAGTCCGACGATCGAGAACCCCGGCAGGCCCGTGCCGAGATGGACTTCGACCCGGACCGGTGGCGCCGCCAGCCCGATCTGGGCGCGGCTTTGCACTTGCGCGATGCCCATGTAAGCCCCTCCCTGGGACCGGCGGGCCGAGATGAAGCGCAGGCGTCCTGCCTGCGCGGCGGGTCAGCGCTCGCCCTTGAACTGTCCCTCGAGTTCCGCAACGCGGGATTCGAGCTTTTCCACCAGTTCACGTGTGCGGGCCAGCACCCGCGTCTGCGCGTCGAATTCCTCGCGCGTGGTGAGGTCGAGTTTCGTCAGCGTCGACCGCAGCACGCTGCGGAAATTCGTCTCGAGGTCCTGTTGCGCGGCCCGAAGGGACGGCGGAATGCTCTCGAACAGTCGCCGGGCGATGTCTTCGATCTTGTGTGCGTCCATCAAGGTCTCCTTCAGGGCGCGTCGGCACCGCTTTGGTGCGACGGATTGGAGCAGCCGGTCACAAAGGGTGCGCCGATCCGCCATGCCCCGCGTTTTTCGGGGCCCGAGCCCACAACAGGGCATGGCACGGATTCTGCACTACAGCCTTCGGGTACCGATCCGCTTGGGATTCAAGCGTACCGGAGGGTATTCGGCAACGTCGCTTAGGGGCGCGTTCTCCGCGATATGGGCCTCATGAAGATGATCACGGCCGTGGTAAGGCCTTTCAAGCTGGACGATCTCCGCAAGGTCATCGCACAGCTGGGGGTGCAGGGCGTGACTGTCACGGAAGTCCAGGAGTCGGGGATCGGGCCAAGGATCCGGATCGAGATCGCTGTCGACGACAGCATCGCCGAGCCGGTCGCCGAAGCGATCGCCAACGTATCCCGCACGGGCAGGATCGGCGACGGAAAGATCTTCATCGGCAATCTGGAACAGGCCTTTCGTATCCGCACCGGCGAGACCGGGACTGCGGCAACTTAATCGGGAAGCTGGGAGTCGCACATGCGCATTGATCTCGCCTCAACAAGAACCTCGCGGTGGTCGCGGGGCGCACTGCTCACGCTGGGGGCCCTCGCGCCCATCGTGGCTTCCGCCGCCGACGCGGCGCCACCGGTGCCCAACAAGGGCGATACGGCATGGGTACTCATCTCGACCGTGCTGGTCATCCTCATGACGATCCCCGGCCTGGCCCTGTTCTATGGCGGCCTCGTCCGCAGCAAGAACGTGCTGTCGGTGCTCATGCAGGTCTTCGTCGTCTTCAGCCTGATGGTGCTGCTGTGGGCCATCTTCGGTTACAGCCTCGCCTTCACGCAGGGCAGTGACTTCATCGGCGGGCTCGACCGCCTCTTCATGCACGGCATGACCGGCGATTCCGTCGCCGCCACGTTCAGCAAGGGCGTGGTGATCCCGGAACTCGTCTACTTCTGCTTCCAGGCGACCTTCGCCGCGATCACGCCCTGCCTGATCGTGGGCGCATTCGCGGAGCGCATGAAGTTCTCGGCGATGCTGGTCTTCATGGTGCTGTGGTTCACCTTCTCGTACCTGCCGGTCGCGCACATGGTCTGGTTCTGGGCCGGCCCGGACGCCTACACCAGCGCCGAAGCGGGCGCGGCGGCCACGGCCACGGCGGGCTTCCTCTTCCAGAAGGGCGCGCTGGACTTCGCGGGCGGCACGGTGGTGCACATCAACGCCGGCATTGCGGGTCTCCTCGGCTGCATCCTGATCGGCAAGCGCACGGGTTACGGCAAGGTCGCCATGCCCCCGCACAACCTGCCGTTCATGATGATCGGCGCCTCGCTGCTGTGGGTGGGCTGGTTCGGCTTCAACGTCGGCTCGAACCTCGAAGCCTCGGGCTTCGCGGGCCTGGTGTTCGCCAACACGCTGCTCGCCACCGCTGCGGCAGCACTGTCCTGGATGTTCGCCGAGTGGATCGCCCGCGGCACGCCGACGATGCTGGGTGCGGCCTCGGGTGCGGTGGCGGGCCTCGTGGCGATCACGCCGGCCTGCGGATTCGTCGGACCGATGGGTGCGATCGTCCTGGGCCTCATCGCCGGCATCGTCTGCCTCTTCGCGGTGACGAAGCTCAAGAGTGCGCTGGGCTACGACGATTCGCTCGACGTGTTCGGCGTGCACTGCGTCGGCGGCATCCTCGGCGCGGTCCTGACGGGTGTCTTCGCCGACCCCGCCCTGGGCGGCACCGGTGTGTACGACTACGTCGCGGACAAGGTCGGTGACTTCGACATGGGCGCGCAGGTGATCTCGCAGCTCTGGGGCGTCGGCACCACGATCCTCTGGTCGGGCGTCGTCTCCCTGGTCGCCTACAAGCTGGTCGACCTCACCATCGGCCTGCGGGTCAGCGAGGACGTCGAGCGCGAAGGCCTCGACACCACCCTCCACGGCGAACGCGCCTACGACTGAAAGTAGGCCTCTGGATCCCGGCGGCAGCAATGCCGCCGGGATTTTTCGTTTTACGGGCTGTTGGACTTCGCATGCATGTGAGATGGTTCACTCCCCCGACAGGCCGCGCAGCCTGATACTCCACGGGAGGCCGGATATGAAAACCCTCGCTCCCTTCATTGCAGTCAGCCTTCTTGCCGTCGCAGCCCAGGCGGCCGACATCTATCGCTGGAAGGATGCCGCCGGATCCTGGCACTACTCGGACCAGCCGGTGTCCGGGGCGGAAAAGGTAGGGACCTCCCGGCGTGTGGCCGCCAGCGAGGATGGCGGCCCGCCTGCAGGCACTGCGCCGCCTGCCGCGGCGAACGCGTCGAACTCGCCGAACCCCGGCGCCACATCGCAGACCGAACAGAAGGTTCGCGAGGATGTCGCGGCCGACCGGGCGTCCAAGTGCAAGGACGCCCAGACGAACTACCAGCAGACCATCACGTCCCGGCGCCTTTATCGACTGGGACCGAAGGGGGAGCAGGTGTTCCTCACGGATGACGAAATCGACGCGGCGCGTGTGTCGGCTCGCTCGAACATGGAATACTACTGCGGCAAGTAACTCCGTCCGGAGACGCCGCTTCATGAACGTCGGATTCCTGGGCCTGGGCGCAATGGGCGCCCACATGGCCCGCAATCTCCATCGGGCCGGCCTGCTCGCCGGCGTGTGGAACCGCAGCCCGGACAAGGCCATCGCCCTGGCCCGTGAACTGGACGTCCACGCCGCTGCGGATCCAGCCGATCTGGCCGCCCGCTGTGACGCGCTGGTGATCTGCGTTTCCGCCGACGGGGACGTACTGGACGTGGTGGACCAGGTCCTCCCGGCCGCCCATGCGGGCCTGCTTGTCATCGACTGTTCCACCGTCAGCGGCGACACCGCGAAGAAAGCGGCTGCGCGGCTCGCCACGAAGGGCGCCAACTTCCTCGACGCACCCGTGACCGGCGGCACCGAGGGGGCTCGTGATGCGCGGCTCGCGATCCTCGTGGGCGGCAGCGAGGCGGCCTTCGCACGCGCACAGCCGATCCTCGGCGCGATGGGCGCCACGATCACCCGCTTCGGCGACGTGGGCGCCGGCCAGGCCGCGAAGGCCACGAACCAGATCCTGTGCGCCGGTTACATCCGGGCAATCGGCGAAGCCATGGCCTTCGCGCGCTCGCAGGGACTTCCCCTTTCCCAGGTCGTCGAGACGCTGGGCAAGGGCGCCGGCTCGAGCTGGTACTTCGTCAACCGTGCGCCCAACATGGTCCGTGGCAGCTATCCCGCCGGCTTCCGCGTGCAGCTTCACGCCAAGGACCTGCGCATCTGCCGCGACATGGCCCGGTCCGCCGGCGCCGAGCTGCCCGTCGTCGAAATGCTGCTCAGGGATTACGCGCAGCTCGTCGAGGAAGGCCACGGCGACGAGGACATCTCGGCCGTGTTCCGCCTCACCGAACGACTTTTCCCCGCGGCCTGAGCAGACAGCGATGCGTATCGACTTCACCAAGATGCATGGCCTCGGCAACGACTTCATCGTGTTCGAGTCCGCCACCGCGGCCGCCCAGCTCTCGCCGGCACAGTGGCAGCAGCTGGCCGACCGGCACCGCGGCGTAGGCTTCGACCAGGCGCTGGTCATCGAGCCGCCGCGACGCGACGGTACCGAAGCCTTCTATCGCATCTTCAACGCCGACGGCCTCGAGGTCGAACAGTGCGGCAATGGCGCGCGATGCATCGCGGATTACCTGCGACTGCACGGCCGTTCCCGGGACGGCAAGGTCAGGATGGACAGCCCCGGCGGCCTCATCGATGCGCGGGTCCCCGGCGGCGGCCTCGTCGCCGTGAACATGGGCGTGCCGGACTTCGCCGCGTCCGCCTCGCATTTCGATACGCAGGGCCAGCCCGGCCCCCTGTATTCGATCGCGGTGGATGGCGAACCGGTCGAGGGCGGCGTGGTGTCGATGGGCAATCCGCATCTCGTGCTGCGCGTCGATGATGTCGCCACCGCACCGGTGCCGCGGCTTGGCCCGCCCCTCGAGCGCCACCCGCGCTTCGCGCGCCGCGTGAACGTCGGATTCATGCAGGTCGTCGCCCCGGACCATATCCGGCTGCGCGTGTTCGAACGAGGCGTCGGCGAGACGCAGGCCTGTGGCACGGGCGCCTGTGGTGCCGTCGCCGTGGGACGACGCGACGGCCTGCTGGCGGAAGCGGTGCGCGTGAGCCTGCCCGGCGGCGACCTCACCGTGCGCTGGCCCGGCGAAGGCGCCGACCTTTGGCTCGAAGGTCCGGCTGAAGTATCGTTCCGCGGACAGATCGATCTTTGAGGGAGTCCCTGTTTTCATGACCACGCCTTCTCCCGCCGCTGGCGAGGATTTCGCTGCCGCGGACGCGCCCGTCATCGAGCACCTGCGCGCAAACCCCGACTTCTTCGTCCGCAACGACAGCCTGCTGTCCACGCTTCGGCTGCCCCATGCGCGCGGCGGTGGCTCCGTGTCGCTCGTCGAGCGGCAGGTCGAGATGCTGCGGGAGAAGAACCACACGCTCGAGTCGAAACTGGCCGAACTCGTGGTCGTCGCCCGCGCGAACGAGCAACTCGTCGTCAAGTTCCACGACATGACGCGTCGACTGCTGGGCGCCTCCGACCGGCAGGATGCGGTGATGCGGCTCGAACAGAGCCTGCGCGAGGACTTCGACCTCGTCCACGCGAAGCTCGTGCTGTTCGGCAAGGGCGCTGTCGGCATCACCCCGAACCGCTTTGTCAGCTGCATGGACGCCAAGGACGCAGCCCTCGGTGGCTTCGATTCGCTCTTCGCCGGCGGCAAGCCGCGTTGTGGCCAGGTGAGGGATTCGCAGCGCGATTACCTGTTCGGCCCGGAAGGCGCCGTCGTCAGTTCCGTCGCGCTCGTGCCCATCGGTACGCCGGTCGCCTGCGGACTGCTGGCGCTGGGCAGCCCGGATCGGAACCGCTTCAACCCGGGCATCAGCACGGATTTCCTGTCACGACTCGCCGACCTCGTCGGCGATGCGCTGACGCGGGGCTGACGCGGAACCCCGCCGGATGACACCAGGGGCGCGCGACGGTTTGCAGCGCTTCGCCGTGCATCTGGCGACGGAGCGGCGACTCTCCGGGCACACCGGCAGCGCCTACGCCGCGGACCTTGCGGCGCTCGAGGCC
>JBEEKA010000302.1:0-8531 GCA_041168985.1 Pseudomonadota bacterium | reverse complement strand
GATCTTCGATCCCTACCAGGCCCGTTTGCGTTACGAGCTGAACCAGCGCTCGGGTGCACGCAAGCTCACCGTGCTCGTCGCGATCCACAGTTTCACGCCGAACTACCTCGGCTTCGCGCGGCCCTGGCACTGCGGGCTGATGTACCACCGCGATTCGCGCATCGCGAAGCTGCTCCTGCCCTTGCTGCAGGCGGAGCCCGGGCTCTGTGTCGGCGACAACGAGCCCTATGCGATGACCGACACCACCGACTACACCCTGCCCGTTCACGGCGAAGGACGGCGCATCCTGCATGTCGGCATCGAGATGCGGCAGGACCTCATTGCCGAGGAAGCGGGGCAGGTCGAGTGGGCCGAACGGCTTGCGAGACTTTTGCCCCAGGCCGTGGGGATCGCGGCGCCTTGAGCCACGGGGTTCGGCTTCAGCCGAACAGCCAGCGGTGCAAAAGCCGACCCGGCCCGAAAGCGAAGGAGCCCGCGGCACGTTCACCAGCGTCATCACGCTGAACAAGTGCAGCCACCCGAAGTGCCCCAGCACCGTGGCGAGGTGGACGTAGGCAAGGGTAAGGTAAGTCATGCCGCGGTGCGAAGCGTTCGCAGATGCACGGCATTTGCGCTGCAGATGGCCCGGAATTCCGGGGTGATGCGCCTGTCTTCCGCGGCAAGATCCCAGAAACGAAGTGCCACGCTTGCGGCCGCCTGCCAGGCATCGCGCTGCGCCGGCATCGGCAGCGGCGGCTCGTAACGCACGAGGGGCAGTTCCACACCTCTCTGCGGTGCCCAGGCCATGGGCAGCATGTCGTAGACCGGTGCGAGTTCGAACCGCGTTCCGCTCACAGGCCTGAACGAGAGATTGCCATCGTGCATGTCGGTATTGCCGATCAGCCTGCCGAAATGCCAGAGCCGTTCGATCGCATCGCGCGTATCGGCGTCGATGAGGCGGCGCGCATGCAGCTGGGCCGCGCCTTCCGTCCATGGCCGGCCCGGCAAACCGAACCAGTCTTCGTTGATCGCGAGCCAGGAACACAGCGGCAGGCGACCGTGTGCGCCGACGCGGTCGAATCGGACGGATTCCAGGAAGTTGCGACCTGCATGCTGCACGCAATGTGTCGTCGTGCCGGTGATGTCATGAAGCTCGCCGCTCAGTGTCACCGCCAGCGATTCACAGACCAGAAGGTCCGACCAGCGACGTGTGCCGGGTGAGTCATCGTTGCCGGAGAACTTGACCAGCACATGCGCAGGCTGACCTTCGATGAGGCGCAAGGCCGTGAACTTCGGGAATTCGCCGCCGGCCGAAGAACCCGCACGGCCGTTGGTCATGGCCTCTTGGGCAAGACGCTCGTAATCAGACCAGGGCGCTTCGCCCAGCGGGGTCGCATCGGCCTGCCTTGCCTCAAGCCAAAGACGACAGGCTGTTTCACCGATCAGCAGATCGCCGCCGACGTCTGCGCCCACGAGTGACATCGCATGGAGCACGTCGTCGTCCGACCAGAGACGCGGATCCTCCGGCACCTGCAACAGGGTCGCATGGCGCCGCGCGAACTGACGGCCCAGGAACCCTTCAGGCCGCAGGTCCCGCAGCAGATAGGGGATGCCCCGGAACCAGCCATCGCGCATCAGCGCATCGCGCGGCCAGGGCATGTCGCCCTGCCAGCTCAGCGCGCTGCCCTGGGGCGTCGCGAGGTCGAGGCGACCGGCCTCGGACAGGCGGCCTTCCGCGTCGATCCGGTAGACCGGCAGCGGCTCCGCGTTACCGCGCAGGCGGCGGCGGGCTGCGTAGCTGCGCCGGGGTCCGCGGCCGATCGGCAGCACATCGGTACCGGCGGCCCTCAACGCCCGCATCAGCGTCGGCGCGCTGATGCCAAGCGCCGTCCGCAGCTCGGCGGCCGTCAGGCGACCGCGCTGGCGGAGCAGGGAGAGAAGTTCTGCAGGCGAGGACATGGTGAAAGGATTTCTACCATGATCAAGGTATTGAAACAAATAGGAAGATCATCGATCAGGGTTGATCCTGTGAAACGATTATTGAAATGATTTCAGCTAAGCCATCCAGTCCAGTTTTAGCTTCCTCTTTTGTGCGGCGCAGTCGCGCAGGTAGAGGTTGATCAGGTTCTGGTACGGGATCCCCGTCTCGCCCGCGAGCTGCTTGAAGTAGTCGATCGTCCCGGTATCCAGGCGGATCGTGATCTGCTTCTTGTCCTTGGGAAGATAGGGATTCGGGACCGAGTTGCTGAAGTCGTATTCGCGTTTCATGGCAGGTAACTCATGTAGAGGCGCTGTTCCTGCGACGTCGCCCGCCGCGCGGAGATGATCCGCACGACGTGCTCCGCCTGCCTGTAGCAATGGCAAACGACCAGCAAGCGAAGCTGCAGGCTGAAGCCGATCAGCACGAAACGATCCTCGGCCTCTGAATGCTCATCGTCCAGGATCAAACGTGCGTTCTCGTCGAAGAACGCCCCTTGAGCCTCTTCGAACGCCACGCCGTGCTTCGCTTTGTTGCTCCGGTTCTTCCAGTCGTCCCATTCGAATAGGGGCTGACCCATATGTACCATATAATTATCGAATATTGATGTGGCGCTGAGAATGTCAGGGCGCCGATTGCGAGGATGGCGGCGTCCCAGGACGGCAGAAATCCGGATTTCGGTCGTGTTCAACCGGAATAGGCACCCGAATAGACGGGATTGCGGTTGCCGCGCTTGCTCTTGCAGCGAATGAGATCTCTAATCTCCGCATGTTCCGCGGTGAAAACGCCTGGCAGTACGATCTGGGGACCCTTTCCGGCCCCTTGGACGCGGTCAGCCGGGTGCAGGGACTGCTTGTCGGTCGGCTGGCGGATGTCGGTCCGGCCCTGCGGAACCAGGCCTGCCTCGCCGCCCTGACGGCAGACGTGGTGCGCAGCAGCGAGATCGACGGCGAGGTGCTGGCTGGCGAAGCGGTGCAGTCCTCGCTGGCTAGACGCCTGGGGCTGGACGGCACTGCGCCAGACCCCGCGGACCGGCGCGTCGACGGGCCCGTCGAGATGCTGCTGGATGCCACTACCCGGGCCGCCGAGCCACTGACCGTCGAGCGGCTGCAGGGCTGGCACGGCGCGCCGCCTGCGCCGGCCTCGATCGCGGAACTGCAGCGCTTCATCGACTGGGCAAACGCCGAGGGCAGCGACCCCCCGCTGGTGAAGGCCGGCCTGGCCCAGCTTTGGTTCATGACCCTGCACCCTTTCCACCACGGCAACGGACGCACCGCCCGCGCCGTGGGCGACCTGTTCCTGGCGAGGGCCGATGGCAGCCCCCTGCGCTTTTACAGTCTGTCCGCCCAGATCCAACGCGAGCGCAGCGACTACTACGACATCCTCGGACTGACGCAGCAGGGCAGCGGGGACGTGACGCCCTGGCTTCTGTGGTTCCTCGATGCGCTGGGGCGAGCGCTGCAGCGCGCGCAGGCTGCCGCCGACCACGTGCTGGCGAAGTCGCGCTTCTGGCAACGCTGGGCCAGCACGCCGATGAACGCGCGCCAGGTGAAGCTGCTGAACCGGATGCTGGATGGCACCGACGGCAGGATCACGAGCAGCAACTGGGCAAGGATTGCGGGCTGTTCGCCGGACACCGCGCTGCGCGACATCACGGAGCTGATGGCTATGGGCGTCCTGGAGAAGTTACCGGGTGGAGGAAGGAGTACGGGGTACAGGCTCGCCGCAGAAGCCTAGATCTCAGGCAACCCAACGCTCCGCAGGTACTGATAGGTACGGTCGTAATACTCCGGCAATCGGGTCGAATCTTCGGGATTGCCCAGCGGCACGAAGATCACCATGCCCTGCCTCGCCCGCGTCAACAGGACGCGATAAGCATTCTTCAGATAGGACTGGTTGTTGCGGCTCTTGATGTTGACCCAGCGATTTCCCTTGAAGTCATGGTGGTTCCAGCCGGTGCCGGAATGTCGCAGATCGGCGTCCCAGGTCACGCAGGCCCAATCTAGCTCCAAACCCTGGACCTGGAATTCAGTGGCGCAATCTTCCAAATACCAACTCGAACGCACGTCTTCAGGGCTATCGAGAAACCAATGAACCGGATCGATGGCAACTCGCACATCAATGGCATGTGGCTTCAACCGCATTGCCTTGGATGACGCCACAAGCCCGTATCGTTCGGTGCCTCGACTTCTATCCCTGACCCATTGTTTGGCCCGCAGTAGATCCCTGGTTATCGCGATTGGGTAACGTCCAGCCAGATCTTCAAGCAGATCTTTCGCCTTCGTTGTTTCGCAATCCAGCGTCGCCTTGACGAAGGCCGACACGTTTTCCGCACGGAATGAGCGCATTGAAATGGCTAAATGCAGGTCGTCGTCCAACCGAACCGACTTCGAATTTTGTGCCCTCGCAAGTGCGTTACCTGCGGCATA
This sequence comes from Pseudomonadota bacterium, assembly GCA_041168985.1. Lineage (GTDB taxonomy): Bacteria > Pseudomonadota > Gammaproteobacteria > Steroidobacterales > Steroidobacteraceae > ZC4RG30. Next base: position 4,145 of record JBEEKA010000302.1, on the reverse strand, counting down.
TTCAGAATCCCTGAGCTTGCTGGAAATGTAGAGCTCCCACTTCGGAAACTCATCCCGTGCAGCCTCCAGCCAGGCGGAGATACCCGCCTCTCCGTCATGGATTTCCTGGCCGCCTCCGACAAGGCAAACGATAACGGCCCAATCCGGATGACGGTCCAGATACGAAATCAGGAAAGATGCCTCGGACTGTGAGAAGTCCGGTCGGCCCTTCTTCTGCTTCATGAAGGTTGCAGTCTTCCGCAGGTTCCAGGCGCGTTGCGCCTCATCGAAAACCACGACGTGATCGGCAGGTGGCGTTTCCGTTTGAAGCGCATCGTCGCGGAAGTGATGCACGTTCTGGATGAACGCCTTTACCGGCTGCCCTACGCGTTGCTTTGTCGCCTTCTGCCCCGCCTTCCACAGGCGCTGCTGTTCATCTCGCGTGAGCGCTTCCCGCAGGACGGCGACCAGCGGTCCGTTCCCGGACAAATAGACCGCTGGATCACTCGCGCTTTCCCGCCGATGCAGTGTTGCGACATTCAACCCAACCAGAGTTTTGCCTGCACCGGGGACACCGGTAACGAAGCAGATGACCTTCTTGGAGTCTCGCTTCGCCTCGTAGATCAGCTCTTCAAGGCGCTTCGACGTGGTTCGAAGGTTCTCGGCGCCTGCGTCATGTCGGGCAATCGCCTCAACGGCGTGATTAGCGAACAGGGCGCGCGCAGCTTCGATGATGGTAGGCGTGGGCTTGTAGGGCGCTTGTGCCCATCCGTCTCGCACCGAAGTAGCGCGCTCCAGACTTGAGTTCGTCGCGTCGATTGTGGATCGAAGTTCCGTGGAAGCGACGTTCAGTGGCTCGGCAACACGATCAGCAGCCAGCCGGACGTTTGGCGGCCAACGGCTGCTCGCGTCCGTCGCAACCAGTATCGGAATGATTGTCGCGTCGTGGCTGCCTTCGTGGAAATTCTTGAGGTCGAGGGCGTAGTCCCAGACCTGGTTGCGAGCTGCTTTGTCGAAGGCACGGGCGCCGACTTTGAATTCGATGACGTAGATCGAATGCTGGAGCAGTACGACCACATCGATCCGCGATCCCATTCGGGGAATCGCGAATTCGAAATAAACATGACCCTCGAGCCCCTGCAGTTCGGACTGCAGCAACTCGATTTCGTATATCCAGGCATCCCGCTGCGTGGGTTCGACGGAGGGACCGCTCGCTCGCGTCAGATAACCGAGGATGGTTTCGACGGAATGCTGCGAGAAGTCCGCGATGGCCGAGTGGTACCAGGCCCGATGGAGGCTTGCGACTTTGGTCATGAGTCCTTTCACTCGGCGCTGGCAGGTCCCTGCTTCGTGGCCAGGTTACCTGACCTTCCAGGCATCCAGTACGGCCTACACCGTCGAATCGCCGTCCCCCGCCAACCCGCCACTCCTCCGCACTCTTCGCTTCACCGTCTCCGCCAGCACGCCCACGTCCGGCGCCAGCAGCGTAAAGCGCTGCTTCGCGCGGGTGAGGCCTGTGTAGAGCAGTTCGCGCGTGAGCACCGGCGCGGCCTTGCCGGGCAGCGCCAGCAACAGGTCGGGCCATTCGGATCCCTGCGACTTGTGCACGGTCATCGCGAAGACGGTTTCCACGTCTTCCAGGCGTGAGGGCAGCACCCAGCGCAGCTTGCCTTCGGCGTCCCGGAAGGCGACGCGCTTGCCGCCTTCGCGGGGCAGGCAGAGCCCGATGTCGCCGTTCATGAGTTTGAGCTGGTAGTCGTTGCGGGTGACCATGACCGGACGGCCGGCGTACCAACCCTCGCGCGCATCGAAGCCAAAGGCCTTCTCGGCGTGCTGGTTCAAGGCGCCCATGCCTTCGGGACCTTCGCGCAGGGCGCAGAGGATCTGGAACTTCGCGAAGTCATCGAGCAGCGCCAGGGCGGTGCTGTCGTCGCAGTCGCGTCGGGATGCCTGCAGGGCTTCGAAGCGCGCCTGCCAGTCACGCCATCCCTGGCGGACGACATCGGGCAGCGTCCGGCGCAGGTCGCCGCCGAGTCGGCGCACCGGGTCGGCGGCGTCGGCCGACCAGGAGGGCAGGTCCTTGAAGTCCGCGACGACGGCACCGGAATCCCCTGCGTTAACGCGCGCCGCCCAATGCCCGATCGCACTCTCCTTCCCGAAGCGCTGGCTGTGGGTCAGCGTCACCGTCTGGTCGGCGAGCGAGGCGCGGGCGCAGAGCTGGGCCAGGACGGCGCCGGCCTCCACCGAGGCGAGCTGGTCCTTGTCGCCGAGCAGGATCAGCCTGGCGCTGGCCGGCACCGCCGTCAGCAGCCGGGCCATCATCCCCAGATCGACCATCGAGGCCTCGTCGACGACGACGGCGTCGGCCACCACCGGCGAGAGCGGCCGGTCCGCGTCATCCCCGCGAAGGCCGAGCAGCTTGTGCAGGGTGGTCGCCTCGGTCGGTACGCCCTCGGCGTAGCCGGCCGGCAGGCCGGGCAACTGATGGCCGATGGACTGGACGAGCCGGCTCGCCGCCTTGCCGGTGGGGGCGGCGAGTTTGGCGACGAAGGGCTTGCCCCGGTCGCGGGCCGCCGCGGCCAGGAGGGCGAGCAGGCGGACGACCGTGGTCGTCTTGCCGGTGCCCGGACCGCCCGTGACCAGCGTGAACCGGTGGCGGGCGGCGACCTCGCAGGCCTTCTTCTGGAGGACGACCCCCTCGCCGACCATGCCCTGAAACAGTGCATCGAGCCTTTCGGCCAGCTGGGCGGGTGGCTCGACCGGCAGCGCCTGGCGCTCGGCAAGACGGTCGAGGATGGTCTGCTCGGCCTGCCAGGCGCGGCGCAGATAGAGCCGGCCGGCACCCGGCGGACCGGCCAGGACAAGGGGGCTGGTGGGTCCGCCCTGGCACCACGGCAGGTCGGCGGCCGCGTCGGCGAGGCCACTCGGCAGCAGGTCCAGCGCGTCCTTCTTCCAGCCCAGCAGGTCGCCGGGCGACTCCGTCAGGGTGGCCAGATCCAGGCATGCATGACCCCGTCCGTACTGGTGGCTGGCGAGTGCAGCGAGCCAGACATGGCGCGCGTCGGGGGTGGGTTGTCGCGTCGCCAGAAAGCCGGCGAAGGCCCGATCAAGCGCGGTCAGCGGGTCGCCCGGCATCGGCGGAATGCGGGTGGCGGTCACGACGCAGCCCCCCCGCGGAATTCGGCGTCCAGGGCTTCGATCAGCGCGCGGGGCGGTCGGTCGCGGTGGATTCCGTTTGATGGCGTATCAATGCCCCTCGCAAAGACATAGATTGCACCGCCGATGTGACAATCGTAGTCATAGCCGGGCAACCTGGACTTGAGCAGCCGGTGCAGCGCGAGCAGGTAAAGGGCGTACTGGAGCTCGTACCGGGACGCCAGGACGGCCTCGGCGAGACGCGGCGCGCTGTAATCGGGCAGCCTGTTGGACTTGTAGTCGAGCACGTAATACCGCCCGCCGGACTCGAAGACGAGGTCCAGGAAGCCGGTCAGCTGGCCCTGCAGGTCGGCCGGTGTCAGCGACTCGCGGGGCACGCCCGGCTGGATGTGCGCCTGCAGCAGACTATCCACGCGGGCGACCGAAACGCCCTGCGTGGGGAGCACGAACCCCATCTCCGGCCAGGCGCCGTCGAGGTCCTTCAGGGCAGGAATCGGATCGGCGCCGGCGGCCGGCGAAGCCCCGAGCGGACAGCGGGCGAGTGCCCGAATCCACTGGCTCAGGGTCGCCTGCTCCTCGGCCTGCAGGTCGAGCGGCTCGGCGCGACGGGACAGGAACCTTGCCCAGGCAGCCTCCTGTTCGGGGTCGGCGGACCCCTCGGCGGCGATCGGCCACCCTTCAGCCAGCTGCCACTCGAGCAGGCCGTGGAGCAGGTCGCCGAAGCGGGCGCCGCCCCCGAGCTTCTGGTACGCAGGGCCGGGCAGGTCCTCTTCGAGGTCGCCACTCGCATCGGCCTGCAGCTTCGCGGCACGGTCGTCGGCTTCGGAACCCGGAGCCGGCAGCGCACTCGCCACCGGGTGCGCGAGACCGCGGGTCAGCGCCGTGAAGCTGCTGCTTCGCCAGGCTGACCGGTGCTGGCGAGTGGGGGTGGCGGCGTCGTGAAGCCGGACCGGTTCGACATCCGGCTGGTAGCGGATGCGGTCATCCGGCGGCAGGACGGTGACGGCGAT
>JBEEKA010000301.1:0-2555 GCA_041168985.1 Pseudomonadota bacterium | reverse complement strand
CTTCGGAGAAGGGGCAGAAGATGACGCCGGCCTTGGCCAGCCGGTCCTTGAAGGTCGTGGCAACCGATACGCTGTCGAACACGGCGTCGACGGCGACACCCGCGAGGCGCGCACGCTCGTGCAGGGGGACGCCGAGCTTCTCATAGGTCTGAAGCAGTTTCGGGTCGACCTCGTCGAGGCTCTTCGGGCCGTCCGTCCTTGCCTTCGGCGCCGAGTAATACGAAATGGCCTGGTAGTCGATCGGGGTATAGCCGAGCTTGGCCCAGCGTGGCTCCTTCATCGTGAACCAGCGGTCCAGCGCCCGCAGGCGCCAGTCGAGCAGGAACTGCGGTTCCTTCTTCATGCGCGAAATGAACGTGACGGTGCCGCGGTCGAGGCCGGGCGGGACCGTGTCCGACTCGATGTCGGTGACGAAGCCGTGCTGGTAGCGGCGCGCCAGCAGGTCGTCGAGTTGCGTGTCGGGCGTGCTCATCGGCTAGCGTGCCTCGTGGAGTCCGTTGCGCAGCTTCACGTCGAAGACTGCAAAATGCGTGGAGCCGGTCTCGAGTCCGGCCAGGTCGGCCAACGTGACCTCCTGCAACGACTGCCGGATCGCGCGGTTCACGCGCTGCCAGGCTCCGCCCACGCTGCAGGTGCCCTCGATGTCGCAATGGCTGTGCTCGGCGGAGCAGGCCGTCAGCGTTACAGGGCCCTCGAGCGCGTCCAGGATCGCGGCGGCGCTGATCTCGCGGGCAGGCCGTGCGAGGCGGTAACCGCCATGCAATCCACGCAGGGAGGTGACGAGCCCGGAACGCTGCAGCTGCTTGAGCAGCTTGCTGACTGTGGGGGCGGCGACCTGCGTGCGGTCGGCGATCTCGGCCGCCGTCTGCTGCCGGTCCGGTTCGGCGGCCAGGAGGCCGAGGATCACCGTGGCGTAATCGGTGAGTTTGCTGATTCGGAGCATGGGGGTCGGGACAGCTGGCGTTCAGATAACTGGGACTATTTTAGTACTGTTTAGGGCTGTTTGCTATCATCCCGATGACGCTTTCTGGAAGGTATTGCATGCCCGTTTCCGCGACTGATTCCGCCCCGATCATCGACGTCCGCGGCGTCCACTACGGCGTCGAGGGCCGCAAGATCTTCGACGGTGTGGACATCGCCGTCGAACGCGGCAGCATCACGGCCGTGATGGGGCCCAGCGGCACCGGCAAGACGACACTGCTGCGCCTGATCACCGGGCAGTCCGCCCCCGCGGCGGGCAGCGTCCGGGTGTTCGGCACGGACATTGCCGGGTACGGTCGCCGGGAGTTGCTCCTGCTGCGGCGCCGGATGGGCATGCTGTTCCAGAACGGCGCATTGCTGACGGACCTGGACGTGTTCGAAAACGTCGCGTTCCCGGTCCGGCAGCACACGAAACTCCCCGAACCCCTGTTGCGCCGGCTCGTGCTGATGAAGCTCGAGGCGGTCGGACTGCGCGGCGCCGCGAAACTCCGGCCGCAGGAACTCTCTGGTGGCATGGCCCGCCGCGTGGCGCTTGCCCGTGCGATCGTGATGGACCCGGAGATCCTGATTTACGACGAACCGTTCGTGGGGCTGGATCCCATCTCCATGGGCATGGTCTGTCGGCTGATCCGCCAGTTGAACGATGCCCTGGGCATCACCAGCATCGTCGTGTCGCATGACGTGCAGGAGGTGGGTGCCATCGCGGATCGCAGCTACCTGCTGGCTGGCGGCAAGGTCGTCGCGAGCGGGGATTCGGCGCAGCTGCGTGCCAGCGCCGATCCGGCGGTGCGGCAGTTCATGGAAGGCCTGGCGGACGGTCCCGTGCCGTTCCACTACCCGGCGGGTGATTACCGCAGCCAGCTGCTCGATGCCGGAGACCTCAAGTGAAGTCCGCCAAGGAAGCCCTGGCCCGCATCGGATCGGTGGCGCTCTTCCTGTTCGCCATCCTGCGCGTCCTTGGGCCTGCCCTGGCGCGCCCCCGGCTGATCGTGCACCAGGTCTACAACTGCGGTGCCCGTTCGCTCGTCATCATCATGCTGTGCGGCCTGTTCGTCGGCATGGTGCTGGGACTCCAGGGGTATGACCTGTTGTCCCGCTTCGGCAGCGAGTCCGCGCTGGGCGTCGCCGCGACACTCAGCCTGCTGAAGGAGCTGGGGCCTGTGGTGGCGGCGCTGCTGTTCGCCGGCCGCGCGGGTACCTCGTTGACATCCGAGATCGGGCTCATGCGGGCGACCGACCAGCTGACCGCCATGCAGATGATGGCCGTCGATCCGATGCGCCATGTCGTCGCGCCCCGTTTCATCGGCGGCGTCATCGCCTTGCCGCTGCTGGTGGCGATCTTCGATATCGTGGGCATCTTTGGCGCGCAGCTCGTGGGCGTCTCGCTGCTGGGCGTGGACCAGGGCACCTTCTGGTCGCAGATGCAGAACGCCGTGGAGCTGCGGAACGTGAGCGAAGGCATCGTGAAAAGCGTCGCCTTCGGCGTGATCTGCAGCCTGCTGGCTGTCTACGAAGGCTACAACACCGAGCCGACCGCCGAGGGCGTCGGCCTTGCGACCACCCGGACGGTCGTC
>JBEEKA010000300.1:0-3103 GCA_041168985.1 Pseudomonadota bacterium | reverse complement strand
GTCATAGATGATGACGTACTCGTGGTTCGCCCTTGGGCCAAGGTCGTTCGGAGCGAGATCGCTCAGTAGCCCGTCGCCCGCTTCGCGCGGAATGCTGAACGACGTGGTGACCCCCTCCGGCATCCCCGGCAACCGGTCGCCATGATTGAGGACTTCTCCGAAGTCGCCACCGTCGCCGTCGTTGAGTTCGGCGAAGTCCAAGCCGGCGAGTGGGTTCGCGTCCGCGATCGCCAGGATGTCTTCCCGGCTGACGGGCCGTGCCTCTTCGCGCCGGATGCTTGGTGCCTGTGACATTCTGTTCCTACCTCGTGTTCGGCTGGTGGGCGACCCTTAGCCCCTCTGGACGTGCCCATAAGGGCCGTATGTCGATAGGCCGAGCGCCCGCTTGGTGCGCTCGGCCGCTCTCTCGATGATCCCTTCCGTGAACCGGTGATCGCGCTCCTTCGCACGCTCAGCGCGTTCGGCATAGACGCGAGGAAGCGTTTCGGCCAGGTGGGTTTCGAAGATGTCGAAGACCTGGGCCATGTCGCTCGCGCCACCGCAGGGGATGGTGATAGCGTCGATGCCCGTCGCCGGCCCCATGTCCCAGGTCAGCGTCTTTATCGAGTTCTGGTCGTTGGAGATGAACCGCACCTCGCGAACGCGCCGCTGCAGCAGCCGGTAGCGCAGGTCCGCACCAAACGCCTTGAGTGTCGCATCACGCTCCGACACGTCGAGAGGCTTGAAGTCGCGGTCCAGCTCGTCCCACAGTTGCGGGTCAGCTCGTTTCGCATTGATGACTACGCCCATCTCCAACGACCTCCACTCGCCCGACTCGCGCCGGTTAGGTGCTGCGCTTCACTTCCATGCCAACGGACATGAACCCCGTGGCCGTGCCGGCAGCCTTGGTCACGGTGACCTTGATGGTGTGGCCCGCCGCGATGGCGTCCGGCGTGTTCTCCGCCGGGGTCGGCGATCCCGGGCGGTCTTCGGTGTTGATCTCGCGCGTGGTGTGCTGGACCCACGCCGCGGAGTCAGTGTCGATGTCGTCGGCGGTGTCGGTGTCGTTCGTGAGGGTCGCCAGGGTGGTCGCCCCGTCCTGGAAGACGACGACGACAGCTTTCGTGGCGTCCGCCGCTTCCGACACGCCCGGCGTCGCGAAGTACCGGACGACCCGGACGGGATGCGGGAAGTGGAAGTACAGGACATCGCTGTCCGTCGCCGCCATTTCCACAGTCCGCTGTTCGGTGAGTTCACTACCAGTCGAGTAGCACACTGTTCTGTTCCTCTCCTCGTGAGACTTTGGTTACCGCCTGGCCGGGGGTGCCCCCTTTAGGCGGCGGGAGCTGTGGCGTCGGCGGTCATCTTGAAGCCGAACTGGTCTTCGAGTTCGCCGGTGCCGTACTCGGACGTGATGACCATGGCGGTGCCACGGAGGTTGATGTCGCGTTCCTTCTCCATGCGCATCGAGACCGAAGTCTCGACCAGGAGAAAGGTGTCCTTGCAGAAGATGGCGCCAATGGCGTCGTCGCTGCCGTCGATCGAGATCAGGGGCGACGTTGCGATCGCAACGTCGTAGAGCTGCTTGATCTGGTAGTTCTGGATGATTTCGCGGGTCAGGCCCTCGATGGGGAAGTACCCAACGCCGTCGTCGTTGATGTTTGAGCCGAGCGTGGCGGCGCTCGTCAGAAGGTCGTGGTAGTGGAACGGATGGATGACGGCGATGTGCCGCTGCCCTTCCGGCGTGGGCTCGACCTGGTTCGCCTCAGCGGCGGCCTGGAGGCGAACATGCGCCGCGGACAGCCAACCGGGCGCCCACGCGCTGCCCGCCGACCCAAGATCCCGCGAAAGGCCCGCGAACAGGCCGAGCATGTCCGTCTCACGCCGGCGCTTCATCGCGTTGCCCATGAACCGGCCGGCACGGGCCATCATCGGTTCAGGCGTCACGCGGACCGCCTTGTCGGTGAGGACCATGTGGACGCCGACTTCCGACGTGGTGAACTGCTGTGGCGTCGGGATCAGCCGCTGCGGGTTGTTGATTGGTTCGCCCTCCGTCAGTGACTGCGCCTGGAGGACAGTCGCGAACTTGGGCCAGTTGTAGGTCGTCCCGTCACCGTCCTTGAGGGTGACTTTCTGGACGAACTCCGACATGATCGTGGGCTTCTCGATCGCGTCACGGGCGCGCGAGAGGATGACCGGGATGACGTTCGCCAGTTGTGCGGACGTCTGCATTCCTGTTCCAGCGAGTGGCAGGGCCACGGGTTAGCTCCTCGTCAGTAGTTGATTCGGTGCAGCGTCTTCACGCGGCTGAATTCGGCGCGGTCAATGCGGCCGTCGGCGTAGGCGATCTGGGCTTCCGCCCATGTCATCGCCCGGTCGCCGGTCGTCTGTGCAACCGGCGACCGCTCTTCGCGGTCAGCGATTGCATCGTTGCGGCCAGCTCGCACGGCTTCGTCCAGCGCCGCCTTATGCGCTGCGTTCAGCTTCTCGATGTGCTTGTCGAGACCGCTGGAGAGGGCCTTCAAGGCGTCCTCCAGCCAGTTTTCCTTGCTCGGATCGATCGCCTCGATGGCGTCTCGCGATTCCTTCGGAAGGTCGCCGTATATCGGCAGGCTCCCGGCGATGATTTCGCGCAGCGCCTGGGCGGCACCCTCGTTGAACCTCTGGACAAACGTTCCGGAGACATCTCCCTCGGTGGCAGGCTTCGCGTTGCGGAACTTCGAGCGGTTGGTGTAGTCGTTCAGCCATGCGCGATGAGCGACCGCATCCGCCTCGTCGGAGAAGAGCAGCCAGTCCTTGAACGCGGGGTCTTCCTCGGCCTTCGCCTGGAGCCCGTGATAGTGGTCGTCAGCTGCCTTCCACTGTTCGGCTTCCGCCGCGATCTCCTGTCGCACCGACTCCGCGATGCGCGCCCTCTCTTGCTGAAGGCGGTTGCCGAGCCGGCCGTTGACGACTTCTTCGATGCGCCCCTTCGCACGCTCATGTTTCAGGACGCGCTCAATCTCGTCGTCGGTCAGGTCGTCGGTCGTCGCCCCAGGTGTTCCAACATCGGCCTTCGTCTGGGGGTCAGGCGGAGGCGGAGTCTGATCCGTCCCACCTTCGCCACGGCGAAACTCGACGACGT
>JBEEKA010000299.1:0-2745 GCA_041168985.1 Pseudomonadota bacterium | reverse complement strand
CTTGTCGTCGACGAAGTAGACCGTGACGCGACGGGTATCCGCCTTGGCACTGGGCTTTTCTTTCAGGTAATACATGTAGTCCCAGCGGTCCTTGTCGAAGGCCGAGGGGACCATCGGCGTGCCCAGCAGGAAGGCGACCTGGGAGCGCGTCATGCCGTTTTCCAGCTTGGCAACATCACCGGCGTCGATGAAGTTGCCTTGCCGGATGCCCATGCGGTAAATGCAGCCGGAGGCGGTCAGGCCCATCACGAGGGCGAGGATCGCGGCGGCGGCAAACTTCTGATTCGGTCGCATGGCGCTCGGTCGAGGATTAGACTCCGCCAATCATACCCCACGCGACCCGGGAGCTGAGTACGGTGGAAGGCAAGGATCTGCGCAAGGCGGGCCTGAAGGTCACGCTGCCCCGGCTCAAGATTCTGGAGATCCTGGAAAGCGGGGGCGGGGCGCGCCACAAGTCCGCGGAAGACATCTACAAGGCGCTGCTGAGTTCCAACGAAGACATCGGGCTGGCCACCGTGTACCGCGTCCTGACGCAGTTCGAAGCGGCGGGGCTGGTAACGCGGCACCACTTCGAGAATGGCATGGCCGTGTTCGAGCTCAACCAGGGCTCGCACCACGACCATATCGTCTGCCTCGATTGCGGTCGCGTGGAAGAGTTCGTCGACGCCGGGATCGAGGAGAGGCAGCAGGCGGTTGCCGAGAAGCACGGCTTCGAGATCCAGGACCATTCGCTGATCCTGTACGCGCATTGTCGTCGCGTTGGATGCCCCTCAGCCGGGGGGCGCGAAGAGCCTGGCGCCTAGCCGCGCCCGGTCGCGCGCTTGCCCGACTTGCCGGCGGCTTTTGTCGCCGGGGCGGTGGTCGCACCGGACAGCATTTCCCGTGCGTGGGCCTGCGCCCGTTCACCGACGTTGAGGCCTCCCAGCATCCGAGCGATTTCTTCCACGCGGGCATCGCCCGACAGGGGCGTGATCCCCGTCCGCGTGCTCTGGCCATCGGTCAGCTTGAGCACACGCAGGTGCTGGTGACCCTGGGAAGCGACCTGCGCCAGGTGTGTGACGCACAGCACCTGTGCCCGCGACCCGAGCGCCCGCAGTTCGCGGCCCACGATTTCCGCCACGGCCCCGCCGATGCCGGAGTCCACTTCGTCGAATACCATGCAACGCTGCTCGTCCGCTGTGCAGGCCACCTGGACAGCGAGTGACAGTCGGGCCAGTTCTCCGCCGGAGGCGACCTTTGAAAGGGGGCGCAGCGGCTGCCCGGGGTTCGCACTGACCAGGAATTCGATCGAGTCCGCACCTGCGGGCTGGGGATCGCGGTCCGGGTGGGTTTCGACATCGATCTGGAATCGTCCGCCGGCCATGCCCAGACCCTGCATGCGGCGGGTGATGTCTTCCGCGAGTGCGCGGGCAGCGGTCTGGCGACCGAGGGTCAGGCTCTCCGCGGCCTTCTGGTATCGCGACCTGGCGGCAGCCAGTTCGCCGTTCAGGGACGCAAGGTCATTGTCCGCGCGGTCTAGCGCCTCGCGCTCGCGGCGCAGGGCCTCGTGTCGGGCCGGCAGTTCATCGGGGGCGACGCGGTGCTTGCGCGCGAAGTCCTCGAGGGTCGCGAGTCGCTGTTCGACCTCGGACTGACGGCCGCTGTCCAGGTCCAGCGTATCGGCATAGCGGCTCAGGCCGCGCGCGGATTCCATCACGCGGATCTGCGCTTCCTCGAGGAGCGGCAGCAGGGCGGCAAGTTCAGAATCGATGCCGGCCAGCGGCTTCAGCAGCGTGATGGCCTGCGACAGCGCTTCGTGGGCGGTGCCCTCGTCTCCCTCGTACAGCCGCTGAAGGGCGCCCTGTGCGGACGTCAGCAATTTTCCGGCGTTGGCGAGGCGCTGGCTTTCACCCTTGAGTTCGGCGTGTTCCCCGGCGCGCAGGACGAGGGCATCAAGTTCCGATTCCTGGAATCGGAGCAGGTCGAGGCGGGACTCCCGCTCGCTGGCCTGCCGCTGCAGATCGCGCTGGCGGTCACGCAGCGCGGACCAGTCCCGGCTGGCACTTGCTACGGCCCCGGCGACGTCCGCCAGGCGGCCGAATTCGTCCAGCAGCTCGCGCTGTGCCGCGGGCCGGACGAGGGACTGGAATTCGTGCTGGCCGTGGATGTCGACCAGGCAGCCGATGGCATCACGCAGCACCTGCAGCGTGACGGCCTGGCCATTGAGGAAGGCCCGCGAGCGGCCGTCCGACCCGATCACGCGGCGGACGAGCAGTTCCTCGTCACAGTCGATCGCCTGCTCGTCGAGCAGGGCGCGCAGGGCGGCTGGCGGGGCGGACAGGTCGAACCGCGCCACGACTTCCGCGCGGTCCGCGCCGGCGCGGATCTGGTCGGCACCTGCGCGCGCGCCTGCGGCGATGGTCAGGGCATCGACCACGAGCGACTTGCCCGCTCCAGTCTCTCCGGTCAGGACCGTGAGGCCCGGTCGGAAATCCAGTTCAATGGCATCGACGATCGCGAAATCGCGGATCTGAAGGTGCGTGAGCATGGGGTCGTCAGCGTTTGTGCTCGAAGCTGCCGCGGCCCCAGTGGAGCTTGGCGCGCAGGAGCCGGAAGTAGTTGTATCCCGGCGGATGAAGCAGTCGCAGCCGCGGAGGTGGGGGAAATCCGCAGGTCGTCGCCCGGGGTGAGTTCATCGAGGACGACGCCGTCACAGGTCACCTGGGCCCGCGTGCCGGCGCGTTCGTGGAGTCGGATGCTGACCCG
>JBEEKA010000298.1:0-9392 GCA_041168985.1 Pseudomonadota bacterium | reverse complement strand
GCCCCTCGAAGTTGACCGGTCGGCCGATATGGATGCGTTCGATCTTGCGGACGGTGTCGGCCACGATGCCGGCGCGCATCCGCTGCAGGATCGGCGTCATCAGCGCCACGATCCGGAACTGGCGTTCGAAGACCGACAGGCGTTCGATGTTCGGGTCGCCCAGCAGGCGTTTGAGGCCATGGAACAGGCGGCCGGGCAGACCGCGGTCCTGCAAGGGGCCATAGACGGTATTGCGCTGGGTCTGCAGGCGGGAGATGTCATCGCCGGCTTCCGAACCGGTTACGCCGGTGGCGGCTTCGCCGATGACCTCGGCGACCATCTCGACGCGGCGGCCCCGGTTTTCCTCGACGTAACGCTCGATGGCCGACTGGCCCGTCAGCGAGTGGAATTCCCGGTCCAGGTGGCTCGCAGTGGGCAGCACCGGCCCGTCCGCCTCGAGGCGGACATAGTGCAACTGACGGCCGTCGAACCACGCCGCCGTCGAATTGGACGTGCCGAAATCGAGCCCGACGCCGATCATTCCGTCACGATCCCGCGCCGGGCCCGAGGGCCCGCTCAGATGTACTTCAGGCCGAGCTCCGCGAGCTTCTCGCGGAACTTGTAGAGGTCCATGCCCAGCTCGCCGGAGGCGAGGCGCAGGCGCTTGGATTCTTCCATGTCGACGCGCTTCTTCGCGGCCTCGGCCACGATCGCGGCATCGCCGCTGCGCACGACGCAGACGCCGTCGTCGTCGGCGACGATCACGTCACCCGCGTTGATGGCCTGCGCAGCGCAGATCACCGGCACGTTGACCGAGCCCAGGCTCGCCTTGATCGTGCCCTGCGCGAAGATGGCCTTGCTCCACACCGGGAAGTCCATCTGCTTCAGCGTCGCGACGTCGCGCACGCCGGCATCGATGATGAGGCCCTGCACGCCATGCGCCTGCAGCGAGGTGGCGAGCAGGTCGCCGAAATAGCCATCGACGCAGGGGGAAGTCGGCGCGACGACGAGGATGTCGCCCGGCTTACAGACTTCCACGGCGACGTGGATCATCCAGTTGTCGCCCGGGGGCGCCGACACGGTGACCGCGGGACCGGCGATCGATTTGCCCGTGTAGATCGGACGCATGTAATGGGCAAGCAGGCCGGTGCGGCCCTGGGCTTCGTGCACGGTGGCGACGCCATAGGTCGCGAGCGCCTTGCAGACTTCCGGATCGGGACGCGGGATCTCGCGTACGCAGACATGCTTGCTCATGGTGTTTCCTGCTTTGTCGGCTTGGAGTGAGGGTCGGGCAGTATAGGGTTTTCAGGGCGCGAGCTTGAACACGCGCTCGGCATTGAACTGGAAGAAGGCCTTCTTGTGCGCATCGGGGATGGTCATGGCATCGCAGGCCGCGACCTCACCGGGCTCGTACTGGTAGGGGTAGTCCATCGCGTACATGACGCGGTCCACGCCGACGACCTGCTGCAGGAACTGGATCGCCGGCTGCCAGGCGACACCGCTGTTCGTCATGTAGACGTTGTGGCGCAGGTAATGGCTGATGGGGTGCTGCAGCGGTTTCATGAAGGGATAGCGCTTCGAGCGCAGCGTCGCCGCGTGCATGTAATCGAGGCGGTACTGCCAGAAGGCCAGCGCCTCGCCGCAGTGGCCGATGATGAACTGCAGCTTCGGAAAGGCATCGAACACGCCGGCGCAGATGATGCGCAGCATGTGCAGGCCGGTATCGACGCCGAAGCCATAGACGGCGCCATCGAGGCCGGCCTCGAGGAAGGGCTGGATCATCTGCTTCGGCGGTGAATTCGGATGCAGGTAGATCGGCAAGTCCAGGGCTTCGCAGGCTTCGAAGATCGGCCAGAACTTCGCCTGGTCGTGGTACTCGCCCTGGGTGTGGCCATTCAGGATCGCCGCCTTGAAGCCGAGCTTGCGCGACGCGCGCTCCAGTTCCTTCACGGCATTGGCAGGATCTTGAGGGGCCATCGCCGCCATGCCGGTGTACTGGTCCGGGTGGGCGCGGACGGCGTCAGCCAGGATGTCGTTGCATTCGATGGCCAGGCTGGTGCCGAGCGCCGGTTCGAAAACCTGTACGCCGGGCGAGGTCACGGCGATGACCTGGTGGTCGATGCCGGCGTCGGCCATGTGGCCCAGGCGGCGGTCTCCCAGATCCTCGAGTCCGTTCATGATGAACTGCGCGCGGGCGCTCGGGCTTGCCGCATAGAAGCCCCAGAGGCTCTTGAGGCCCGGGTCGTCGCAGGACGGGTGGTTGGCCAGCTGAAGAAAGCGCCGCGTCAGGCTTGCCGGGGCGAAGGCCTCCTCGGTGGCGATCCGCTTGTAGGGCCGACCGTCCGTGCGGCTGGCGGCAGCATTGTTTACCATGTCGGCCCCTTATCAATCCCGGCGGCGAGGCGCGGTATTTCACACGCCCGCCGGCCGAAATCCAAGCGGAAATGCGATGAACTACCCCGAACTGGCAATGCTGATCGACGGCGAATGGGTCAAGGGCGAAGGCCGCGCCACGGTGCCTGTCGTGAATCCGGCGACCGAGGAAGTGCTGGGGCGCCTGCCGCTCGCGACGCGGGCGGACCTCGACCGAGCGCTGGCCGCCGCCCAGCGGGCCTATCCGGCCTGGCGCGCGATGGCGCCGCATCTGCGCGGGCGCATCCTGCACAAGGCCGCCGAATTGATCCATCAGCGTTCCGAGGAGATCGCGCGGCTCGCCACGATGGAGGAGGGCAAGACCTTGCCGGAGGCCCGCATCGAGGCGGGCATGGCCGCAGAGATCTTCACCTGGTACGCCGAGGAAGGCCGCCGGGCCTATGGTCGCGTGCTGCCGCAGCGCATGCCGGGCGTGCGCATGACCGTCGTGAAGGAACCGGTGGGGCCGGTCGCGGGCTTCGCGCCCTGGAACTTCCCGCTGGGCAATCCGGCCCGCAAGATCGGCGCTGCGCTGGGCGCGGGCTGTCCCTGCATCGTGAAGCCTGCCGAGGAGACGCCGGCCTCCGCGCTCGCCATCGCGAAGGCGCTGGTCGATGCCGGCGTGCCCGCGGGCATCTGCAATGTCGTGTTCGGTGTGCCGGCCGAAGTGTCGGAGCACCTCCTGTCGTCGCCCATCATCCGTGCGATGTCGTTCACCGGCTCGGTGCCGGTCGGCAAGCTGCTGGCCGCGAAGTCGGCCGAGCGCATGATCCGCACGACGATGGAGCTGGGCGGCCATGCGCCCGTCATCGTGTTCGATGACGTGGAACTGGACGCCGTGCTCGATATGGCCGTCGCGGCCAAGTTCCGCAACGCGGGTCAGGTCTGCGTGTCGCCGACGCGCTTCTATGTGCAGGAGAAGATCTACGACGCCTTCTGCGAAGGTTTTGCCGCGCGCGCCAAGGCGCTGCCCGTGGGCAATGGCCTCGACGAGAAGAACCGCGTCGGGCCACTGGCCAATGGGCGTCGCATTCCCGCCATCGAAGCTTTCCTGCAGGATGCCGTGGCCCATGGCGCCAGGCTCCGCGCGGGCGGCAAGCGCATCCCCGGCAAGGGGTACTTCTTCGAGCCCACCGTGATTTCCGACGTGCCGGACACGGCGCGCATCATGAACGAGGAGCCCTTCGGTCCGGTCGCGGTGATCAACCAGTTCAAGGACCTCGCGGACGTGATCCCGCAGGCGAACCGCCTGCCGTATGGACTTGCCGCTTACGCCTTCACGCAGAATGCGAAGCGCGTGAATCTGCTCGGCGAGCAGCTCGAGGCCGGCATGATCGGCATCAACAGCTTCACGATTGCCGTGCCGGAGTCGCCCTTCGGTGGCGTGAAGGAAAGCGGACATGGCTCGGAAGAAGGCATCGAAGGACTCGACGCCTGCCTCGTGACGAAGTTCATCACCGAGTCGTAGGCGAAGTGTGTCTCTGTACTACCGGGGGCGATGTCCGCTGACCCCGTGGCCCGCGTTGCCGGGCAACTGCGCATAGACCAGCGCTGACAGGGCCGACACTGCGGCGATGAACAGGAAGGCCGGCGGAAAGTCGGCCGTGGCGGCCGAGTCGCTGCCGCGTAACAGCGCGGATACATGCAGTGCCTGCGCCGCCACGGCGACACCCACCGTCATGGCGACCTGCTGGGCTGCGCCACTGAAGCTGGTCGCGGCGCTCATGTCTTGCTCCGCGACATCGGCATAACCCATCGTGTTCACGCAGGTGAGCATTATCGACCGCGACAGGCCCAGCGCGACGAACAGCACCAGGATCAGTGTGCGCGGGGTTTCCGCCGTCAGGAAGCCGCAGCTCGCCAGCATCGACGCCGCGATGAAGGCATCCGTCATCAGGACCCGCCGGAAACCGAAGCGCCGCACGATGCGTGCCGCGCCGGTGCGCATGGTCAGCGCGCCGATCGCAATCGCAAAGGTAAGCGAACCGGCCCCGGCGGCGGACATGCCAAAGCCCAGCTGCAGGAGCAGGGGAAGCAGGAAACTCGTGGCGCCGGTCGAAATGCGGAACAGGCTGCCGCCGGCGACGGCCGCGCGGAAAGTCGGCAATCGCAGCAGCGACAGCTGGAGCACCGGGTGGGGCGTGCGCCCCGCATGCCAGACATAGGCGGCGAGTCCGGCGAGGCCCGCGCAGACGAGGCTTCCCGGCAGGGCCGCATGCAGGATGCCCTTGCCGGCAGCTTCGGCGCCGAAGACGAGCCCGACGAGCCCCAGGCTCAGGAGGCCCCAGCCCCAGAAGTCCATCGGGCGATCCGGGCCGCGCTCGTTGCCGTGGATGCTGCGTCCGACCATGTAGTAGCCCAGCAGTCCGATCGGCAGGTTGATGAAGAAGATCCAGCGCCATGAGGCATAGGTGGCGATGAAGCCACCGATCGGCGGGGCGATGATCGGTGCGACAAGTGCAGGCACGGAAATCCAGACCATCGACGAGACGAGTTCGGCCTTGGGGATCCGGCGCAGCACCAGCAGGCGACCCACGGGCACCATCAGGGCGCCGCCGATGCCCTGGACCGCGCGGGCCAGTACCAGCAGTGCGGTATTGGGCGCGAGCGCGCAGCAGAGCGAGCCGAGCGTGAACACGATGATGGCGGCGCGGAACACGCGGCGGGCGCCGTGACGATCCGCGATCCAGCCGCTGACCGGTATGAAGACGGCGAGGCTCAGGAGGTACGAGGAGATCGCGAGCGACAGGCGCAGCGGGTTTTCGTCCATCGATACCGCGATGGCGGGCAGCGCCGTCGACAGTATCGAGGAGTCCAGGTTGTCCATGAACAGGGCGCAGGCAACCAGCAACAGCACGCGGCGTTGCGCGCGCTTTCCGGTTGCCTCGTTCACGGGCAGGTCAGGCACCGCCTCGGACGAGTAACAGCGCGAGCGCCGCCGCGGCAAGGCGCCACCACGCGAAGAGCGAAAGCCCATGGCGGTTGAGCCAGGCGACCATCCACTTCACGGCTATCGCCGCGGAAATCCACGCCATCAGGAAACCCGCGACCAGCGGCATGAGCCCATAGGCAGCCACCATGCCGGGGCCGACCTGCAGGCTTTTGTAGCCGGTGGCCGCGGACAGGGTGATAAGTCCCAGCAGGAACGCGAATTCGACCGCAGCCGACAGGGACAGACCGACGGCAAGTCCGCCGAGGATCGCCACGAGGCTTCGGCTGGTGCCGGGCAACAGCGCGAGTGTCTGTGCAAGGCCAATGAGCAGGGCGGCCTTCAGGTCGAGTCCGGACAGGTCCTGGCCTTCGCGATGGCGGCGGATCCAGCCCGACAGCGCGAGGATCAGTGCCGCACCGACGACCCAGGCGCCGATGACCGGCTTCACGCCGAACAGGACCTGCTCGATTTTCCGGTCGAACAGGAGTCCCACCACGGCCGCCGGCAGGAAAGCCACCACCACGCACTGGGCGAGTTTCAGACCGGCAGCGTCCCGGCCGGCCAGGCCACGCAGCATCCCTCCGACGCGCTCGCGGTACAGGCCGAGCACGGCAAGGATGGCGCCGGCCTGGATGGCGATCGCGTAGGCATGCGAGACCTCGTTCTCCTCGATGCCCAGCAGGTGCTGGGCCATCAGGAGGTGTCCGGTAGAACTGACCGGAAGGTACTCGGTGATGCCCTCGACGAGGCCGAGGATGAGGGCCTGAATCAGGTCCATTCGAACTGCTGCTCTCTGGTGGTGGCGCGGATTATGGGCGATCTGCGCGGCGCATGCGTGCCCGGCGCAGCGAGGCGAACATCGCCAGCGCGATCAGTTCGATGCCTATTCTGCCACCGCCGCCGCTGGACGGTGGCGGTGAAGTCGAAGTGACGCCGCCGCCGGACGACGTGGCCTGCACCGTCACGTCGGCAGTGTCTGAGAACCCTTGGTCATCCGTGATGGTCAGCCGCAGCGTGTAGCTGCCGACGGTCGGGGACATCACGGTCGTCGTCGCGGCGGTGGGCGCGGCGATGCTCGGTACGCCGGCACCGCCGCTTGTCGATGCCACGGTCCATGCAAACCGCGCAACGCTGCGTCCGGCGGCAGCGAGACTGGCGCTGCCATCGATCGTGATCGACTTGCCCGCGCCGACCGCGCCGCTGGAGCCGGCGATGGCGATGGGTCGTCGCGCGTCGCGCACGGCTGCCCCCATGTCAAGCATGCCGGCCCCGCAGACCGCTGTCGTGCAGAGGCATTCGCTGTCCTGGATGTCCTTGCTGTCCGCGGGTACATGGCAGGTCGGCGGCTGCGGACTGGAGTCGCTGGTCCGCGGAAACGGAAGCGCCGAGGATTTCATGCGCCCGATCAGCTGGGTGATCGTGAGGTTCGGGTTTGTCGCCTGCATGAGGCCGACGGTCGCCGCTGCCAGGGGCGCGGAAAAGCTCGTGCCGAGGTTCGCGTTGAACGGGTCGGTGTAGGTCGGTCCGACGGGCGCGCGCGAGCCGAGATCGGTCGTGGTCATCAGCGAATACAGGCAGGGGCTGTTCGCGGCCGAACTGCCACAGTTGCCGGCCGGCGCCATGACGCCGACCTCGGGTCCGAGGTTGCTGTATCCGACCTTCGAGCCGACGTGGCGCAGGCCACCCACCGCAAGTACGCCACTGCAGTTCGCGGGAGTGTCCACGGGACCGCCTTCGTTGCCGGCCGAGGCGACCACCACCACGCCCTTGGCGGTGAGATCGCGTACGGCAGTCGCATACATGTCGTTGCAGCTGCCGACGCTACCCAGGCTGAGGTTGATGACCTTCGCAGGATGGCTGTTCACGATCGGCGTGCCGCTGACCAGCGGCAGCGGAATGGACAGGCCGGCGGACCAGTACATTGCGGCGATGACATCGGAGTCATAGCCGCCGCATTTGCCCAGCACGCGGACCGGCAGGATAAGTGCGTTGAAGGCTGCACCGGCCACGCCGATGCCGTTATCCGTGTCCGCCGCGATCAGCCCGGCCACGCGCGTGCCATGCCAGGTGCTGGCGGTGGGCTGGTCCTGCTTGCTGCCGCCGCCACAGCTGCGTCCCTCGAAGGGCGACCTGGCGAGCTCCGCCGCACTGAGCCAGTCACCCGGATCGGAGGGATCGGCGTCCCAGCCGTCGCCGTCGTTGGCGGTCGCGAAGACGTTGGCGGAATCCGCGGAAACGAAATCGAAACCGGGCAGCAGCTTGCCGCCGGCGGCGGCGCGGCGCAGGTCCGGATGGTCGAAGCGCACCCCCGTATCGAGTACGGCGATCACGACGTTCGACGCGCTGGGTGACGGACCGCCGCGCTGGATATCCCAGGCGTTCGTGGCGCGGACGGCGGCCGGATGGATGGACTGCAGGAACCACTGATCGGTGAACAGGGGGTCGCCGGGCGTGTAGCTGTGCGCACGAACGCGATGGTCGACCTCGGCGGACTCCACGCGCGGATCCTTTCGCAGCTCGGCGACGGCCGCATCCAGTTCCGCCGCCGGCCGCACGCGATCCAGCCGCAGCACCTGCATGCCGTGGCCGAGGCCATGCAGGCGGCTGACCGGTACGCCGCTGGCTCCTCGCAGCGCCTTGATGCGTGCCTCCACGGCCTGGCTGTCCGAGTCCGCCGGCGCATCGCGGAGTTTCACGATGAGGCGGTCCCCCGGCTCAGTTGCCGCATGCGGGCGCGGCGCCGCCAGGGCCGGCATCGCGGCGAGGGCAAGGGCCAGCAGCACAGGGCGCGCCAGATGGCGGCTCGGGAACATTCGCATGCGTCGGATCCAGTGGCGGATTCCTGTCGGAACCGTTGTGGATTATGCCGGTTGTGCAGGCGGTCCGCGAATCGGAGCTGTTCATCGAGATGTGCCTGATAAGCGGCGATTCGCAATCCATACGCGAGCTGCCGCCATGCGCGCCACGCGATGCAATGCGCCTCCGATCCACACGAGGAGAAGGCAGGCATGAAAAGCAGCAAGCACGTCGGCGGGCAAGGCATGACCGAGTACATCATCATCGTCGCGCTCATCGCCGTCGCGGCGATCGGGGTGTACACGGCCTTTGGCAAGACGGTCCGGGGGCAGATGGCCGTCACCGCCCAGACCCTGGCCGGCAAGAACGCGAGCCAGGCTCGAACGGAAGCCAATGACGGTGGCACGGCGGCGCAGGACCAGGCGTCCCGCCAGATCCGTCTCGACAATTACGACCAGGCGCAGTGATGCGGGCAGGGAGCCAGTCCGGTCAGTCACTGGTGTTGGCACTTTCGTTTGCCGCAGTGCTGGCCGGCGGCTCCCTGTGGGTGTTCAACTGGGGCCAGGCCGTCAACGACAAACTGCGCCTGCAGGGTGCGGCCGATGCGGCGGCCTACAGCGCCGCCGTCTGGGAGGCGCGCAGCCTCAATTTCCAGTCGTATACGAACCGCGCGATCGTTGCGAACGAAGTGGCCGTGGCGCAGCTCGTCAGCCTCCGTTCCTGGTCGGCATACGTGGGCCGCAGCCTCGGCAATCTGTCTGCCATCACTGCCTGGGTGCCAACCGTGGGTTCGGCTCTGGCATCCGTGGCCGAAGGCTGGCAGACGACGGACCAGTTCCTGCAGCAGAGCCTTCCTCCGCTGGAAGCCGCGCTCAGTCACTGGAACGCGGACGTGCTCGTGACCGCGCAGGCGGTCATGCATCAGCAGGCCCTGATCGGCGCGGCGGACCTGGTGTCGGCTGTAACACGGCAGAACATGCCTTCGGCAAAGGTGTCGGACTCGACGCGGCTGCTCCAGCTGCGGAACGCGGCCGGATGGCAGAACGGACTCACGACCAAGAACCGGCGTGGTGGCGGGGACCTCACGCGATTCGTCGGTCTGCTGATGGAATCCCGCGATGGATTCTCGGCGGACCGGCGTGCGGAACTGTTGCCGGCGAATCCGTTTCTGGACCTGCGTAAGCGCGGTGGCACGGACCTGCTGGCTGAATCGGCATGGCGCGGCATGGATACCCTGTCGCTGCACCTGGACAGCCCGTTCGGAAGCTCAGAG
>JBEEKA010000297.1:0-2541 GCA_041168985.1 Pseudomonadota bacterium | reverse complement strand
TCGTCCCATGCCATGGTGGCCCTGGTACAGACCGCAAGTTCCCTTCCTGTTTTCCTCCTCGCGCTGCCTGCCGGCACGCTAGCCGATCGGGTGGACAGGCGCCGCCTGCAGTTGGTGGTGCAGTCCCTCATGCTGGTGCTGGCCGCCGGACTTGGACTGCTGGTCCTGGGCGACGCGATGTCGGGCACGCTGCTGCTTGGCGTCACCCTCTGCATCGGTATCTGCACGGCGATCCTTTCACCGACCTGGCAATCCATCATGCCGAGGCTGGTCCCCCGGCAGGACCTGCAAAGCGCGGTGGCCCTGCATGTCGTCGGCATGAACATCGCCCGCTCGATAGGCCCCGCGCTGGGAGGCATGCTGATCATCGCGGCCGGCATCGCCTGGCCCTTTCTCGCCAACGCAGCCAGCTTCATCGCGGTGATCCTCGCACTGCTGGCCTGGAAGCCGGGGCCTCAGGCCCGACCCGGCGCGGCGGATGGCGGGTTCGGCAAGGCCCTGCTCCAGGGCCTGGACCAGGCCCGCAGCAACAAGCCCCTGCAGCGGAGCCTGCTGCGATCGGCAGCGTTCTATTTCTTCGCGAGCGCCTACTGGGCCCTGATGCCCCTCATCGCGCGCGAGCGACTGGGTGGCGGCGCGCCGCTCTTCGGCATCCTCGTCGGCTGCATCGGCGTGGGTGCGGTGGGCGGCGCATTCCTGCTTCCCCGCCTCAGGGCACGGGGCGGCCTTGATGGTGTCGTACGGGTGGGCACCGTCGGCACGGCCGCTGCCATGGCGGGTTATGCGCTGCTGGACGTCCCTGTCCTGGGCATGCTCGCGAGTCTTGTCGCGGGCGTGTCCTGGCTCGCCAACTTCTCGTCGCTGAACGTCGCCGCGCAGTTCGCCGTCAGCGATTCGATGCGCGGCCGCGGCATGGCCCTGTTCTCGTCGGTCTTCTACGGCTGTCTGGCCTTCGGTAGTCCTTTCTGGGGGCTGGTCGCGGACCATGCCGGAATCTCCCGGGCCCTGCTGCTCGCCGCGGCGGGCACGCTGGCCGGACTCTGGCTCATCGCCCTGATGCCGTTATCGGAGAAACCCTGACGTGGAACATCTCTACGCCAACTGGCATGCGAACCTGCTGGTCGTGGGCGCGACGGCCCTCACGGTGGCCCTGGTCGTCCTCGTGCACTACGAGTGCCTGATCTGGCTGTCCACCCGGCTGGGGAGCAAGGGCCTGCAGCAGCGGCGCAAGGTCCTCTACAGCATCTACACGCTGCTGGGCGTGCACATCACCGAGATCTGGATGTTCGGCTTCGTCATCCGACTGCTGATGATGATCCCGGGTTCGGGCCATGTCATCGGCATGGAAGACGGCGCGAACCTGATGGATTCGATCTACCTGTCGGCCGTCACGTATACGACCGTCGGCTTCGGCGACATGGTTCCCGTAGGTGCCCTGCGCTTCATGACCGGCACCGAAGCCCTGACCGGGCTCGTTCTCGTCACCTGGTCGGCGTCGTTCACGTACATCGAGATGGAGAAGTTCTGGCGCAGCCGATGAGGGCTGCGCCGGCCCTGGTCAGCCGACGAAGCGTCTCGCGTTACGGAACAGGCGCATCCATCCGCTGAATTCGCCATCCATCGGCGGATGCCAGGAATTCTGCGCCACGCGCCACGACCGTTCGGGATGCGGCATGGTGATCAGCACGCGACCGTCGTTGCTGGTCACGGCGGCGATACCTTGCGGGGAGCCGTTCGGATTCGCCGGGTAGCGGCTGGCGATCCCGCCGTTGTGGTCGACATAACGGAAAGCGACCTGCGAGGCCGAATGCAGCCGATCGATCTGTCCCGCATCGCCGAATTCGGCACGCCCCTCGCCGTGCGAAACCGCCACCGCGAATCGGGAACCCGCCATGCCTTCCAGCAGCACGGAAGGCGACTCCAGGATTTCGACAAGACTGAACCGTCCTTCGAACTGCTCGCCGCGATTGCGCACGAAGCGCGGCCAATGGTCGGTGCCGGGGATCAGCGACTTCAGCGCGGACATCATCTGGCAGCCATTGCAGACGCCGAGCGTGAACGTATCCGGGCGCTCGAAGAAGGCCGCGAACTCCTGACGCGCATCGGCATGGAACAGGATGGACTTCGCCCATCCCTCGCCGGCGCCAAGCACGTCGCCATACGAGAAACCGCCGCAGGCGATGAGGCCGCGGAACTCGTCCAGCCGGCGGCGGCCGGACAGGATGTCGGTCATGTGGATGTCGTGCGGTTCAAATCCGGCGCGATCGAGCACGGCCGCCATCTCGACCTGGCTGTTCACCCCCTGTTCGCGCAGCACGGCGACGCGAGGGCGCCTGCCGGTTGCGATGTACGGCGCCGCGACGTCTTCCTGCACGTCGAAACTGAATACGAAGGACTGCCCTGGGTCCGAGCCGTCGAGCTGCGCGGCGAATTCCTCGCGAGCGCTTTCCGGGTCGTCACGCAACAGACGCATGCGATGCGAGGTTTCGCTCCACGCACGGCGCAGCCCGGTCCAGCTTGCGTCCAGCACGGAACCGTTGT
>JBEEKA010000296.1:0-5762 GCA_041168985.1 Pseudomonadota bacterium | reverse complement strand
GCTCCCGCCGCAAACGAGGGATGCCGTCGAGGGGCGCAGTTCCATGGCGCGGGCGTAGGGGTCCGTCTTCAGTTCCACGCCACCGGTGTCGCGGTTGCGGATCTCGAACTTGTAGACCTCTCCGGTCGCGAGGCCGGGCACGAAGAGTTCCCATACGCCGCTGCCACCCATCGACCGCATGGGAAGGCGGCGGCCATCCCACTCGCAGAACGGGCCTACGACGCTCACGCGCTCGGCATTCGGGGCCCAGACCGCGAAGCGCACGCCTTCCACGCCGTCCAGGTGCGCCGGGTGGGCGCCCAGCAGCTTCCAGGCTTCCGCGTGGCCCCCGGATCCGAACAGCGCCAGGTCCGCCTGCTCCACGGAGGGCAGGAAGCCATAGGGGTCGATGCGCCGTTCCTCGATGCCGTCGTCGCGCAGGCGCAGAAGCGCGGGATGCCGCTCCAGGCCGCCGGCGGGGGCCGCACACCAGAAAAAGTCGCTGCCGGGCAGGCGCTGCAGGGCGGGGCCACCCTCGATCCGGGCCTCGCGGGTGGCGGGCAGGTACGCAAGGAAAGTTCTTTTTCCCGACCTTTCATGCGACCCGAGGATATTGTGGGGATCATGGTGACGCCCTTCGGCAAGGCGCTGGAGCGCCACACTGTCGAAATGCGGCGGCGATACATTCGCGGTCACGGTGGCGCGCCCTCTGTCGGCCAATGTGGCCCGACTTTTGACTAGTCAAGTAATATACCCAATGCCCTCAACCAGGTGAGTGATTCCATGAGCAGGTCGCGAAAGTCTTCCGGTCGGTATGTCAGCCGTCTTACCGGCGGCACCATGGCAATGATCATGGCGGGAGGGCGAGGCGAGCGCCTGCGTGGGTTGACGGTGAGTCGCTGCAAACCGGCGACGCCATTCGGCGGCAAGTTCCGCATCGTCGATTTCGTGCTCTCGAACTGCGTGAACTCCGGTATCCGCAAGATCTGCCTGCTGACCCAGTACAAGGGCCAGTCGCTGATCCAGCACGTGCAGCGTGGCTGGAGCTACCTGCGGGGCGAGTTCGGCGAATTCATCGACGTCGTGCCGGCCCAGCAGCAGGTGGGCAAGGAGTGGTACCGCGGCACGGCCGACAGCGTGTACCAGAACCTGGACATCATCCGGGCGAACCATCCGGAACACGTGCTCGTGCTGGCCGGCGACCACATCTACAAGATGGACTACGGTCCGATGATCGCCCACCACGTCGAGAAGGGCGCCGACATCACCGTGGGCGTCGTCGAGGTGCCGATCGACGAAGCCCGCGAGTTGGGCGTGCTGTCGGTCACCGAGTGGAACCGCGTCACCAAGTTCGCCGAGAAGCCGCGCGAACCGGAGCCCATGCCGGGGCGTTCGGACGTGGCGCTGGCTTCGATGGGTATCTATGTCTTCAACACCGCGCTGCTGGAGCGGATGTTGCTCGAGGACGCCGCCGACCCGACCTCGTCGCATGACTTCGGCAAGAACATAATCCCGAAGGCCATCAATTCGCTGCAGGTCTTCGCCTATCCGTTCCGCAACGTGAAGACGCGCGCGCAGAACTACTGGCGCGACGTCGGCACCGTAGACGCCTTCTTCGAGGCCAACCTCGAGCTCGTGCACGTGGCGCCCGAACTGAACGTCTACGACGAGGAATGGCCCATCTGGACCTACCAGGTCCAGCAGCCGCCGGCGAAATTCGTCCTCGACGAGGACGGCCGCCGCGGCATGGCCATCAATTCGCTCATCTCGGGCGGGTCCATCGTGTCCGGTGCCGTGGTGCGCGAATCGCTGCTGTTCTCGAGCGTGCGGGTGGATGAGGGAACCAGCATCAGTCGGGCGGTCATCATGCCGGGCGTGCACGTGGGCAAGAACTGTACGATCCGCAATGCCATCATCGACGAGCACTGCGACGTGCCCGACGGCATGCAGATCGGTATCGACATCGAGCTGGATCGGCAGCGCTTCGACGTGACGCCCAAGGGTGTCGTGCTCGTGACGCCGGAGATGCTCGTTGCAGCGTCGCCAGCCCGGGCCTGATCGGGTGCTGCCGGTGACTGATACGCGACTGCCCGTCGTCCTGTTCTGGCACATGCACCAGCCGCACTACCGTGACGCGCTGTCGGGTCGCTATGTTTTCCCCTGGACATACCTGCACGCCATCAAGGACTACGTGGACATGGCGGCCCACCTCGAGGCCCATGCGGGCGCGAGGGCCGTGGTGAACTTCACGCCCGTGTTGATGGAGCAGCTCGAGGAGCTGGCCGAGCGCGTGGATGCGCATCTGCGCCACGGCGAACCGGTCCCGGATCCCGTGCTGGCACTGCTGTCGGAGGACCCGCTGCCCACCGACCCGGAGACCCGGCTCGCGCTGCTTCGGGCCTGCCTGCGCGCCGACCGACGCAACCTCATCGAGCGATATCCGGACTTCGCCGAACTTGCGCAGCTTGCGGTCAGTCTCGGCACGCCCGAGCAGATCGGCTATGCCTCCGACCAGTTCCTGCGCGACCTCGGCGCCTGGTACCACCTTGCCTGGATGGGCGAGACGGTCCGCCGCAACGACGAGCGCATCGCGCGGCTCGTCGAGCAGGGCCGGCAGTTCCGTCCGGCGCAGCGGCGCGTGCTGCTGGAGCTCGTGGGCGAGCTGCTGGCCGGCCTGTTGCCGCGGTACCGTCGGTTGGCGGATTCCGGACGCTGCGAACTCGCGGTGTCACCGTACAGCCATCCGATCCTTCCGCTGCTCCTCGATTTCCATGCCGCACGGGAATGCGAGCCGAACTCGCCCCTGCCGCGTCACGCCGCCTATCCCGGCGGCGCCGAACGCGCTGCCTGGCACATGCAGGAAGCGCTGGCTGTCTTCCGGCGTGTGTTCGGGCGCGATCCCCGGGGCTGCTGGCCCTCGGAGGGCGCCATCAGTGCCGGTGCGCTGCAGGTCATCGAGGATGCCGGAATCGATTGGATCGCATCCAGTTCGGCGGTCTTGCGCGGGGCGCTCGATGAGTCCGGTATCTCGCTGACGCTGGATGGCGCGGATCACGAACGCCTCCTCAACCAGGCGCATCGTCCGGCTTCGGGACGGCTCAATTGCTTCTTCCGGCACGACGAGGTGTCCGATCTGATCGGGTTCACTTACTCCAAGTGGCACGGCGATGACGCAGCCCGCCACCTCATGGGCGAGCTCGAGCGCCTCGCGGACCGGACCGAGGGCGTGCCCGGCCGCGTCGTGCTCGTCGCGCTCGATGGCGAAAATGCCTGGGAGTACTACCCGTTCAACGGCTACTGGTTCCTCAGTGCGATGTACGGGGCGCTGGCGGAGCATCCGCGGCTGAAGCTCACCACGCTGTCGGCTTACGTCGACGACGCCCGTGCGCGGGGCGCGGAACCCCATGTCCTGCCCAAGGTGCGCGCTGGCAGCTGGGTGCATGGCACCCTGTCGACCTGGATGGGCGACCCTTCCAAGAACGCCGGCTGGGACCTGCTGTGCGACGCAAAGCTTGCCTATGACCGCGTGCTGGCGGAAGGGCGGCTCTCCGACAGTGAGCGCCATGCCGTCAGCCGACAGCTCGCACAGTGCGAGAGTTCGGACTGGTTCTGGTGGTTCGGTGACTACAATCCGCCGGAAGCCGTGGCCGACTTCGACCGGCTGTACCGCCACCAGCTCACCAGCCTGTACAGCATGCTGAAACTGGAACCCCCGGCTGCGCTGTCGACGCCGCTTTCCGTTGGCCGTGGCGCACCGGAGGCCGGTGGCGTCATGCGGCGTACACAGGCGTGACCGCCATCCGACTGCCCGTACTGGACCGTCGTCGCTGCGGCGTACTGCTGCATCCGACCTCGCTGCTGGGTGGCTCGCAGGCCGGCGCGCTGGGTGAGCCGGCCTTCGCCTTCATCGACTGGCTCGCCGAGGCGGGTTTCACCGTCTGGCAGATGCTGCCGCTGGGTCCGACGGGTACCGAAGGCTCGCCCTACTGGGCGCGATCGGACCATGCCGGGAATCCGCGCCTGATCGATCCTTCAAGGGAGCCGGAAGGTGGGCAGGGCGCATTCGAGGCGTACTGCCGCGCCCAGGCGCACTGGCTCGATGATTACGCCCTGTTCGAGGCGCTGGCCATCGCAAACGACGGTTCGCCGTGGTGGGACTGGCCGGAGCCGTTGCGCGACCGGGATCCGCAGGCGCTGGAGCAGGCCCGCATGCTGCTGGCGGCGCAATGCCATCGCGTGAAGCGGGAACAGTGGCTGTTCGATGACCAGTGGCGCCGATTGCGCGCCCATGCCCAGTGGCGCGGCATCCGGCTTTTCGGCGACCTGCCGATCTATGTCGCGCCGGATTCCGTGTCGGTCTGGGCGCAGCGTGATCAGTTCCAGCTCGATGATCGCGGTCGTCCCCATTCGGTGTCGGGCGTGCCGCCGGATTACTTCGCGGCGGATGGCCAGCTGTGGGGCAATCCCCTCTACGACTGGGATCGCATGCGCCATGACGGCTTCGCTTACTGGCGGCAGCGTATCGGCGGTCAGCTGGAACGGTTCGACCTGCTCCGCATCGACCACTTCCGTGGCCTGGCCGCGTACTGGTCGGTGCCGGCGGGAGAGGCCACGGCGCGCTACGGCGAATGGCGGAATGCCGCGGGCCGGGAAATGCTCGAGGCCGTGGTCCGCGAGTTTCCCGACCTGCCGGTCGTGGCGGAGGATCTCGGCGTCATCACGCCGGATGTCGAGGCCCTGCGCCGCGATTTCGGCATGCCGGGCATGCGCGTCCTGCAGTTCGCCTTCGGCGGAGGCGCGGACAATCCGCACTTGCCGCACAACCATGGCCTCGACACCGTCGTGTACACGGGTACGCACGACAACGACACGACGGTCGGCTGGTATTCCCAGCTGGATGAGGGTGCGCGGCGGCATCTCGCCGATTACCTGGGCCTCTGGGACGATGATGGCCCGGATGCCCTCACGCGCGCGACGCTGGGGTCGGTGGGCCGCCTGGCCGTGCTGCCGATGCAGGACATCCTGCGACTCGGGACGGATGCACGCCTGAACATGCCGGGAACCGTGAACGGCAACTGGATCTGGCGGATGTCGCTGGACTGCCTGACGCCGGGTCTGGCGGCGCAGTACCGCGACCTGAATGCGCTGTACGGCAGACTCGCCACGTGAACAGGGCGCGGCGGGCGTTGGCCTGCGGGCTGTTCGCGGTGTCCCTGGAGGGCTGCGCGACGCTGGCGCCCAAGCTTGAAGCGCCGGAAATCTGCGTGTCGCGCATCGAGATGTTGAAGGGCGACTTCCTGCAGCAGACGCTGCGCGTGACGCTGCACGCCCGCAACCCGAATCGCGTCGACCTGCCCGTCCGCGGCATCCAGTGCGACGTGGAAGTGGCAGGCGAGCGGTTCGCGCATGGCGAATCGGAAAAGGAATTTGTCCTGCCGGCGCGGGGTGAGGCCGATTTCGACCTGGCGGTCACCGCCAACGGCGCCGGTGCC
The DNA here is from genome assembly GCA_041168985.1 of Pseudomonadota bacterium. GTDB lineage: Bacteria > Pseudomonadota > Gammaproteobacteria > Steroidobacterales > Steroidobacteraceae > ZC4RG30. Next base: position 291 of record JBEEKA010000296.1, on the reverse strand, counting down.
GTGCTGCGGATCCTCGGCGGTGCCGTGAAAGGCGGGCAGCTCGAGTACCGGATGTCGGGCAGGGTGGAGCTCAGGTCCCTGCTGTTTCGCAGCCTGCCTTTCGAGCAGAAAGGCCGCGTGGACCTGAAGCAGGGGCTCTTTTCGCCCGGATCCTGATCAGAGGTGGTCCGGTCGGACCAGTTCGATTCGGCAGCGTTCGAGCAGGGCGGGCCACTCCGGGGAGCGCAGGTAGGCGTGTTCGTGCCGTCGTGCGGGAACGGCCCCCCGTTCGGCCGCTTCCGGGTGGCACAT
>JBEEKA010000295.1:0-9521 GCA_041168985.1 Pseudomonadota bacterium | reverse complement strand
TCGCGCGTTCGGTCTGCTGCCGCATGAGGGCTTCGACGCCCGTGACGGTGTTTTCCACGACACCGCCGGTATCGACCGCGATGTAGGGCACCGGCCCGAGCTTGCCGTACCCGTACTGTCGGTCCCGCGTGACGCCTGGCACGTCGGCGACGATCGCGTCGCGGGTGCCCGTCAGCGTATTGAACAGCGTGGACTTGCCGACGTTCGGCCTGCCAACCAGCGCGACGATAGGAAGCATGATGGGTTCAGCGACGACGCGGCCCGGCAACCCGGTATGCCGTGACCTGTCCCTTGTCATTGATGAACAGCACCACGTCGCCGACCACCACCGGCGGGCTGGTGACGCGCGCGCCACCCGAGAGGAAACGCACGCTGCCGAATCCGCCACCACCGATGCGCGCCGATGGCGTGCCCGTGCTGGCATCGAAGAAGTGGACGATGCCCTGGAAGTCGGCAACGGCCACCTGCCCGCCGATGACGGCCGGGGCGGACAGCCTGCGGTTCTTCAGCGTGTCGGAGCGCCAGAGTTCAACGCCGGTACGCCGCCCGATCTTTACGAGCTGGCCCTCTGACGTCGACACGTACACGCCATCGTCGTCGGTCGCGAGGCCGCGGTAGCTGGAAATGTCACGCGACCACCAGACCTGGCCGGAGTCCCTGGCGAGCCGGGCCACCTTGCCCTGGTAGGTCACCGCATAGACATCATCGCCCACGACGCTGAGGCCGGAATCGATATCGACGAGCCGCTCCAGTTCCGAACGACCGCTGGGCTGGGCCACCGCGACATCCCAGGCGGTCTGGCCGTCGCGCAGGCCGATGGCCATCACGCGGCCGTTGTCGAAGCCGGAGATCGCCATCTCGCCCGCAATGGTCGGCGCCGCTGCACCGCGCAGCGAGAGTCGCGGCACGTTCTGCTCGGCAGCCCAAAGCTGGCGGCCATTGTCGGCCGACAGCGCGACGAGGCGCCCGTCGACGGCGCGCAGCAGAACCACGCCGCCACCAATGGCAGGCGCGGAGAGGATTTCGCTGTTGAGGCGGGTCTTCCATCGCAGGGCACCGGTGGCGGCATCCAGCGCGACGATGTCGCCATAGCTGGCCCCCACGACGACGAGGCCTTCGCCTGCACCGGGACCGCCCGCGATCTTCACGCGCGTCTTCGTGTGCCAGAGCGACTTGCCGTTGGCGAGGGAATAGGCCTCGACATCGCCATCATGGCCGGCCGCATAAACACGGCCGCCTTCGGTCGCGACGCCAAGTCCGAGCCGCAGATTGGGCGCCGCGCCTCCGACGCCGGAACTCCAGATCTTCTCGACGCGAACCGTCTCGCGGATCCTGACCAGCGAGGCGGGTGGCTCGGCCTTGTTGTTCTTGTTGCATCCAGCCAGCAGCACCAGGGCCGTGCAGACGCCGGCCAGTGCGCGGAGCGGAAGGCCGTTGGCAGGTCGAAGGCTCATTGCGCGGACTTCAGGTCGTTGATCTTCAGGTCGAGCAGGTCCGAATCGCCTGTCCCGCCTTCGCCCGCGGCGACGCGCGAGGTCCTTGCGGCTTCGTACTCGCGCAGTGCGCCAGCGTTGTCGCCCTTGGCATGGAGCGCATCGCCGCGAATTTCGGCGAAATAAGTCTGGAAAGCGCCGCGATCCGCCGTGCCCAGCGTCTTGAGCGCGTCGTCCGGCTTGTCCTGCGCGATCTGCACGCGTGCGAGACGAAGGGTTGCGACATCCCGCAACTGCGGATCCTTCGCACCGTCGGCCACCGCGCGCAACTGCGCGGCGGCCTTGTCGAGTTCGTTGCGGGCGACATGGAGCTTCGCCATGGCGAGCTGTGCCGGCGCCGCATAAGCCGAGCCGGAATGCGACTCCTTGAACTGCTCGAGGTTCTTCAATGCCTTCTCGAGGTCGGCGCCATCGGTACCCGACAGTACGCCTTCGTAGGCCTCGCTGGCCGCGACGCTCTGTGTTTCAGCACGCGACTGCCACCAGCGCCAGCCGAACAGCGCGAAGATGCCTATCAGCGCCCCGGCCGCGATGGCCAGGCCGTTCTCGCGGAACCAGGCCTTGAGTGCTTCCCACTGTTCGCCTTCTTCGAGCAGATCCACGGTGATGCGTCCTTAGGGTCAGAGTTCTTCGATGGAACCGGCCAGCTCGACGAGCAGGGCCGGAATGCGGTCTGCGAGGTCCTCGAGCTGGCATTCGCTCTGACCAGCCTCGTGCCGCAAAGGTTTCAATGCGGCCACGCCGCGTTCCAGTTCGCCCTCGCCCAGCACCAGGGCCAGGAGGGCACCGGACTTGTCCGCTCGGGCGAACTGCTTTTTCAGGTTCCCGCCACCCAGGTTCACGTGGAGCGTGACGTCGGGCATCGCATCGCGCAGCCGCTCGACGATACCCAGCGCGGCCCGCTGCGAACGCTCGCCGACGGTCACGACAAAAACGTCTGCCGAAGGCGGCTCGGGCTCTTCCTCGACCTGCGAAAGCAACTCCACGACGCGCTCGACGCCCATCGCGAACCCGATCGCCGGCGTCGCTTCCCCGCCAAGCTGCGTGATGAGGCCGTCGTAACGACCGCCGGAGCAGATCGCGTCCTGGGAACCGAGCGCATCGGTAACCCATTCGAAAACGGTGCGGGAGTAGTAATCCAGGCCGCGGACGAGGCGCGGATCGACGACATATTCGATGCCGGCGGCCGTGAGCATCGCGCAGAGCGTATCGAAGTGGTCGCGCGACTCCGCATCGAGGTGGTCGGTCAGCAGCGGTGCGCCGGAGATCACCGCCTGCATGTCCGGGTTCTTGCTGTCCAGGATGCGCAGCGGGTTGCCCTCGAGGCGACGGAGGCTGTCCGCGTCCAGCACCGACAGGTGCTGGCGGAAATACGCCACGAGGATCTCGCGGTACGCGCGCCGGGATTCGCTCGTGCCGAGTGAGTTGAGTTTGAGCTTCACGCGCGTGATGCCGAGCTGCTTCCACAGCCGAGCCGTCATCGCGATCAGTTCGGCGTCGATATCCGGTCCGGCGAAGCCGATCGATTCGACGTCGATCTGGTGGAACTGACGGTAGCGTCCCTTCTGCGGACGTTCATGACGGAACATCGGTCCGGACGTCCAGAGCTTCAGGCGCGCGCCACGCAGCAGGCCGTTGGTGATCGCGGCCCGCACGATACCCGCCGTGGCCTCGGGGCGCAGCGTCAGGCTGTCGCCACCGGAGTCCGTGAAGGTATACATCTCCTTTTCGACGATGTCCGTGTACTCGCCGATCGCGCGCTTGAACAGCGACGTGTGTTCGACGATCGGCAGCCGCATTTCTTCATAGCCGTAGGCCGCGAAGAGATCCCGGGTGACGCGTTCGAGCCGCTCCCATCCCGCGATCTGAGACGGCAGCACATCGTTCATGCCGCGGACGGCCTGCACCAGGAATTTGTTTTCCACGTTAGATCCGTTCAACCGCTTTGAATCAGGGTGTCGCCTGCGCGAAGAAACCCCACCAGAGGATCGCCGCCACCACCACGAGGCCCGCGACCAGCGCCAGACGCCTGCCCCGGCGGCGGCGGACGCGGGAACCGCGCACCCGTGCCGGACGACCTTCGATGATGCGCGCCGCGCGCGCCAGGTCCGGCTGGACCGCGGCGGAAGCATGGCCCGAATACAGGGCCTGCAGGGTATCCGGCGCCTCACCCAGGAGTTCCGCATAACGGCGCAGGTGCCCCCGCACGTAAACCGGCGCCCCCAGATCGAGGAAGCGCTCGTCCTCGAGCGCCTCCAGCACCGAGACATCGACCCGCAGCTTGCCCGCGGCATCGGCCAGCGTCGTCCCGCACTTCTCGCGCGCGGACTTCAGCAGTTCACCGAGCCCCGACGGGCCCTGGGGAAATGTCAGGTCCTCTTTCATCCGCTTCACTCGCCCAGCAGTTGCGGTAACGCGCGCGTCTGCGCGCTGTCAGGGAAGTCCCGGCGCAGGCGCCGCACATAGACTTGCGCGGCGGTCCTGTCCTCGCGGGCCATCGCGGCCCGGGCTCCCGCGAGCAGGACGTCCGGGGCGGAAAGTCCGATGGCCAGGTACCGATCCACGACCTGGCCTGCAACACCGGCGGCCCCGAGCTCAAGCTGCAGGTCTGCCAGCTCGTACACGGCGGGCGAATAGTCTGGCCGGCTCCGGATGGCTTCCTCGAGCGGTCGGACTGCCTCCGCCCCCCGCTTCGCCGATCGCAGGCAGATCGCGGAATTCGTCAGTGCCGCCCAAGGCGTCGAATACAGGCGGTCCTTCGCGGCCAGGTCGAACTGCAGCAGGGCCTTGTCGACCTTGCCATGGCCGCAGAGGAACACGGCGTAGTTGTTGCGCACGTCGGAATTGCCCGGCGCGAGCTTCATCGCGATCTCGTATTCCTCTTCGGCTTTCTGCTGCTTGTCGAGCCGCTCGTAGAGGAAGGCCAGGCTGGTATGCACGTCGACACTGCGCGGCGCCTGCTTCAGCGCCCGCTCGAGCTTTTCCTTCGCGATGGCGAGGTTGCCCTGCTGGATGTAGGCCACACCCAGCTGGACGTTGGCCCGCGCAGCTTCCGGATTGGGCGACTCGGCGGCCAGCGCAGCGCCCGCCAGCAGCGCCACCGCAAGCAGGGCCGCCTTCATGCGCGGGCCTCCGTGCCTTCGGCGACGACGCCGATGCGCTTGGAACCGAGGCGCACCGTCGTGCGGTCGATGACCTTGCCCACCAGCTGGCCGCAGGCCGCGTCGATATCGTCGCCACGCGTGCGGCGGATCGTCGCCATGACGCCGCCCTTCAGCACCTGGTCAAGGAAGGCCTTTATGGCCGCGGGCGAAGAGCGGCGGTACGGCGAACCGGGGAAGGGATTGAAGGGGATCAGGTTCACCTTGGCGGGATGGCCTTTCAGCAGCCGCGCGAGCGCGCGCGCCTGCGCGGGGGAATCATTGACGCCATCGAGCATCACGTATTCGAAGGTGACGCTGCGGCCGTTCTGCTCGTCGATGTAATGCCAGCAGGCCTCGAGCAGCTCGGCGATGTTGTGGCGCTTGTTGATCGGCACCAGCTGGCTGCGCAGCTCGTCGTCGGGCGCGTGCAGCGACACGGCGAGCGCGACATTGCTCTCTTCCGCGAGTTTGTACATCTGCGGCACGAGGCCGCTCGTCGACAGCGTCAGCCGGCGGCGGGAAAAATCGAATCCGAGGTCGTCCAGCAGGATGCGCGTGGCCGGCACGACGTTGCGGAAATTGGCGAGTGGCTCGCCCATGCCCATCAGCACGATATTGCTGATCATGCGGTCGTCGCCGGCCTGGAAGCCGAGTTCCTTCTGCGCGAGGAACACCTGCCCGACGATTTCCGCCGCGGTCAGGTTGCGGTTGAAACCCTGCTGCGCCGTCGAGCAGAAGCTGCAGTCCATCGCGCAGCCGACCTGCGAGGAGATGCACAGCGTGGCGCGATCCGTGTCCGGGATGTAGACCATCTCGAAGCCCTGCGCGTTGTCCGCGCGGAGCATCCACTTCACCGTGCCATCCGCGGAATCCTGCCGGGTAACGACCTCCGGCAGGGTGACGCAGGCCTCGGCCTTCAGCTGTTCGCGGAAGGCCTTGGCCAGGTCCGTCATCGCGTCGAAATCCGTCACGCCACGCTTGTAGAGCCAGTTGAACAACTGGCGCGCGCGGAAAGCCTTTCCGCCGCGCTCGAGGATCCATGCCTCGAGCTCGGGACGGGTCAGGCCGAGCAGGTTGACGCGTGACTCGGTCACTTTGATTCACGCCCGCTTCAGCGGGAGTGGATCTCCGTCTGCGCGAAGAAGTACGCGATCTCGATCGCGGCGTTCTCGAGCGAGTCGGACCCGTGGACCGTGTTCGCCTCGATGCTCTCGGCGAGGTCGGCGCGGATGGTGCCCTTGTCGGCCTTCTTCGGGTCCGTGGCGCCCATGATCTCGCGGTTCTTCAGGACGGCGTTTTCGCCTTCCAGAACCTGCAGCATCACCGGGCCCGACGTCATGTAGGCGACGAGGTCGTTGAAGAAAGGACGTGCCTTGTGGACGGCGTAGAAGCCTTCGGCTTCGGCCTTGGACAGCTGCGTCAGCTTTGACGCGACGATCTTGAGGCCGGCGGCCTCGAAACGACGGTAGACCTCGCCAATCAGGTTGCGGGCAACGCCATCGGGCTTAACGATCGAAAAAGTGCGCTCGAGCGCCATGGGACAGGACTCCACCTTGAGGAAAAGCCCTTGATTCTACCCTTTCCGGGGCAGCAATGGCCGGGCCTTCAGACGTTGAAGCTCTCGCCGCAGCCGCATTCCCCCTTGATATTGGGGTTCTGGAACCGGAATGCCTCGTTCAGGCCCTGTCGGACGAAGTCCACGGTCGTGCCGTCTATCAGGGGCAGGCTGTCCGGATCCACGAAGACCTTGACGCCCCGGTCCTCGAAAACCAGGTCCTGGGGCGCCGCTTCGTCCGCGTAATTGATGACGTAGGCAAAGCCTGAGCAGCCGGTCTTCCGCACGCCCAGGCGCAGGCCCAGCCCATGGCCCCTGTTTGCGAGGAACTGGCGGACACGGTCGGCGGCGGAATCGGTCAGGTGGATGGCCATGTCGGTATCGTATTGCGAAGTGCGTCTTCGATAATGAGGAAGCGTCCCAACTTTTCAATCGGGGCATCAACCGCCCCGCGCCAGGCCTCGGGCGTCCCGGGCCGCGGCGCGTCTGCGGGCTGACCCCGCAGTGCAGCAACCACCTGTACGCAGGCCGCGAGCACGTGGGGGCAGCCATAGGCCTGGAATCGCGCCTCGGCGATTCGCCCTTCACGGACGCAGAGCAGCATCCGAACCCAGGTGCCCAGCCGTGCGGCGCCGGCCTCCCCGATCCGGATGTCGTCGCCGGCATCCCGCCAATCCGCCACCGGCGGCGGCAGACCCGGCGACAGGGCGCGCAGCTGCGCGAGGGTGGCCCGGACAGCTGCGGCCGCCTGGTCGATCTCGGATTCCGTGGTACCCCGCCCCAGGCTGAATCTCAGCGAGGCCTGGGCCAGCTGCGTGTCCCGACCCAGGGCCCGCAGCACGAAGGAGGGTTCACCGGTCGCGGAGTCGCAGGCCGAGCCCGTGGAAACAGCGACTGACGGCAGGCCCCCGACCAGCGCCTCGCCCTCGACGTCCTCGAAGGACAGGTTGAGGATCGCCGGCGACCGGTGATCGCGGTCGCCATTGAACAGCACGCCGGGCGCCGCCTCGAGCGAAGCCTGCAGCCGGTCCCGAAGCGCGGCCACGCGCAGCGCCGCGGAATCGCGGTCCTGGCGGACCAGTTCGCAGGCGAGTCCGAAGCCGGCCACGAGAGGCACGGGGACAGTGCCGGCCCGCAGCCCGCGTTCCTGACCGCCGCCGACCTGCAGCGGCTCGAGCGTGCCGCGTCGCCGGGGGGACACCACGAGCGCACCGACGCCGGGGGGGCCGCCGAGCTTGTGGGCACTCAGCGAGAGATAGTCGATACCTGTCCCGTCCAGCGGGAGCCAGGCAGCCGACTGCGCGGCGTCCACGTGGAGGGCGATGCCGCGTGACGTGCACAGCGCGGCGATGGCCGCGATGTCCTGCACGACCCCGGTCTCGTTGTTGACGTGAAGTACGGAAACGAGGGCCGTCGCCGGGGTCATCGCCGCCTCGAGCTGGCCGGGATGCAGGCGGCCATTCGGGCCAGGCAGCAGGACCGTGGAAGCGAAACCTTCCCGCGCCAGCTTGCGCACGGGTGTCAGGACCGCCTTGTGCTCGGTGGCGAGGGTGATGACCTCCGCGCCGGTACGACGCGAAACGGGCAGTCCCCGCATGTGTCCGAGGATCGCGAGGTTGTCGGCCTCCGTAGCGCCGGAAGTGAAGACGACCTGGTCCGGCGACGCGCCGACCAGCGCGGCGACCTGCGCCCGCGCCACCTCGACGAGCGCAGCCGCCCGCCGGCCCTGCGCGTGGCTCGAACCCGGATTTCCGGGAGGCGCCGCCAGCAGGCGGGACACGAGCGACGCGACGCGCGGGTCGACCGGCGTGGTCGCCGCGTGATCGAGATAGATCGGGCTTCCCGTCACCGCGGCGAGCCGGCCATCCGCCGGCGGTTCTGCACGGCCGTGAGGAAGCCGCGCAGGATATTCACCTCGTTCGCGTCCAGTTCCGCGCGGTTCAGGAAGCGGCGGATGCGGTTCATGAGGTGCGTGCCACTTGCCGTACGGTCGCGGAAGTCGACTTCGTCCATGACTTCCTGCAGATGGGCATACAGCCTTTCCATCGCCGCGGCCTCTGCCAGCGGCACTTCCCGCGGGACGGATGGCGCACCCGCCGCGCCCCGTCGGGCCATGAGGATTTCGTAACCGATGAGCTGTGCCGCCATCGCGATGTTCAGCGACTCGTACTCGGGATTGGCGGGGATGCGCAGCAGTGCATGGGCCGACTGCAGCTGTTCATTCGTCAGGCCGAAGCGCTCCGTACCAAACAGCACGGCCACGGACTGTCCGGCCGGTGCGGCCGAACGGGCTTCGTCGACGAGCCGGACCGCAGCCTCGCGGACTTCGTACACGCGGAACACCTGGTCGCGTTCGCGCGCCGTCGTGGCCATCACGAAACCACAGCCTTCGAGGGCCTCCGCAAGCGTCGGGACGACGCGCGCGCGCGCCAGCACGTCATCCGCCCCGGATGCCCGGGCCGTGGCTTCGGCATCCGGGAACTGCCTGGGGTTGACCAGCACGAGGTCCGCGAGCGCCATGTTCTTCATGGCACGCGCCACCGCCCCGATATTGCCGGGATGGCTGGTGTCGATCAGCACGAAACGCAGGGAAATCGGCGGCGGCGGCATGTGGGTCATCGGTGGTATTCTAGCGTCCATCCCCGCTTCGCCGGGCCTTGGTTCTTTACCATGCATCCATTCGTCAATACCGCCGTGCGCGCGGCCCGCAAGGCGGGCGAAACCATCGCCCGCGCCGTGTCACGCTTCGAAGGCGTCGAGTCGACCGCAAAAGGTCTCAACGACTTCGTCACGAACATCGACCATGCCGCGGAGGCCGAGATCATCGGCATCCTGCGCCAGGCCTATCCGCACCATGCCTTCCTCGCCGAGGAAAGCGGCGCCTTCGGCAATGCCGACACGACGTGGATCATCGATCCCCTCGATGGCACGACGAACTTCATGCATGGCTTTCCCCAGTTCGCCGTGTCCATCGCCTGCCAGGTGCGGGACCAGATCGAACACGCGGTCATCTACGACCCGATGCGACAGGAAATATTCACCGCCTCGCGGGGCAGCGGCGCCTACCTCGAAAACCGCCGCCTGCGCGTCAGCAAGCAGCGCACGCTGCAGGGCGCGCTGATAGGCACGGGGTTCCCGTATCGCGAGAACCTGCACCACCTCGACCCTTACATGGGCATGCTGAAGTCGGTCATGCAGACGGCGGCCGGCGTGCGGCGCCCGGGTGCAGCCTCGCTGGACCTCGCCTACGTCGCGGCCGGTCGCACGGACGGATTCTTCGAGATCGGCCTGAAGGCCTGGGATACGGCGGCGGGCACGCTGCTGATCCGC